>JBGSLG010000001.1:0-36587 GCA_041740815.1 Bacteroidales bacterium
TTCTTTTCGAGCCTGAGAGGAACAATAGGCTCGAACCATGTTTTAAAGCTGGCCGAAGGAATTATGTCACGAATTATTTCCAGACAGTTGTTCCAAACCTCATCGTGTGACTTGTTCATTCAGATTGAAATTATAAAAAATCGCTGTTTTTTTTTCGGTGCTGAAACCCGGGACAATATTTGTAAAAAAAAAGGTAAAAAAAAAAATTTTTTTCGCTTGACTTTTCCATTTATTTTATACTGTGATGAACATCAGGTCCTTATACCTGCAAATCTTCGTCAAAAAAAATAAAGTATTCATTATCAGGGACATAAGGCGAAGGTGATGTCTCCCAGCGGATTAAAATATAGAGGATGATATTGTCTTTTTATCCCGAAGCACCCCCCCCTCCAAAAAGGGGCCTGCAACGCTATGATCCAATACTGTTTAGCACTATTTAGCCAATTCACTCAGCCTTTTTGCCAAAAAGGGAGAAGTGGACATATTTCTTAGGATTATCCTTCAGATCCTGCAGTAAAAGGTCAAGATTGTAGAGGGTATTGTTCAGGTTTGTGTAGAGACTGTCGTTTTTCACAAGCTTTCCCGCCGACCCTTCACCGTTATCTATTCCCTTGACAATTCCGTCCAGATTTGCCAGGGATGACCTTAGCGAGGCAAGTGAGGTGCCAAGATCAGCTGCTGCCACTGCGCCCGAGATTTCCTCTATGTTCTTGAGGGTTGAATCAAGGGTGGAACTGTTGGCGGAGAGCATTGCTGTGAATACCTTAAGATCATTGATGGCGCCGGCAAGGTCATCCTTTCCGCTGGCTGACACCTCCTTCAGGTCGGCCGTTACATCGCTTACATTCGACATAGCCGAACGGATATCTTCGGCCATCGCCGGAGTGAAGACATCATTAAGTGCAGAGATTACAGAGTCGAGCGTGACAATCATATTGGAAATGTTCCCTTCCAGGGGTGACAGCGTCTGGCTGAGCCTGTCAATGATTGAGGTGGCTACATAGCCGTCCAGGGTATCGTGGTTGTGTGACATGGTGTTGCTTGTGCCCATGCGAATAACCACCTTCATTCCTGCGATGAGTGTAGCCGTGGTAATCTCCGCCCTGGAGTCATTGGGGACTTTGAAACCCCTGTCTACCGAGAGTGAGACCAGTATCAGTCCTGACCCGTCATTAATGAGATGTATATCCTGCACCACACCGGCCTGGTAACCGTTGATCTCCACCGGGTTCGACTCTGTCAGGCCCGCAATGTTGTCGTAGACAATATGATAGGTGTCTGTACTTGTGAACAGGGCGGTACCTTTAAGAAAGTTGAACAGAAGGATGAAGGCGCCGATTGTTATTACCGCTACGGCTCCTACTTTGACCTCGTGAGATATCTTCATATAGAGTTTACTTTTGTTTTTTTGCTTCTATGGCCTCCCTGAGAGGCATTGTCTTTCCGTTCCTGACGGCAATAACAAAGGCATCCGGGAACCGTAAGGTAAGAATGCGCCTGTATTTCATTGCGTCATCATAAACCTGGAATTTGCCGGCAGCATACTTCGTCCGTTCACCATCCTCTATCCTTGTTACTGTCTCAAGGCCCTTCAGCTGGCTCTGGGTCATCTCCCTGTTCTTAGGCATAGCAGAGATCTGTACCATGAAAAGAATGTCGTCTGCCGCTGCTGCAGGGGTTAGCGTAATCTCCTCTGCCGGCGCGGTGGTCTGCTGCCCGGACGCGGTGGTTTGCTGCCCGGACGCGGTGGTCTGCTGATCGGGCACGGTGGTCTGCTGCCCGGGCGGAGTTGTTGCAGTGCTTCGGACCGTGGCAACGGGTTTTGTGGCACTGTCGCCAGCCTGCCTGGAATCAACGGGGTTGCCGGGCTTTGCTGTGCTTTCATTCAGAGGCCTGCCATCACCGCCCGCCACCGGCTTACCGGCAGTGTCATTTACCTGCCTGGCATCAATGCCTGTCGCCGGTTTGCCAGTACTGACGGGCACTTCCTCCCGTGTCTCAGCCACCCGGACCGTAGTGCCGGCCCTGATGCCGGACCGATTATCAATTGTCTGCCTGTAATCCCTGAAGGCACGGTAGATGGCCGAGGCAAGATAATCCTGCCCCTGTGCCGAATTGAGATATTTCTCCTCGTCAGGATTGGAGATGAACCCCAGCTCAATCAGCACTGATGGCATGGTGGTTCTCCACAGAACCACGAATCCGGCCTGCCTCACGCCACGGTCCTTCCTGCCGACACGGTCCCTGAACTGATTCTGGACCATGGTGGCAAATTCAGTGCTCTGCTTGAGATAGGTGTTCTGCATCAGTGAAAAAATAATGTAGGACTCAGCTGAATTGGGGTCAAATCCTTCATACTTGGTCTTATAGTCCTTTTCAAAAGTTATCACAGAGTTCTCTTTCATGGCCACCTGAAGGTTGGCATCATCCATAGTCTGTCCCAGGACATAAGTCTCTGCGCCTGTGAAACGCTTGTCGCTTATGGCATTTGAATGGATAGATATAAATAAGTCGGCCTTGTGTTTGTTGGCAACTTCTGCCCGCTCTGCCAGTCCCGGGAAGGTGTCGTCAGTGCGGGTGTAGATGACCTTTACATCCTTAAGGTTTTCGCTGATATACTTGCCGGCCTTGAGGGCCACAGCAAGGTTAATGTTCTTCTCCTTTGAAATGGCTCCTACTGCTCCGGGGTCTTTGCCGCCGTGCCCCGCATCAATCACCACCACCCATTCATTTTCGGCGGCTACCGGTTGCGACCAGAGGCTTGCTGGCATGGTAATTGTTGCCAGTGCAAAGGTCCATATCAGAATATCTTTTAACCCTCTTATTTTGGTGCTATGCCGCATTACTGCCTTGAGAATTTTAATTAGTTTTGTCGCTTGCATGCCAGATATGCATTACAACTACGCAAAAATAGCATTTAACTTGCATTTTCACGCACAAAGATTGATTGTGACAATTTTCATGCCGCTTCTCTTCTCCGCGGCATTGTGTGCGCAGGAGCCAGCCAGAACAGCAGCTCAGCCCGTCGTAGTGCCTGACACCCTCCCTGCAGCCTTTCCGTCCGGGTTACCTGACACTCTCAGGACTGTTCCTCCCGGCATGGTCCCTGCAGAGCTGTCTGACACTTCCGGGGTCACTGAAGAGGGGCTGGTTGAGGCACCCTTTATTCTGGCAACTGAAAAGATCGCTGATGAACTTGCATCTCAGCAGGATACGGTTGGTGAGAAGCTGCCACTTATCATATCTTCTGAAGCCGTTGACGAACCAATTGTTTACAGTGCCGACGGATACATGATGACAAACCTCCGCACCAAAAAGGTCAGCCTGGTGCAGAACGCCCAGGTAACCTACGGTACAATTGTACTCACAGCCGACTCCATTGTCCTCGACCTGGAGACCGGGTCAGTCTATGCCACGGGAAGGATAGACTCGACAGGCAAAATGGCGGGTAAACCCATCTACAAGGACGGATCGGAGGAGTTCGAATCAAAGGAACTGACCTACAACTTCAAGTCGAAGAAGGGGGTGATAAGCAATGTCACCACCGAGCAGGAGGGAGGGTTCCTTCAGAGCCAGACCACCAAAAGACACGAGGATGGCACACTGCATGTCAACCGCAGCAAGTTCACCACCTGCGACGCCGAGGAGCCGCATTTCTATCTCGCCCTTCCAAGGGCCAAGGTCTATCCGGGGGAAAAGATAGTGTCAGGGCCGGCATATATGGTTGTGGCCGATATCCCCCTTCCGCTGATACTCCCTTTCGGCTTCTTCCCGGTGCAGCAGAAGAGAGCATCCGGCATCATAATGCCCAAGTACGGACAGGAGGCACGCCGGGGTTATAACCTCTCAGGCGGCGGATACTACTTCGCCCTGAACGACTATTTCGACCTTAAGCTGACGGGGTCAATCTATACAAATGGCACATGGCTGGCTGACGCAGGCACTTCATACAGGGTCAGGTACCGCTACTCGGGGTCATTCGGGTTCAGCTATGCCAACAACATCACAAGCTACAAGGGACTGCCTGACTACGGCAAATCGACGAATTACCGCGTCAGCTGGTCTCATTCCCAGGATGCCAAGGCAAACCCCGGCTCACGCTTCTCTGCCAGCGTCAATATGAGCTCCAGCGGTTATGACAGGAACAACAGCTACGAGGTTGCCGACCATGTCACAACCACACGGCAGTCGAGCATCAGCTATTCAAGAAACTGGGCCGGAACACCGTTCAGCTTCTCAACCAGCCTTAACCAGTCGCAGAACGTCCAGAACAAAACCATGATGCTCAACCTTCCCAAGGCCAGCCTCACCGTTTCACGCATCTACCCGCTTAAGCCCAGGAAGCTGGTGGGCAAATCCAGGTGGTATCACGACCTTACAACCCAGTATACGGCATCTGTTGACAATAAGATAGACACATATGACAGCCTCTTCTTCACCAGTGCCATGTGGAAGAGCATGAAGAACGGCTTTAAGCATGAGATACCGCTGAGCCTCCAGATAAGGCCGTTCAATAATTTTTCCATCTCACCCTCGCTGCGTTATACCGGGGTGCTCTATACCCAGCAGATAGAGAAGAGATGGGACCCCGATTATTACGATGAGTCCAGGGGCAGGGTCATCCCGTCAGTCATCAATGATACAATAAGGGGCATTACCTACGGACAGGCCCTGGTGCCAACAGTCAGCGCCTCATTCAATCCGTCGGTTTACGGAACATTTCAGTTTACAAAAAAAGGGTCGCGGGTGGAATCAATAAGGCATGTGATGAAACCTTCAATTGGATTCTCCTATTCACCCGAATCCGGAAGGTTGTCGACTGACATGTCCAAGACAGTACAGTATGATACTCTGGGCAAAACGCGTGAGTATTCTATCTATGAGGGCAGCATCTACGGCACTCCCTCAACCGGGATGAGGTCAGGATCATTTTCATTCGGGCTATCCAATATTTTGGAGGCCAAGGTCTTCACAAAAGATGATACGACGGGCAAACCAAAAAAGATCAAGCTGATTGAGAGCCTCTCACTGAATACATCCTACAATATTTTCTCTGACTCGCTGAACTGGTCGCCTATTGGCATGTCTTTCCGCACCACCCTTGCCGAGAACATCAACCTGCAGGCCAGCAGCACCTTCAATCTGTACGCTATCAGTGACAAGGGGACGGCAATCTCGAGGGCTGCAGTCACACAGGGCCAGGGGCTTGCAAGGCTTACAAACCTGAATATGAGTCTCGACTTTGACCTGGGCCGGCTGCTGAGAGGAAAGGAGAGTGCCAGTCAGCAACAGAATATGGGAGCTTCAGGCAGGCAGGGTACCGGCCAGCCTGCAGAAGAGGCCGGTACGGATGGCGACAGTCCCAGCAGGAACCTGCCGCTGTCTAACAATAACATCGATGAGTTCGGGTATGTACGGTTTGACGTGCCGTGGTCGCTCAGGGTGGCCTATAACTTCAGCTACAGCAAACCCGGCCTGAGGACGAACATTACCCAGACAATGTCATTATCGGGAGATGTCAGGCTGACACCGAAGATGGCAATAACATACAACACGGGCTACGATATCAGGCAGAACGAGATCACACCTACAAGGATAGGCATCTCCCGCGACCTCCACTGCTGGGAGATGAGCTTTTCATGGATTCCCGTGGGTTATATGAAGAGCTGGAACTTCACAATCAGGGCCAAGGCCAGTATGTTACAGGATCTTAAGTACGAAAGACGCAAGGATTACCATGAGAATTATTAACGAAATTAAATCATCAGGAATGAAAAGAATTATCAGCACAACCGGCGCACCGGGAGCCATTGGTCCGTACAGTCAGGCCGTGGAAGCCAACGGCACGCTTTACATCTCCGGACAGGTGCCGATCGATCCGGCTACCGGCAAGATCGTTGAGGGCGGAATAACCGAACAAACCACACAGGCGCTGAAAAACATCAGGGCAATCCTGACGGCGGCCGGGTACACCCTGAATGACGTGGTGAAATCTACCTGCCTTCTCTCTGACATGTCCGATTTCAAAGCCATGAATGAGGTCTATGCCCAGTTCTATACCTCAGACCAGCCTGCGAGGGCTGCATTTGCAGTCAAGGGCCTGCCACTGGGGGCGCTGATCGAGATCGAGACAGTAGCAGTTAAGTAAAACAGCAGAGGCGGGTCACTGACCCGCCTCTGCATTATTTTCGTGACAGTTTCCTGACAGTCTATTCGGCTACAACCTCGAAGCTGATATCAACTTTGACTTCACGGTGCAGCTTGACAACTGCCTTGTAGCTTCCGATCTCCTTAATGGCATCTTCGCCAAGGATGATGTTCTTGCGGTCAATCTCAAAACCTTTTTCATTCAGGGCCTCAGCCAGCTGAATTGTATTGACTGAACCGAAGATCTTGCCGGCGGTGCTGACTTTGGCGCCTATCACCAGCCTTAAGGCGGCGAGTTTGGCAGCAAGCTTCTCAGCTTCACCCTTGATCTTTTCTTCCTTGTGCGCCCGCTGCTTCAGGTTCTCATTGTGAACCTTGACGGCAGAGTCAGTAGCCTGTTTGGCATATCCCTTGGGAATAAGATAGTTCCTTGCATAACCGGTCTTAACGGTAAGAATATCGTTCTTAAGACCAAGTTTCTCCATATCCTGCGTGAGAATAATTTTCATGTCTCTTCCTCCTTTACTTTAAAAGATCAGCAACATACGGAAGCAATGCAAGATGACGTGCACGCTTGATGGCCTTGGACACCCTGCGCTGATACTTGAGCGAGGTGCCGGTGATGCGGCGTGGCAGAATCTTACCCTGTTCATTGAGAAACTTCTTGAGGAACTCGGGATCCTTGTAGTCAATGTACTTGATCTTGTTCTTCTTGAACCTGCAGTATTTCTTCTTTTTGATCTCTACTGTAGGCGGTGTCAGGTACCTTATCTCTGAATTGTTCTGTGCCATGATTACTCCTCCCTGACTTTTTCGGTTTCTTTCATTCTTCTCTTCTTCTCAGCATACTCAACAGCATACTTGTCCATACGGAAGGTCAGGAAACGGATGATCCTCTCATCCCTCCTGTACTGCACTTCTAATTTATCTACCAACTCACCCTGCCCTCTGAACTCGACCAGGTAATAAAATCCTGTCGATTTTTTCTGGATGGGATAAGTGAGTTTCTTCAGACCCCAGTTCTCTTCATGAATGATCTCACCTTCGTTGTCAGTGATGATCTTCTTGAATTTCTGAACCGCTTCCTTCATCTGATTTTCAGACAAAACGGGAGTTGCAATGAAAACGGTTTCGTACTGATTCAACATCTCTTTTTTAGTTTATAATTGTGTTAATAAATCGGGTTGCAAAAGTAAGACAATAAATCTTAAAAAAAAATATTCCCGCAACTATTTGACTATATTTGTGACTGATAAACCAGACAGACTGCTGATACCCGCTATGGATAACTTCATTGTATCTGCCAGAAAATACAGGCCTGCCACATTTGATATGGTTGTGGGGCAGGATACCATAACCACTACATTAAAGAACGCGATAAGGAATAATTTTCTTGCACAGGCCTATCTTTTTTGCGGCCCGAGGGGGGTCGGGAAGACCACCTGCGCGAGGATTTTCGCCAGAACCATCAACTGTTCAAGCCCCGGACCTGACGGTGAGGCATGCGACAAATGCGAGTCGTGCACCTCATTCAACTCCCAGGCATCGTTCAACATACATGAGCTCGATGCTGCTTCCAACAACAGTGTTGACGACATCCGCAACCTGACTGACCAGGTGAGGATACCTCCCCAGATCGGAAAGTTCAGTGTTTATATAATAGATGAGGTGCACATGCTCTCAACCCAGGCTTTCAACGCATTTCTGAAGACCCTGGAGGAGCCTCCGTCACATGCAATATTCATCCTGGCCACCACCGAGAAGCACAAGATCATTCCCACTATCCTTTCACGTTGCCAGATTTTCGACTTCAACCGTATCAACGTTGATGACATCGTACAACGACTGGGCTGGGTTGCCGGCAACGAAGGAGTACAGGCTGAACATGAGGCACTGCACGTGATAGCCACCAAGGCCGACGGAGCCATGCGCGATGCGCTCTCTATATTCGACCAGATAGTAAGCTTCAGCGGTAAGAATATAACCTATGGCGATGTAATCTTGAACCTTAATGTGCTTGACTATGAGTACTATTTCAGGATTACGGCCGCAGCCATGGGAGGCGATGTGTCGGCGGTGCTCCTGACATACAACGAGATCCTTAACAAGGGATTCGACGGGTACAACTTCATGGCAGGCCTGAATAACCATCTCAGGGACCTTCTGGTGAGTCGTGATGAGGCTACTGTCAGGCTTCTTGAGACATCACCTTCAATCAGGCAGCGTTACCGTGAACAGGCCGTCAGGGCTCCACTATCATTTATCTATGAGGCCCTTGACATCGGCTCACAGTGCATGCTGAACTTCCGCGCCAGCAAGAACCAGCGTCTGCATATTGAGCTGGCACTGCTGCGTATGTGCCATCTGTCGCAGGAGAAAGCAACAGAAGAGTCAAAAAAAAAGCTGAATCCCAGCTCTACGACGACGAGCCTGACATAAAAATCTCCTCACCGGCTCCCGCCAGGGCTGCGGCCACTGAAACGGCGAAACCATCTGCTGCAGCACAGGGAACAGCCGCCGCAGCTCCAAAAGGCAGTCAGAAGGATGACGATCCGAAGCGAATCTCAATTAAGAATATCACATCAGCTCCAAAACAAAAAGAAAGCATTGTCAGTGAGCCCGCTCCTGATACCCTGGCCCCCGGTGAGACGGAAGATTTCACCCCTGAGGAGCTGAAACTGGCATGGACTGAGTTTGCTGCCGGCATTAAAGAGGAGAGCCCCAGAATTGCCGTGACCCTCTCCGCCGTGTCACCGGAACTGCTTCCGGACAAGACTGTAGTTCTGAAATTAGATAACACCACCCTCAAGGAGACCTTCGACCATAACTACCGGGCGCGCCTGGAGAATCACCTGCGCCAGGTGCTTCACAACAACTCCCTGAGGCTGCAGACTACGGTGGAGGCCACCGAGAGAGGCGAGATACTCTATTCGCCCGAACAGAAGTTCAACCACCTGGCCGTGAAAAACCCGTCGCTGAAGGACCTTAAGAAGACCTTTAACCTCGATTTTGACTAGACTGTTTACCTGCACCCAGTGACAACCGATAAGACAAAAGGAAAAAGCGGGACCACCGGTATTGCTGAAGGCAACAACACAGACCCTGCAGCAAGGATCTGCTCACTGGCCGGAGGCATTGCCCATGACCTTAATACAATCATTACAGTCATCTATGGTTACGCCGAGATGGCCCTTGAGAGCATTGATGATAACTCCCCGGCTGCCGGCAATGTAAGCAGGATCATCGGGGCAGCCGACAGGGCAAGGACCCTTACAGGACAGATGCTTGATATAAGCCGCAGTTCCCAGCGCGGGAAGATACCGGTCAGGGTTGGCGATGTCATAACAGAGACAATCGATTTTATAATGCCTTCGGTTCGCAGTAACATCCTGGTGACACAAAATATAGTCAACCCGGATATTTTTGTTGAGGCTGAACCGGCCCAGCTCTTCAGGGTCTTCCTGAATATTGCATTCAACGCCCTTCAGTCGATCGAAGAGGCCGGCGGAAGCCTGACCGTCACGCTTGATACTGTCGCCAGCGGTGATGCCCTGCACGCCAGTGAGGCAGGGAGCAGGGAAGCCGGTGCAGTTAAGCCCGTTGAGTCCCGGGTGACCAACGCAGGTTCAGGCTTCGCCCGGATTCGCTTTGCCGACACAGGCAAAGGCATGGAACCGGAAACGGTGGCAAGGATATTTGAGCCATTCTTTACTGAAGGGAAAAAGGAGAAGGGAACAGGACTGGGACTGACTGTTGTACGCGATATTGTCAGTGAGATGAATGGTACACTTGAGGTCAGCTCCGTGACAGGCAAAGGCACTGTGATTGATGTGCTGGTCCCCGCGGTGAAATTTGGCTCTCTCCCCGAAAAACCCTACCTTCGGGAACCTTAAGCAAAACAAGGAAAGAAATGGCAGGAGTAATGATTGTTGAGGATGACGCTGTTCTGCGCGAGATGCTGAGGGACTCCCTCGAGAAGCGAAAATATACCGTCATAACCGCCGGCGACGGGAGGGAGGCCCTGGCCAAATTCCGCCCCTCAGTGATTGACCTGGTCATCACTGACCTCCTTATGCCGGAGGAGGATGGCCTGATGGTGATAATGAAAATCAAGGAGATCAAGCCATCAACACTCATCATTGCAATCAGCGGAGGCGGCATGGCCGGCCCCGGAAGCTACCTGCTGATGGCCAGCAAACTGGGAGCAGATCATGTCTTCCCCAAACCCTTCCTACCCTCTGAACTTGTCCAGAAAGTAAAGGAGATGCTGGGCTAAACATTATCACCCGCCGCTTGTTACTGAAGAAAAAAGAACCATTAAATATTCAATAATATGTTAACAAAGAAAGTTGAAGAGATCTGCAACAGGCAGATCGAAAGAGAAGGTTTCTCATCAAACCTCTACCTGGCCATGGCTTCATGGTCAGAGAACAAAGGCATGGCCGGCATAGCAGCATGGCTCTATGCACAGGCAGATGAAGAGAGAATGCACATGCTCAAATTCATCAAATTCGTAAATGAACGCGGCGGTGCTGCAGTAATCCCCGCATTCAAACAGCCCCCGGTAAAATTCAAGGGCATACATGAGATTTTCAAAGAGGTGCTGAAACATGAACAGTTCATCACTGCCAGCATCAATGAGGTACTTGCAACAGCCATCACCGAGAACGATTACGCTACAACCAACTGGATACAGTGGTTTGTAAAAGAGCAGGTTGAAGAGGAGACAAGCGTACAGCTTATCATTGACAAACTCTCTCTGGCAGGCGAAGCCGGCATCTATTTCCTTGACCGTGATATCATGCGCCTGAGGGGCTAAAGACTACACCTGTCTGCCATCAATTGGCACACGGAATGGTCAGGCAGCAGGCAGTAGGCAATAGAGAAATTAACAGTCCTCAGTCAAATCGAAAATCGCAAATCGAAAATCACAAATTCAAAGAAAGGCTGTCGTGGATCTCCACAGCAGCCTTTTTCTATGTCTCAGGCCGGAAAAAATATTAATTTTGCGGAAGTTTTATAAAAAGACAGTAAATGAGCATTGTCAGTAAAGTCCTGGGTGTGTTCCTGGGCAACAAGGAAGAACGTGACCTGAAGGAGATTGATCCGTTTGCGGGTAAGATAGGAAAAGAGACACCCATAGTTGCGGCACTGTCGAATGACGGATTGCGCGATAAAACAGCCGGGCTGAAGAAGGAGATACGCGACCATATTGCTGAGGAAACCAGGCAGATACTTGAGATCAGGGCAACGGCCGAGAACGAGGAGGATGTCAACCTCAAGGAGGAACTCTATAACCAGATTGACAAGATAGACAAGCTGATTCTCGAAAAGATAGAGAGCAAGCTTGATGAGATACTGCCCGTGGCTTTTGCCATTGTCAAGGAGACAGCGCGCCGGTTCAAGGAGAACGAGGTGCTTGAGGTCACCGCCCGCGACTGGGATCGCGATCTTGCAGCTACAAGGCCTTCGGTGACCGTTGAGGGAGAGAAGGCTTTCTGGAAGAACCGCTGGATGGCAGGAGGGAACGAGATAGTATGGGATATGATCCACTACGATGTGCAGCTAGTAGGCGGCGTGGCTCTGCACAAGGGAAAGATAGCGGAGATGGCTACCGGCGAGGGCAAGACCCTCGTGGCCACTCTGCCGGTGTTCCTCAATGCCCTGGCAGGCCGGGGCGTACACATCGTAACAGTCAATGACTACCTCTCCAAGCGCGACTCGGAGTGGATGGGCCCCCTCTATGAGTTCCACGGACTGACCGTCGACTGCATTGACAAGCATGAACCCAACTCCCATGCACGCCGCAAGGCATATAACTCTGACGTCACCTTCGGTACAAACAATGAATTCGGCTTTGACTACCTGCGTGACAATATGGCGATCAACCCCGAGGACCTCGTCCAGAGAAAACACCACTACGCCATCGTCGATGAGGTCGACTCGGTGCTCATAGATGACGCCAGAACCCCGCTCATCATCTCCGGCCCCACAGCCAAGAGCGACAATCTGCAGTTCGACGAGTACAAGTTCAAGGTAGAGAAACTTGTGGGCGCACAGCGAAAGCTGGTGACACAGCTGCTGGCCGACTCCAAGAAACTCATCAACGACGGAGACAACGAAAAGGGCGGGCTGCTCCTCCTGAGAGCCTATAAGGGCCTGCCGAAGAGCAGCGCTCTCATCAAGTACCTCAGCGAAGAGGGAGTGAGAACCCTGCTCCTGAAGACGGAGAATTTATACATGCAGAATAACTCCAAGGAGATGCCCAAGGTCACCGAGGAGCTCTACTTCGTTATTGACGAGAAGGCAAACTCGATAGAGCTGACGGAGAAGGGCCATGACCTTATATCCAGCTCCGTGGAAGACACCAGCTTCTTCGTCCTGCCTGACGTGGGAAGCATGATCGCTGATATTGAAAAGAGCGTCAAGGACGAGACCGAAAGAATGAGGGCCAAGGATGAGCTGCTCCAGGACTTTGCCGTTAAGTCGGAGCGCGTGCATACAATGACCCAGCTGCTTAAGGCATATACACTCTTTGAAAAGGATGTGGAGTATGTTGTCATGGATAACAAGGTCAAGATCGTTGATGAACAGACCGGCCGTATCCTTGAGGGACGCCGCTATTCCGACGGCCTCCACCAGGCCATCGAAGCAAAGGAGAACGTGAAGGTGGAGGCATCTACCCAGACCTATGCCACCATCACACTGCAGAACTACTTCAGGATGTACCACAAGCTCGCAGGCATGACCGGAACAGCCATTACTGAGGCCGGTGAGTTCTGGAACATCTATAAGCTTGACGTGGTTGTGATTCCGACTAACGTCAAGGTCATAAGGAACGACCATGAGGACCTTGTCTACAAGACCAAACGCGAGAAATACAACGCCGTCATCGACGAGATCGTCAGCCTGAACAAGGCAGGCAGACCCGTGCTCGTGGGTACCACCTCAGTGGAAATATCCGAACTGCTGAGCCGCATGCTCAAGATGAAGGGATTGAAACATAACGTGCTCAATGCCAAGCTGCACCAGCGTGAAGCTGATATCGTACTTGAGGCAGGTAAGACCGGTACTGTCACTATTGCAACCAACATGGCAGGCCGCGGAACTGACATCAAACTTACCCCTGAAGTGAAGAAGGCAGGCGGTCTGGCTATCATAGGAACAGAGCGACATGAGTCGCGCCGCGTAGACAGGCAGCTGAGAGGCCGCGCCGGACGCCAGGGTGACCCCGGTTCGTCACAGTTCTTCGTATCACTCGAAGATGACCTCATGCGCCTGTTCGGATCGGAGAGGATATCAGGCATCATGGACAAGCTGGGTCTGAAGGACGGGGAGATGATACAGCACGCCATGATCACCAAATCGATTGAGCGAGCCCAGAAAAAGGTGGAAGAGAACAACTTCGGCATCAGGAAAAGACTGCTTGAGTATGATGACGTCATGAACTCGCAGCGCGAGGTCATCTACAGCAAACGCCGTCATGCCCTCCTGGGCGAGAGACTCAGCGTTGACATTGCAAATATGATGTACGACGTAACAGACAATATCGTCACCACAAACAAGGAGACCGGCGATTTTGATGAGTTTCAGTTTTCTCTCATCAGATCACTCTCAGTTGACTCTCCGGTTTCAAAGCCTGATTTCAGCAAGAGCAATGACCAGGAGGTCATAGATGTGGTCTATGCCAAGGTGCTTGATGCCTACCGTCGCAAGAGCGATACAATCTCATCCACCGCCCTGCCGGTGCTAAAGGATGTATATGAAAGAATGTCAGCCACATATGAGAATGTGGTTGTCCCTATCACAGACGGAGTACGCACCTACAACGTGGTTACCAACCTGAAGACTGCCGTGGAGAGCTCGGGCAGGGAACTGCTCCGCTCATTTGAGAAGACTGCGGTCCTTGCAACCATAGATGATGCATGGAGAGAACACCTCAGAGAGATGGATGAACTGAAACAGTCGGTTCAGAACGCCACCTACGAACAGAAAGACCCGCTGCTCATCTATAAGTTCGAGTCATTTGAACTCTTTAAAACCATGGTCAACAAGGTGAACCATGATGTTGTCAGCCTGCTGATGAAGGGTACAATACCCGTCACGCCTGACAACGTCAGGGAAGCCCAGAGACGCAAACAGGCTGACATGAGCAGGCTGAAGACCCAGAAGAGCGATTTCGACAGCTATCGCAGCGGTGGCGGAGGCTCACCGGAGCCGAGACAACAGATAACCGCACCGGTGAGAGTTGACAAGAAGGTTGGAAGGAACGACCCGTGCCCGTGCGGCAGTGGCAAGAAGTACAAACACTGCCACGGCCAGGGTCTCGGTGATGCAGCCGGAGCCTGAGTAAAAGGGGGTTCTGTTATTTTCTGACGGCATCCACTGCCCTGGCAATCCTGGCTTGCAGTGACCTGCTAACCGGGACCAGCGGCAGACGGAGATAATTCTGGCAGAGATTCATAAAACTCATCATGGCTTTAATGCCACCGGGATTGCCTTCGGCGAAAAGCATCTCAGTAAGCTCAAGGAACTTAAGTTGTAATTCCCTGGCTGTTCTGAAGTTACCCTTTAGAGCCTGTTGTGACATCTCACTGCATTCAGCCGGGAAAGCATTGGCCAGTACTGATATAACGCCTGAGCCGCCTGCAGCCGCAAAAGGAAGAATATCCATATCATTGCCGGAAATCACAAGGAACTCGGCAGGCTTGTCCCTGATGATCTTCATCACGTTCTCGAAACTGCCTGAACACTCTTTTATGCCTATGATATTTTCACAGTCTCCTGCCAGTTGCAGGCATGTTTCGGGCAGGATGGTGCTTGCGGTACGCGACGGAACATTGTAGAGTATGACAGGAACCGGACTGGCCATTGAGATCTGCCTGAAATGCTGGTAAAGACCCTTCTGGCAGGGCTTGTTATAGTATGGAGCAACAGAAAGGATGGCATCAACGCCTTCAAGATCCGCAGACCGGATGCTGCTGACTATCTCAGAGGTATTGTTTCCCCCTGCACCGAGCACCAGCGGTATACGCCCCCCAATAGTTTCAACTGTGTATGACAGGAGGGCACTCTTCTCATCCTTGCCGAGTGTGGGCGCTTCACCCGTGGTGCCCAGCAGAACGATGTAACTGACCCCCCCGGAGATAAGGTGTTCAAGTATCCTGCCCATCGCAGCAAAGTCAACGCTCAGGTCACTCTTGAATGGCGTGACAACTGCCACACCCGTCCCCTTGAATTTCTTCATCATCTGATATTCCTTATGTTGTTTTGATTTGTTAAGCCCTGGTCTCCGGGCTGCTGATCATTGAAAGATAATGCATTGTCTGTTCAATGAAGAGCGCGGTGCTGAATGGCTTCGGGGTTTTTATCATCAGGTCATAGGGCGTCTTTCCAGGCTCATCAGTCACATCAGGACCTGCCTTCATCGGCGCCGGTGAGAGCGCCGCCAGCGCACTGAGCTGAAAGAGCGACGAAGGATTGATATCTATGAGCAGGTCAAACCTGGTTGCCATAAATTGCTTTGCATCCTCAGAAACGGGCATGTAAGCCCAGTTGAGATCAGTCCTCCTGAGGAATTTCATGTAAGTAAGCCCTGTAAGCCTGTCTGGGACTATCTTGCCTGGTATCCACACCATCACCTCAACACTCTTACCCATCTCGGCGAGCTGCCTGTTAAGCGCTGCCAGATGCTGGAACTCATTCTCATAGGAGGCATCCCATAATATGCCGACTTTCTTTACATTCTCGAAACTAAACCCTGGATGCATCCTCCGCAGCGACGAAAGACGCTGGCGGAGCAGATACCGGCCGGCTTTTAACCTGAGATTGTCTAAAAGTTCCATCAGAATACAAACCTATATTTTTTTTGGTTTATCAGGAGCAGGAGGGAGATTATTCTTTAATCATTTTCACGAACTCTTCCTCGGTAATTATAGTAACACCAAGTGCCGTGGCTTTGGCACGTTTGGCCGGTCCCATATCGCTGCCGGCTACAATGAAGGAAGTGCTTCCTGAAACAGACGCAGTTACCTTTCCGCCTGAAGCCTCAATCGCTGCCTTAATGCCGTCACGGGTGAAACCTTCGAAGGTGCCGCTTACCACAACGTTTTTGCCTGCAAGGGGGCCGGCTTTCGTACTCTTTTGCGCGGGACCCTCAAAGGTCATCCCTGCAGCACGGAGTCTCCGGATTATCTCGATATTCTCGGTATCCGAGAAATACTCTGTCACGCTGGCACTAATCCTCGGACCAATCTCCGGAAGCGCCGAAAGCTGCTCCCCGGTGGCACTGATAAGGGAGTCGATGTCAGGAAATCCCGCAGCCAGAGTCTTTGCCACTGTCTCTCCCACATGCCTGATGCCCAGGGCAAACAGTTTCCGGTGCCATGGTGCTGCAAGAGAGGCGGTGAGGCCGGCAATGATGTTTGACGCCGACTTGTCGCCCATCCTCTCCAGTGAGGCCAGCTGCTCATGCCTGAGGTCATACAGGTCAGCCACATTATGTATCAGGCTGTTCGTGTAAAGAAGCTCAACAGTCTCTTCGCCCAGTCCCTCAATATCCATAGCCTTCCTGGAGACAAAATGGATTATGCGTCCCGTAATCTGCGGCGGACAATGCAGGTAGTTGGGGCAGTAGTGATTGGCTTCACCCTCCGTGCGCACCAGGGTGGTGTTGCATTCGGGACATTTTCCCGGGAAAGCGACTGCCGATGAGGCGGTAGCCCGCCTGCCGGCATCAACCTCCACTATCTTGGGAATTATCTCACCGCCCTTCTCAATGATCACCGTGTCACCGTAATGAAGCCCCAGAAGCTCAATCTGATCACTGTTATGCAGTGAGGCCCGCTTCACCGTGGTGCCCGCAAGGAGCACAGGACGCAGGTTGGCAACCGGTGTAACGTTTCCGGTTCGGCCTACCTGGAAGTCGACCGAGAGCAGCTCAGTGACGGCCTGCTCGGCAGCATATTTATAAGCTATGGCCCACCGGGGCGATTTGGCAGTGCTCCCCAGAAGCCGTTGTGCCTCCAGCGAATTGACCTTGACCACCACCCCGTCAGTGTCATATGGCAGCCCCTTCCTCGCTGTCTCCCATGACATGATGAAGCTGATGACCTCATCCATCCCGGTGCACAGCTGAATGACATCGGAGGTGCGGAAGCCCCAGGAGCGGGCAGCAGTGATATTATCATAATGCGTGCCCGTAGGAAGTTCCTCCCCAAGCATGTAATAGAGAAAGCAGTCAAGCGGCCGGGAAGCTACGATCTTCGGATCAAGCAACTTCAGGGTGCCCGCGGCAGCGTTACGTGGATTGGCAAAGGGAGGCTCCCCGCGGACCACACGGGCGGCATTCATCTCCTCAAACCCTTTGCGGGGCAGGTAGATCTCGCCACGCATGACGAAGGAGGAGGGGATCGCGGCAGCATTAAGCCTGACAGGAATGCTCCTGATAGTTCTGACATTGACGGTGACATCATCACCCACCGTGCCGTCACCCCTGGTGACAGCCCTGACAAGTGCGCCATCCTCATAGCTGAGGCTGATAGAGACCCCGTCATACTTTAGCTCACAGACATACTCTGGCTCATAACCTAACGTCTTCCTGACCCTTTCGCAAAAACCGGTCACCTCATCAGGACTGTAGGTGTTGCCAAGCGACAGCATCGGCCACTTATGCTCAGACTGTATGAACTCTTCGGTGAGATCACTGCCCACCCTCATTGTCGGGGAGTCAGAGGTGACAAGCTCCGGAAAATTCTTTTCAATAGTCTGAAGCTCATTAAGCATCAGGTCAAATTCGAAGTCGGTGATAACAGGCTGATTAAGTACGTAATACCTATGGTTATGTTCATCTATTGTTCTCCTGAGCTCCAGAGCCCTCTTTTTTGCATCAGCCAGCTTCATTCGCAGTAATTGTCACTCATTATTTGATGAACTCAGATCCATACACCCGGGATGGTGTTGCCGCAGGTGCATGCGCCTTTTTTAATTATGTTGGTCACTATTCTGTATCCGCTCCTGTCTACCACCTTCTGCTTGCATTTTGGGCAGACGGTATCGTCAACCCCTGCACCGGGCATGTTCCCTATATAAACATATTTCAGCCCCTCGCTGTGTGCTGTCTCCGCCGCCCTGGTCAGTATGCCGGCAGGGGTGGGAGGCAGATGCTCCAGCTTGTACTGCGGCTGAAAACGGCTGAAGTGCAGTGGGGTGTCAGTGAATCCGTTGGCGGCAAGCCACCCGCACATCTGCTTTATCTCCTCGGGCTTGTCAGTATACCCCGGAACAATGAGATTGGTGATCTCGAGCCAGACCCCCTCGTCACGGTAAGTCTTCAGGGCATCAAGCACCGGCTGGAGCTTGCCGCCGTTTAGCTTGAGATATGTGCTTTCACTGAACGACTTAAGGTCGATGTTCGCTGCATCCAGATGCCTGCACAACTGCTTCAGCGGCTCACGGTTGATGTAACCGTTTGATACAATGATGTTTTTGATGCCGGCCTCATGGGCAAGCATGGATGTCTCATAAACATACTCATAGAAGGTGACGGGCTCGGAATAGGTATAGGCAATCGACCTGCAGCCGGCGGCAATGGCTCTCTCAACAACATTCTCCGGCGGCATGTCAAAGTTTTTCGTCTTGTCGGGCGAACTCTGCGAGATGGTCCAGTTCTGGCAGTTGAGACATGCAAAGTTACATCCGGCGGTGGCTATTGAGAATGTTGCCGAACCTGGCAGAAAATGGTACAACGGCTTCTTCTCGACGGGATCAATATTGGCTGCGCATGGATTGCCGAAGGCCATTGTGTAGAGATTTGACTTTCTGACAATCCTGTTACGGCAATCGCTCAGCTCGCCTTCCTTGAGGGTACATTCATTCGGACAGATGAGGCATACTACCCCGCGCGCGCCCTGCTCCTGGAACATGGCCAGTCTCTCTCCGGAGGCAGGCTTTTCTCCGCTGGCCGGCATCATGGCTCCAAGCGGAACAGGAGCCGCCATCCCTGCAGCCATGGCAAGCGAGCCCTGCCTTGCAAATGTCCTCCTTGTTATCTTCATTCCCTTGTTTACCAATGACATGCGTTTCAAGATAGCAGTGTATAAAACTAATGCTTAATCGTCACCGATGCAACTATACCCGACACTAATATCACGGTTGCAAGAACAAAACATGCATTAGCTGTCCCTGCCAGCGGTACCAGAAGGGTGGATACAGTCACGTAACCAAGCGCTGCACCAGCAAGGTCGGATGCATATACTGCCCCGGTTGATGCCCTCCTCCCCGGGGTTGTAACAATCCGGTAAACGGCACCTGTTATGAATCCTGCGGCGGGAAGCGTTATGAACATGACAGCCAGCACCGGACCGGGTCCGGAGACTACAAGGGAGGGGGCAAGCAGCCCGGTGAGGGCATATATCGCCGAGAGTAGCAACGCACATATAGTAACACTCTTAAGAGCTGCAGCCTGTCCCCATGCGCCTCCCGCTGCAAGACCTGCCATCAGCAGCGTGAGAATGACAGCGGAGAGCAGATAAATATTACCTATGGCCATCTGCAGGATGAATATCATTATCATCCCGAAACCGGCCAGCCCTGCTGAGGATGCAAACATCATCACACCGCCACGGCCCGCAAAAATCAGGGGAATAATCATAAGCACCACCAGCAGTACAACCAGTCCTTCCCTGATTCCCATCCTCTCCAGTGAGAGCATGTTAGCAAATAGTGCCGATAGCGGCTTTAATGCACTGTTAATCCCTGCCTCCCGGTCTACCTGTGAGAGAATCTGCTCCCTCTTCGCCCGTATCTCATTGTCATCAAGATAGTCGCCGTTAACATAGCTGTTCTGAATACCACTGGATTCCGCCAGCCGGACCACTGATGATGTTAGCGGATGAGCCGAGGCAATGGCGTATAACGATGCCCCCGGGATGATTGAAACATGGCTGAATGTCTCAGCAAGAGCGTTATAGAGCGGCGAAAACCCCTTCCTGTAGCTCTCCGGTGAATAGTTGAATCCGGGCATCGGGGTGCACATGAAAATGCCGTCAGCAGAGAGGTGCTCCTTAACCAGTCTGAAATACTCAACAGTATAATACCTGTTGACAGAGAGCGTTGAAGGAGGAGGGATGAGCTGAAGCACGGCATCCCAGGTCTCACCGTCATTTTTCATGAACGTTATAGGATCACTGCTGATCACGGTCACCTTCATGGTGCCGCAGATAGTGTCACGCGCCTTGCCGGCAGCAATGATTCCCGGGTCAGGCTCAAGGTACACCAGTTCCCTGATGTCATGTTTCTGCAGCTCTTCAAGGTGTCTCTGCAGGCCTCCCGAGATCAGCATGACCTTGTCATACCCTTTTCTCTGGAGCAGCGCATAGTGAATGTTCTCCTCCGCAGTTATGATGTCACCGCTGAAGAACAGAGGCCGGTGGTCGTAGTAGACAGTCATCTCTCCTCCGTAGGTGCCGGAGGTGATGTTGCCGAAGGGCGTATCAATGCTCTCATGCACCTTTACCCCGCGGAGAAGGACACTCCTTGCAGGCAGATCGGGATTAAGGGTCATGACAAGGGCACCAAGCGGGATGAGGGCCGTCAGCGCTGCAATCCTGACCCATGCCGGATACCTCAGGTACCACAGGGCTATTACTGCCGAGAAAAGCAGAATGAGGATGTATAGTTCGAAATTTGGTATATGCAATGTGACGGTCACCACGGTGATAATTCCTGCTGCAACTGATCCTGCCGTCTCAGCGGCGAAACTGTTACCCGGCTGCGATCCTCCGGCAGCAAGCCTCAGGACCGTGAGCCGGACGAATACAAGTGATGAGATGAAGGTCACCGGGGCAACACTGACAGAGAGGATCACCATTATCTGGAAAAACGTCGGTGTGGCACCCGGACTGAGGATTATGGTGTTCATCAGCATAAAACAGAGGGGTGCCAGCGCCGTGCCTGCCAGCAGCGTCCATATCATCCTGCCCGGATCGGTGATGCGTGACCTGATTCCTGTAACGGCACCCGCAGCGGCGATGATAAGCCAGATCCACAGGAACAATCCTGCTGATGCCTCTGTGCCGCCACCAAGGATGACAGCCTCGCGCATAAGAATGAACTGTGATGATGAGCTGACAAATCCGGTGAGCAGCAACAGAGGAAAGGTCTGACTGGCTGGCCCGGGAAATACACCTGGACTTACCAGCGCCGCACCGGCAGTATGGTCTGTGTCTGAAACGCCCTGCCTGGTTGACACAGTAACGTCTTGCAGGTACTGTTCGCCATTTTCACCGATGCGCTGCCGCCCGGCCCTGGTCAGATAGTACCCGGCATGCCAGGTGAGATGGATCAAAGCGGCAAAGGCCATAGCAATGCCTGCTTCGACATGCCAGTGGAGGAGCGGGCCGGTGAAGGTGACATCCCACTTATAGGTGATCTTCAGCGCCATGAAGAGACCAAAGAGGGCCGTAACAAGGAAAGCGCCCATGAGAATCCAGTTCCAGAAGCGCCGGTGCGAATGCCTGCCGGTGAATCCTGTCGCCGACAGGTAAAGCGAGAAGAGATAGATGACCAGGAAGGTCACCCCAATGGGAAGCACATGATAAGTCATGGTGTATCCTCTTCGCCGAAGACATAGGCCTCATAGACAAAGATCTCCGTTTCCCTGTCTTTCCACCCGTCCCAACCGATGCCTGCCTTATCGCGGGCACAGTACCCGAGGAACTGTGCGACGTTCCACCCTCTCTCTGAAGCCACCTGGGGCAGGAGGGTTCCCGACCGGAATCCTTGCTTGAGATAGATGCCGTGCTTTCCGATCTTTATCTCACTGATGTCTTTGATTTTTTTCATCGGGCCAAGCACGGATATCTCCAGTTGAATGTCTGTATACTCCGATGCCGTCAGGGCAGTGAATCTTGGATCACTGAACGCCGCCTCAACAGCCATGTCGCCAATAACCTCCCACAACGGGTCCGGTGAGGTGAACCGGCCGATGCACCCTCTCAGGTCGCCCTCTTTTGTTATTGTCACGAATGCCCCGAGGGGCTCCTTCAGACGTGAGGTGAGCCTGGAATTATCAACTGCGGCCGGCTTGCGGCCTTTCAGCCTGGCCGAGATGGCCTCGTGGGCAATGCCGAGCAGTGTCTTTCTCTCCTCCGCCGTAAGTGAGAACTCCCCGGTGCCGGAGGAGTCCTCAGTGGCGGCCCTTGTCACCGCCACAATGGCGTTGTACCCCACCACCTCATCCCTGTCCCCGCGGGGAGAGTCGCCTGAGTTGGTGTAACCTGCGTTCCTGAAGACAATGCCGTCACTGTTGCCGGCAAGGTACAGCAGTACCATCGCGGCAGGCCATCCGCACATGGCGGTGGCAAGGTTCTCCGTACCCGATGCCTCGATACTCCTGATTGTCTTCAGGAAAGCCTCGGGGTCACCTTTTATGATGGCATCACTGGCCAGCCTGTCAACGCGGCAGGCATCCTCATAAGAGGGGTAGTGTGAGAAATCACTGCTGATGATGAACAGGTTACGGCTGTTGAACCACGGCTGTAGTCCCGTGGCAACAGCCTTGAGCACACTCGTGTTACGGGTCCCGATGAGTATTGGAACAACCTTTGGGGCGGTCCTGAAATAATACTGTATGAAGGGCAGCTGAACCTCCAGCGAGTGCTCGGGCCCGTGTGCCTCATCCTTCTCAATAAACCACCTGTTGGCGGCCTTGAGCCTCTCACCCGGTTCCCTGTTGACCTGCAGTGTCCCCAGCGGTGTGACCAGGTTGCCGGAGGTGAACACCGCGGCACCTTCAAAGGCATACCTGTGACTCACCCCTATGAGAAATATGTTGTCATAGACCGCATCGGAGGGAATCGACGCATATCCTGCCGCAGCTGTCTGCCCCGAATAGACAAACCCGGCGTGAGGTACTATCAGTGCCCTGACGTGTACCCCTTTTTCCGGCGCACCGGCGGCGGCAAAAAACCCGGCAAGCTCACCCCGGAGCATGTCAGCGTCCGATGAGTAGAAGCTACCGGCCACAACAGGCTGTCTGTCACGCCCGCTGCCCTGTCCGAATATGTTCATAAGCGGAGTTGTTAACGTAATCATGATGAGAATAACCGCTTTCATAAATCAGCTGTTACCATCCGTGAAACTAAACTGGAACCGGAAAACCGAGGACGACTGCCTCAGATCAGAACGATGTTCTCCTTCAGTGTGTTGCCGTCATCATCAATGCCGTACAACCTTATTCCTACGCTGCACGTAGCGTCAGCCGTGACATCCAGAAACGGCGAGAGAGATTCTCTTACATCTTCCTCACCCATTGAATCATACTCCTCAATATCAAAATAGAGATGTACAAAGAGTATATGATCGCTCTTCTTGATCTTAGTCAGTACTTTAAGGATCTTACCCATCCATATTACTGAAGAGGTATTAAAGTAATCAACGTTGAATTTTAGGTTTGTGCTCTCAGCCGGGCTCTTTGCATACTCGGAGGCCCACTTATAGAGAGGCTCAAAGAATCCTGACGCATTCTCTGGTAATGATTTGCCTGTAAATGTTAGATTTCCGGTTCCCGCAAAAAAACTTACCTGCGGTGTTTTAGAGGTTGCCTCTACTTTGATATCCTGTAGTTTTACCATAACATGTCTTTCTTCCCGATTCTGGCTTTATTGCCCCAACGCAACAAACATAAAGGTAACCTGTTTTTTTAGACTCTAATTTCGCATTCGTCAAAAAATTCAAACTAGTTATCAACTTTTTTAATCTATTTATCCTCCATAGGCTGACAAATCCGGACGGTTCGTTCAGAAGGAAATATTATCTTTGCAGCCGTAATCAAAACTTGATGGAAAATCTGCTCAGAATGGGGATCAGAGAGGCTGTAAGAAGCCTCTGGGGTGTTGATGTCAGTGATGACCTTCTTCAGCTGCAGAAGACGAGGAAGGAGTTTGAGGGCGATCTTACCCTGGTTGTCTTTCCTCTTACCAGGATATCACACCGCTCGCCCGAACAGACCGCAGGAGATATTGGAGAGTACCTGTCGTCACACCTTGACGCCGTCAGCGGCTTCAACGTGATCAAGGGATTCCTGAATATCTCAATAGCACCCTCCGAGTGGGCTAAACGCCTGCAGGCCATTGCCTCTGTCAGCGGATACGGATTCATTCCGGCCGGCCCTGGCTCGGATACGGTGGTGATAGAATACTCCTCTCCCAATACAAACAAGCCGCTTCATCTTGGACATATACGCAATAACCTCCTCGGCTTCTCGCTCTCAAGAATAAACGTGGCAGCAGGAAGCAGGGTCTTCAGGACCAACATAGTCAATGACAGGGGGATACATATCTGCAAATCGATGGTGGCATGGCAGATGTTCGGCCACGGACAGAAACCCGCCGATGCAGGCATGAAGGGTGATCATTTCGTGGGCGATTTCTATGTTCTGTTCGAGAAGAAATACAGGGAACAGATTGAAGAGCTGGTGGCTGCCGGATCAACCCCCGAGGAGGCACGCGAGAATGCCCCTCTGATGCTTGAGGCACGGCGCATGCTCCTGAAATGGGAGGCTGGCGACGAGGAGACGATCAGTCTTTGGAAGATGATGAACGGTTGGGTCTATGAGGGCTTTGACGTGACTTACAAGGCTCTGGGTGTTGAGTTCGACAAGATCTATTATGAGTCGGAGACCTATAAAACCGGCAAGGAAATTGTAATGCGGTCACTGGATGAGGGACACCTCATTAAGCGGGATGACGGGTCAGTGTGGATAGACCTCACCGCCGACAAGCTCGACCAGAAGCTTCTGTTGAGATCCGACGGCACCGCAGTATACATGACCCAGGATCTGGGGACGGCGGTGATCAGATACAACGACTGGCACTTTGACCGCCATATCTACGTTGTGGGCAATGAACAGAACTACCACTTCCAGGTGCTGGCGCTGACACTGCAGAGGATGGGATACGACTGGGCCAGGGGACTTCACCACTTCTCGTACGGGATGGTTGAACTGCCCGAGGGAAAGATGAAGTCACGGGAAGGCAAAGTGGTTGATGCCGATGACCTCATAGCAGAGATGACAGCCACTGCAACATCGATGTCGCAGGAACTGGGCAAGCTGGTCGGCTACAGCGGGAGCGAGAAAGAAAACATCTGCAGGCAGATTGGTCTGGGTGCCCTGAAATATTTCATACTTAAGGTCGACCCAAAAAAGAATATGACCTTCAATCCTGCCGAATCAATTGACTTCAACGGAAATACCGGACCATTCATTCAGTATACATATGCCCGCATCAGGTCTGTCACCAGGAAGGCAGAGGAGACCGGGGCCGGCACAGTAAATGATAATTGTGATGACGTGACGCCCAACCCTAAGGAGACATCCGTCATAAAATTGCTTAATGATTTTCCCGCACTGGTGCAGGAGGCAGCAAAAGAGATGAGCCCCGCACTGATAGCCAACTACTGTTACGAGCTGGCACGGGAGTTCAACCAGTTTTACCACGATTACTCAATACTGGGTGAAGAGGACAGAAGCCTGCGCAACTTCCGCCTGAAACTGTCTGAGATGACAGGAAGGGTGCTTGAGAGCGGACTGTGGCTGCTGGGAATAGAGGCACCGGAAAGAATGTAAAAAATATAATTATTGGAAAGATATGTTTGAAAGCCTGAGTGAAAGACTCGAACGTTCCTTCAAGATACTGAAGGGAGAAGGAACAATCTCTGAGATAAATGTGTCAGAGACACTGAAGGATGTCCGCAGGGCGCTGCTCGATGCTGACGTGAACTTTAAGATAGCCAAGCAGTTCACTGATACTGTCAAGCAGAAGGCCATGGGCCAGAACGTCCTTAAGGCGGTGAAACCGTCACAGATGATGGTCAAGATCGTCCATGACGAACTGGTGCTGCTGATGGGAGGAGAGAGGGTCGATATCAATATAAAGACAAATCCCTCAGTAATACTCATTGCCGGATTGCAGGGAAGCGGCAAGACGACATTCAGCGCCAAGCTGGCAAAATACCTGAAGACCAAGCGCGGAAAGAATCCGGTGCTGGTTGCCGGCGACGTCTACAGGCCTGCAGCAATTGAACAGCTGAAGGTGCTGGGCGAACAGATAGGGGTCCCCGTCTATACCGAAGACGACAGCCGCAATCCGGTTGAGATCGCACGCAACGCCGTCAGGGAGGCGAAGAAGAACGGCCATGACCTGGTCATCATCGATACGGCGGGACGACTGGCGGTGGATGAGGAGATGATGAACGAGATCGCTGCCGTGAAGAATGCCGTCAACCCTCATGAAACACTGTTTGTGGTCGACTCCATGACAGGCCAGGATGCCGTCAACACGGCATTTGAGTTCAATGAGCGGATTGACTATGACGGTGTTGTACTGACCAAACTCGACGGTGATACAAGGGGCGGTGCAGCCCTGTCCATAAGGTCTGTGGTCAACAAGCCTGTGAAATTCATCAGTGCAGGTGAGAAGATGGATGCAATTGATATCTTCTATCCTGAGAGAATGGCCGACAGGATCCTGGGCATGGGCGACATTGTCAGCCTGGTGGAGAAGGCGCAGGAACAGTATGATGAGGTGGAGGCGCGCAAGCTCCAGAAGAAGATAGCAAAGGACCAGTTCGACTTCAACGACTTCATCTCGCAGATACAGCAGATCAAGAAGATGGGTAACATGAAGGACCTTATGGGGATGATCCCCGGTGTGGGAAAGGCGATAAAAAACCTTGACATCGACGACGATGCGTTCAAGGGAATCGAGGCGATCATCTCCAGCATGACTCCGGCAGAGCGGACCACCCCCATGCTCCTTAACGGCAGCCGCCGCAAACGGATTGCAGAGGGCAGCGGCACCACCGTGACGGATGTGAACAGGCTGCTGAAGCAGTTTGACGAGACGCGCAAGATAATGAAGATGGTCGCCAAAGGCGGTGACCTCTCTAAGCTGGCAGCGAGAAGGCCGCAGGCAGGCAGTAGACAATAGGCAGTTGTGGGAAAATTAAGAATTAAGAATTGATTGTCAGTTACTTAGACCGCAGGTTGAGGAGTGTAACGACGAACCGAACCGCCGGCTGGCGGTGAGCTCGGCGAAGCCAAATCCCGACCACGAAGTGCGTCGGGAACCGCAAGACCGCAGGACCGCAAGACCGCAAGACCGCAGGACCGCAGGACTGAGCGAAGCGACAGACCTCTAGACATCATACCTTTAGATCCATATCATTATGTACCAGATCATTGACGGAAAAAAGACAGCCGAGGAGATAAGAGGCGAGATAGCCACTGCGGTGAAGGCAATGCAGGACCGCGGCGCCCGGGTACCCCACCTGGCAGCCATACTCGTCGGCAACGACGGTGGCAGCGAAACCTATGTGGCACACAAGGTTAAAGACTGCGAGGAGGTGGGCTTCAGATCAACACTCATCAGGATGCCGGCCTCCGTCAGCGAAGAGGAGTTGCTGGCGAAGGTCAGAGAACTGAATGAAGACCCTGAGCTTGACGGGCTTATAGTGCAGCTTCCGTTGCCTGATCATATCTCTGAAGACAAGGTCATCGAGAACATCTCACCGCTGAAGGACGTCGACGGGTTCCACCCGGTAAACGTCGGGCGGATGTCTGCCGGACTGCCGTCATTCGTCTCCGCCACGCCGGCAGGGATCATGGAGCTCATGAAGAGATATCACATACCGCTCAAGGGGGCTGAGTGCGTTGTCGTTGGCAGGAGCAACATCGTAGGCCGGCCGGTAAGCATCCTGATGTCACAGAAGGGCGTTGACGCCACCGTGACAGTGGTTCACAGCCGCACACGTGACCTGGCTGCAACCATCAGGAGAGCGGATATAATCATCGCTGCAATCGGCTCACCGGGATTCATAACAGCTGATATGGTCAAGGAGGGCGCCGTTGTGATTGATGTGGGCACAACACGCGTGCCGGCACCGGAGACAAAGGCCGGTTGGAGGCTCAAAGGTGATGTCGACTTTGATAACGTGGCGCCGAAGTGCGCCTATATAACACCCGTGCCGGGCGGGGTGGGACCGATGACAAGAGTATCCCTGCTGCTGAATACGCTTAAAGCCTGCAAGAGGTAATCTACACCGCCGGCAGGGTGACGCCGGTAAGATAAAGATCATAGCCTCCCATTCCTCCCGAACGGTCAGAGGAAAAGATCATGAACCTGTTCTCATATTTCAGGTCTATGCCAAGTACCGGCCGGTATTCATTGGCCGGAGTGTTGATCTCAGGCCCCAGGTTAACCGGTGCACTCCATTTCCCGTCACGGAACACCGAATAGTAAAGATCGAATCCACCCAGTCCTCCGGGCATGTCCGATGCAAAAACCATATGCCGGCCCCTGATGAACGGACATTTGTCGTCATAGGTGCTGCTGACGCTGTCGACAACAACGGGCACAGCTGACGTTGACGGGAACCATTCATCAATACCGCCTGCTGCCGGCCTCACCATCATGTATATGTCAAAACTGCCGCCCCGGTTGGAGCAGAAATAAGCCGTGTCAAGAGTGGTGCTGAGACAGAGATATGCATCATCTGACGGTGAGTTGAATGCCGCAGCGGAGACAGGAGCCGCCACCGCCGGCAGCGTAAGGAAGACAGGTATGTAGCTGGTATAGAGTATATCAAGCCCGTTATCAGTCGTCATGGAGGCGGCCGTCATGTACTCAAGCCCGTTACGGCCGTTGAAGAACCTGTACGGACCGAACTCGTCACCGCTGGTGTTGAAGGCTGAAGTGAGACTCTCAAGAAAAGCATCATCAGTCATCTCACCGTCAAAATGGAACATGCCCGTGGTCTGTCCAAAGGAAAACCAAATCATACCCTGCACAAGGTCGAACTCACCACCTGAACTGTTACGGTTGGAAGAGAAGACTACAGGAAGCGATGACTCCAGACGCGATGCCTCAATATCCATATTGTAATCGTCGAACTGCGTGTTGAGCCCGTCAAGCGCCATCACCGAATCGGGGAAAATACCCAGCTCATAGTTTATCTTCAGAGGCTCATCATGACAGCCCGTAAGGAGTAGCAGCATGAGCAACGCTGCTGTTATATGCAGATGCCTTCTGTAAACCATAACAGTTGTTTATTTTTATAACGTTCAGGGAAGATCTTTAATATGAGGCATCTAAAAAAAAAACCGGGCTGGAGGCCCGGTTACAGAAGGTAGAATTAAGGTTAATTCTAGGGTAATATTTTGTTTGAGGTTAATCGTTTGGTTTCAATTATAAGATGGAAACCGGCCGCGATAGGTTGCGTCAGCCTGAAAAATAATTCCAATGCTCTGTTTATCATGTTTATAAAAATCGGGACATGTTGATAATTGATTTTGAATTCACGTGCATCCTATCGATTATGTGTTACATTTGCACAATATTTTTTGGGGAGAATGGAAGAAGAGAAATACGGTTTTGTGCATGACAACGAGGTGGAAGAGGTTATTCTCCGGTTTGAAAGAATGCGGAAGAATAAGGAGACCTGTTATTTCGATGTGATTGAGTTTGAGGCGATAATTGATTATTACCTTGAAGGGAATAATCCTGCGCATGCCTTTGAGGCAACATCGCTTGCATGTGAACTCCATCCTAACTCGGTGCCTATACTTATCAGGAAAGCCCGTGTCATGCTCGAGAAGGGCAGAGCCACAGAGGCCCTGGCTATTACCAAACGCCTGGAGAATATTGAGCCGGGCAACTATGACATCTACCTGTGCAAGGGCACGGCACTGGCAATGCTGGGCGATATCACCGGTGCACGACGGGTATTCGATCTGGCACTGCTGTCCGACTCTGAAGAGCAGGAGACAATTCTCTACAGCATCACATCGGTACTGCAGAACCTCAACTTCCACGAGGAGATGATACCGTACCTGCTCAGGCTCGCCGACCTTGAACCTGAATTCCCGGCACATATCTACGATCTGGCCTATGCCTATGACAAGAAGGGCGACCACAGAACAAGCGTGAAGTTTTATACCCGCTACCTTGATGAGGAACCGTTCTCTGATAGCGCCTGGTATAACCTCGGTATAATTTACAATAAGACAGGCGATTATGGCAAATCGCTTGAAGCCTATGACTACGCCCTGGCAATCAATCCGGAAAATACCTTCGCCCTCTTTAATAAAGCCAATATCCTGAGTAACCTCGAGAAATACAGCGAGGCAATGGATGTCTACCGCGAATTCGTTGAGGAAGAACCTGACAGCTTAGAAGGACTGACATACCTCGCCGAGTGCTATGACAAGACCGGTGATGAGGCTATGGCCCGCAAGTACTACACCGAGGCAATAGATATTACGCCCGATTTTCCTGATCCGTGGTACGGCCTCGGCCTCCTCGCGCTCACCAGGAACAGGGCGTCGGAGAGCATCGCCCCGCTGAAGAAGGCAATTGAGATCGACGCACTGAACCCCGATTACTGGTTCTCCCTCGGGAAAGCATATATCATGACGGGCCACATCAAAGAGGCTCTCAGATGTTTCCGGGAGACACTGCAGCTCGACGGATATTATGATGAGGCATGGATTGAGATAGGCATAGTGGTCATGATGACCGGAGCCTACAGGGGAGCCATACGCATCCTGAAGAAGGTGAGACGCATCAGCGGAGACCTTCCCGGTGTGTACTTCCTCCTTGCATCAGCATTCCTCCACACAGGTAACCTTACTGACGCCGCAAGGGCTCTTATAAAGGCATCGCGCCTCGACAACGAACTGCTTGAGGAATATGCCGTATTACTGCCTGAGGACAAGCTGACCAATGCAATGAAACGGCTGTTCAGGAAAACAAACTGATAATGAAGAGAGCTGCAAAGATTCTGACATATATCCCTGAGAGACCCTCGAAACCCAGGAAGGACGGACTTACAATGGTAATGGATAAAGGCCTTAGCCTCAGGGAGGCAGAGGACTTTGCGTCCGTGGGCAGTGAGTATGTCGATTTTGTCAAGCTCGGCTTCGGTACATCAGTTATTACTCCGGATGTCGACAAAAAGATCAGAACCTACCACAAGGCAGGTATGACTGTCTATTTCGGCGGCACACTCTTCGAAGCATTCATCATCAGGGGCCTCTATAAGGATTACGTGGAGTTACTCAGGAAAACCGGTGTAAAAATGGTGGAAGTCTCTGACGGATCCTACGAGTTCGACCATTCTGAAAAGCTTGAATATATCAGGAAGCTGTCAAAGGAGTTCACAGTCATCTCCGAGGTAGGCTCGAAGAAAAAGAACGTAGTGTTTACTCCCGCCCAGTGGGTTGAGATGATGAAGGCAGAGCTGGAGGCCGGATCGGTAAAGGTCATAGCTGAAGCTCGCGAGTCAGGTACCATAGGGATATACAACGACGACGGCTCAGTGAACATTGACCTGATAAATGCCATCTCACTGGAGATCGGATTCAGCAATGTGCTCTGGGAAGCACCCCTGAAGCAGCAGCAGGCCTGGTTCATCGTCAACTTCGGAGCCAACGTGAACCTGGGGAATATCGCACCGAATGAGATCATCGCACTTGAATCACTGAGGCTTGGCCTGAGAAGCGATACCTTCTTCAGCTTCCTCCCCGACAGCCTGAAATGAGACTGTTCGGAATCATAGGATATCCCCTCGGGCACTCATTCTCCCAAAAACATTTCACCGAAAAATTTGAAAGGGAATCAATCCCTGATCATTCATATCGCAGGTTCGAGCTCACCGATATTTCGCAGCTTCCAGCCCTGCTTGAAAGTGAACCGGATCTGTGCGGCTTCAATGTGACCATACCCTACAAGGTGAAGGTGATGGATTATCTTGACGAGATCGACCCTGACGCCTCGGAGATAGGAGCCGTAAATACTGTCAGGGTCACCCGCCGCAACGGCAAACCGTTCTTACATGGCTTCAATACAGACGCTCCCGCCTTCAGGGAATCCCTGCTGAGAAACCTTATCACGCTTCCCGAAACAGCCCTGGTACTGGGCACGGGCGGAGCGGCAAAGAGTGTGACACATATTCTCATCGACTTGAATATCATCCCTATACTTGTTGCAAGACGACCTGTCAGAGGTGGTTATCTTTATGATGAACTCCCGGGTGAAGTGATAAGCGAAGCCGGGCTGATAGTCAATACAACACCGCTGGGAATGGCACCGGTCACAGGTGCAATGCCTCCCATAGACTACAGTTACCTCAGGGAGGGCCAGATGCTGTTCGACCTGATCTATAATCCCCCCGTGACGGCGTTCCTTGAGATGGGAGAGGAGCATGGCTGCCAGACGGTCAACGGGGAGGAGATGTTCCATATTCAGGCGGAACTCGCCTGGAACATCTGGAACGAACCTGTCAGATAAAAAGATTTTCAGGGTATTCTATGGCGGTTAACGCCAGTCCGTGAGCCGGGGCCGACTGTCCGGCCAGTCCGCGGTTCATTCCATTGAGGATCGACTCGAAATCGGCCATGGAAAGCTTGCCTCTTCCTGCCGGAATGAGGGTGCCTACTATAGCCCTGACCATGTTCCTCAGGAACCGGTCAGCGGTGATGGTGAAGACCAGCCTGTCCGGCGTCTCCTCCCAGCGTGCATGACTCACCCTGCATATATTGGTCTTGTTTCCGCCATGAAGCCTGCTGAAGCTGGTGAAATCACTGTGTCTTAGCAGTATGGCTGACGCTTCGTTCAGCTTCTGGATGTCGAGCTGCCAGTAGAGCAGCCAGGCTGTGTCAGATGCGAAGGGATCCTTCTCTCTTGTGACGGTGTACTGGTAGGTGCGCGAGAGGGCATCAAACCGTGCGTTGGCATCAGGCCTGACCCTGACAATCTTTATGATTGCTATATCGTCCGGAAGGAGGCTGTTGAGGTTGTAAAACAGCTGCCCGTCTGTGTGCAGGTCGTCACGCGATGCATCAAAATGTGCACAGAAGAACGAGGCATGCACCCCGGTGTCGGTCCGGCCTGCACCCGTCACAGCCGTTGGTGCCGCCAGCACTGTGCTTAGCGCCTTTGCCAGCACACCCTGCACGGTAGGCTTGCCCGGCTGTATCTGCCAGCCGTTGTAGTCGGTGCCCCTGAATGATAGGAAGATGAAATATCTTGTCATGAGAATCCCAAAGCGTAAAGATAACCAAAGAACCTTGCTCCGGTAGCAGCTTTTAGCTAAATTGCGCGGTTGAAAAACTGAACCAATGAATGAACCTGTACTGAAGCGCGGATTCGCCAGCGATAATAATTCCGGGGTGCACCCCGCCGTCATGGAAGAGATAATGAGAGTCAACAGGGGACACACGGTTGGTTATGGTGATGATCCGTTTACAGAAAGGGCGGCAGAGATGCTCCGCACCGAGCTCGGGGAACAGGCAGAGATCTATTTCGTCTTTACCGGTACTGGCGCCAATGTGCTGGGACTGGCCGGGGTGACACAATCATGGAACTCTGTGATAACGGCGCATACCGCTCATATTGAGACCGATGAGTGCGGGGCGCCTGAGAAATTCACCGGGTGCAAGGTCATTCCCGTAGATACTCCTGACGGTAAGCTCAGGCCGGAGATGCTGACAAGGCACATGCACGGGTTCGACTTTGAGCATCACAGCCAGCCGGCGGTGGTGTCAATCTCGCAGGTCACCGAGATGGGCACGGTCTATACGGCGGAGGAGGTGAAGGCCCTGGCGGACTATGCCCACGGTTATGGACTGCTGCTGCATATGGACGGCGCCCGGATAGCCAATGCGGCAGTGACACTGGGATTGCCCTTCAGGGCCTTCACAACTGACGCAGGGGTTGACCTGCTATCATTCGGCGGTACCAAGAACGGGATGATGTACGGCGAGGCGGTATGCTTCCTGAAGCCCGGACTGGCACAGGGATTCAAGTACCTGCGCAAGCAGGGGATGCAGCTGGCGTCGAAGATGAGGTTCATCGGAGCTCAGTATACAGCCTATCTTTCAGGCGGACTCTGGAGAGAGTGTGCCGCTCATGCCAATTTTATGGCAGCTTCACTTGAAAAGCAACTGAAGGAGATCAGCGGGCTGAAGATCACACAGAATGTCGAGGCCAATGGCATCTTCATCATCATGCCCGCCAAGGTTGCCGAACGGCTCCGCACCGAGTATTTCTTTTACCCCTGGAACGAACAGCTCTCCGAGTACCGGCTTATGACCAGCTGGGATACGACTTCAGACGACGTTGAACAATTCATTCACCGGCTCAAGATTATACTGGCGGAAGAGGAGGTCTGAAGCTCAGTCTTCAGTCCACAGTCCACAGTCAATCAATAAGTTAAGGACTGCCGACTGAGGACTGCCGATTGCCGGCTGAACTATTGCCTTCCCGATCCGCCAGCCGGCGGATGCGGGATTGATTCTCCTCCTTCGTCGGAGCCTCAAACTGCCTATTGCCTATTGCCTATTGCCGACTTTCACTACTGCCTATTGCCTATTGCCTGCTGCCTGATGAAGCAGCATACTGTCCCCGTAACTCAGGAACCGGTATCCCGAAGACAATGCGTGATCATATATATCTTTCCATGCCGGCCCGGTGAATGCTGCCACAAGAAGGAGCAGGGTGCTGCCCGGCTGGTGGAAATTGGTTATCATGCTGCTTACAAACCGGAAGCTGTAACCCGGAACAATGATAATGTCAGTCTTTGCTTCCAGCACACTCTCTCCCTTCCTGTCCATCACTTCCAGCAGCCTGTCGATGGCAACATAGGGATTCATAACGGCATCTGACTCATAGGGTTCCCACTGGGAGACGGAGGGTATCCCTTCCGAAGGCCAGCGGTCCGCTGCACAGCTCAATCCGAGCCAGTAGAGGCTCTCGAGGGTGCGGACGGTAGTTGTTCCCACCGCCGTTATCTTCTTACCTCTGAGCTGCTCTAAGGTGTCCCTGGTGACGAAGAAATGCTCTGTGTGCATCAGGTGATCGCTTATCAACTCCGATTTTACCGGTCTGAAGGTGCCGGCGCTCACATGAAGAGTCACATCGGCTCGCTCAATGCCCCTGTCTGACAATCCTTCCAGTACCGCCGGTGTAAAATGGAGTCCTGCCGTGGGGGCGGCCATGGATCCGTTGATACGGGCGTAAAGGGTCTGGTAGGATGTGAGGTCACTCTCCTCATCGGCTCTGCCGAGATAGGGCGGAACAGGCATGTGACCCATGGCCTCCAGCACGCCGGCAAAGGATAATCCGTCACCGTCCCAGGAGAAGCTGACAATGAAAGCATCTCCCTCAGCCATAACTCTCTCCGCCGTAAGCCGGTGTTCACTCCGGCCGTGCGTGAAGGTGGCCTGAAGGGTGCCCTGTTTCCATCTCTTGAGATTGCCCACAAGGCACTTCCATTCGACAGGTCCGGCAGATGCCAGGTTACGTGCGAATTCCCCGGGATTGTGCGGCTCAAGGCAGAATACCTCAATCAGTGCCCCTGTCTCCTTCCTGAAGAGAAGCCTGGCCCTGATAACCCTTGTGTTGTTGAAGACCATGAGGCTATCCGGTTCAATCAGCGAGGGCAGCTCCCTGAAGGTCCTGTCGGCGATCGCTTTGCCATCCCAGCACAGTAATTTTGAGCTGTCCCGCTCTGCAAGGGGATATTTTGCTATCCTCTCCTCAGGGAGCTCATAGGTGTAATCAGCTGTTCTTATTTGCCGGTAATCGTTTTTCATATTCAGGAGGCGCAAAAATAGCTAATTTTGAGCACAACTATTTTCTCATTGAAAGGGAATCGCACATATCGCGTAGCGGCTGGCAGAGAGACCCCCAGGGAGGTGGACCTGCATCTCCCCTCAGGCAGGGGAGGTCCTGTCGCTATTGACCGTCAGCTGGCACGATTCAGGGGAGAGATGAACAGCGCCGTCAGGGCCGGCCTTCGGGAGATAGTTTTTATTCATGGCGTGGGCACCGGCAAACTGAAGGAGGAGATACGCATGATCCTTGCCGCAGAGTACCCCTCATGCACTTATCAGGATGCCCCGTTCAGCCGCTACGGCTTCGGCGGCGCCACACTTGTTGCAATCAAAAAATAGGATTATTCCTAATCTTATTCCCAGGTTGTGCAGGCAGGGGACCGTTGAGGGGAGAACATGAAAATATTGAGTATCTTTGCGCCCTGGCAGGCCGGTCCGTCGCCCCTGGTCCAACGACCGGGAGAGGAAAGTCCGGGCAACAGAGAGCGCCATCCTTCCTAACGGGAAGATATCCGAAAGGGTATAGCAGTGTAACAGAAAACAACAGCCACGCCTCCGGGCGGGGAATTGGTGAAAAGGTGAGGTAAAAGCTTACCGGTCCCGGTGGCAACACCGGGAGCCGTACACCTGATGGGTTGAAAGACCATGTATACCGGCGTCTGAGGGCTGCTCGCCCGAGCCGGGGGGTAGGTCGTACGAGCCCGCAGGCGACTGCGGGACCAGATAAATGACGGAACAGATGCATAATCCTCTTGCAGGATGCCGC
>JBGSLG010000002.1:0-21729 GCA_041740815.1 Bacteroidales bacterium
TGTCAGTGCCTGAAATACGTTGACCGTAAAAACGGTAAACAGTATGACAAATGTAGGCTATTTTGATTGGGAAAGGAAGCCCAAAGATCAGAGACACTTCAGTGATGACTTCAAGAAATCGAAAGTCAGGGAATTAGAGAAAAGAATAACATCGATTCCCGATATTTGTAGGACCTATGCAGTAAGCAGATCTGCAGTATATAAATGGATCTATAAATATTCACCCATGGCAAAGAAACAAGTAAAAGTAGTGGTTGAAGCCAAGAGCGACACCCAGAAGATCAGGGCTCTGGAAGAGCGTATTAAGGAGCTTGAGCGTATTGTAGGACAGAAGCAGTTATTGCTTGAGTTCAAAGACAAGATGATAGAGATCGCGGAGTCGACTTACGGAGTTGACATCAAAAAAAAAGTCGGTTCCAAGCTCTCCTCTGGTACTACTTCCACAGGGAAGAGCACAGAAAAAAATTGAACAGTCTGTTTGAAGTAGTAGACATAAGTAAACAATCCTTTCACCAAATGCTCAGACGCCGTAAATATAAGCTTGAGGAACAGGAGCAGTTGATCCCACTGATCAATGAGATCCGTAGGGATCACCCCCGTATGTGTGCCAGGGATATTTATCTTAAGCTGCAGCCCAGCTGTATGGGGCGAGATCAGTTCGAGCGCTTCTGTATGGACTCAGGCTACAGGCTTAAGCAGTTGCGTAATTACAGAGTGACAACCAATAGCCTTGGTGTAACCCGTTTTCCTAACCTGATAAAGGATCTGGAGGTTACATGTGTCAACCAGGTTTTTGTGAGTGACATAACTTACTATGATATGGGCTCTGATACCTATTATCTGACCTTTATCATGGACTTATTTAACCGTGAGATAGTTGGTTGGTCGGCAAGCGATAACCTGCGCACAGAGAACACAACAATACCTGCATTGTACAAGATGGTCAACCAGAGAGGCAGGGGTAGTTTAAAGGGAGCTATCTTGCATTCGGATGGCGGTGGCCAGTATTATTGCAATGAATTTAAGGCACTGACTAAAGACCTGGAGATGGTCAACTCTATGACTGAAGAGAAGGTATATGAGAACTCGCACGCTGAGAGGCTTAATGGCATAATCAAAAACAATTATCTTTATCCATATGGGCCAACAAACATGAGCTCCCTTAAGAAGCTGTTAGACAAAGCAGTACTAATGTATAACACAGGTAAGCCACATAGGGCATTGGGCAAATTAACTCCATCAGAGTTTAAAAAGACTATTGATAACGAGGATAACTCTTTCGGTTATCTCCCGTTATCAACAGTCAAACACATCAGTTATAAAAGAAGTAAAATCAGTAGAAAAAAGGTCAACGTTATCTAGGCATTGACTTTATATAGACTGACGACTGCCGATTGTGGACTGTGGACTTAAATTGACTGCCGATTGTGGACTGTGGACTTATATTGACTGCTGACTGCCGATTGTGGACTTTAATTGACTGTCGACTGCCGATTGTGGACTGTGGACTTAGACTGCTGCCTATTAGCTACCTACCAACGGCTGATTGATAATGACTACTGGCTGGTTGTGACCGCAGACTGCCGATTGCCGACTGAGGACTATTCTTCCCCCTCCTCCAAAACCTTGAAGAAGAGACGTTCCCGCTTTGAAACAGGATAGTTCTCCGCTATCCTGTTACGGGCTGCAGAGGCCATCTGGCGGAGAACCGCATCATCCGTACGGAGGATTTCTTCAAATCTGTTCTTGAGGTATTCTTTCGCTGAGTTTCTGACAAGAAAACCTGTTGCTCCAACAATTTCAGGCATGGCCCCTACGGTTGATACCACCGGGATGCAGTGGCAGAGCATAGCCTCGCAGAGGGCGTTGGGAAAACCCTCGGAGATTGACAACTGCAATACAAACTGGCTTTCTTCAAGATAGGATCTGAACTGATCCTGCTTCATCCACGGGTGAAGTGCAATATTCCCGGGGATTGGGCCAAGCTGGCTTATTAAACTGTCTGAAATCCCTACAATGGTGAAGGAGCAACGGGGAAACAGTCCGGCGAGATACAACACGAGGTCTATACCCTTCACCCTTACCCTGGTCATGCTGGTGACTGTTGCCACCACGATGAAGCTCCCGGCTCTCTTCCGGCTCGGGTCACAGTTGAAGAAACCGGGATCAAACCCGTTATTAATCACCCGGTGGGGAGTTTTGATCCCGGGGAAAAAGTACTTGTATCCCTGCTTCGGATAATCACTCTTTTCATGATAGCTGTAATCGCTGATCACCAGCGACCCGTCAACAGGGAGTAGCTCATGACATAACCGGAAAGACCACCTGATGAAAGTTCTCATCAACGGTTTGCGGAGGCTGCCGTATTTCAGGGTGGGGAAGGAGACACAGTCAGTCCCCCCGGGAATAATATAGACAGGGATTCGGGTAATTCTTCCCAGCAGTGCAGGCAGGAATGACCAGTAACCACCAAACATGACAAACACTGCTTTGGAGCCTTTAAGGTGCCTGAACAGGAATACAATCTGCTTCAGGAAGTTCAGCGGCGTCTCCCCCTTGGCTTTCCAGTCGTGCGACGGGGTGATAACATCATACCTGCGTGAAAGGAAATTGATGTCCTTACGGATAAATGTGGAGCTTTCAGGATAAATATAAAGGATTCTTTCCTTCATCGTTGGCCGACTAGTATCTTGATATGAGAAATCTGAACCTGCTCAGGAGTTTCCTCATGATTATCCGCCATTTCGGAAGAGGGGAGAGTATGACCGCGTTTTTCTTTTTGAGACTGATCACGGCGTAATCATGCTCCCTGTCGAAGAGAGAATACGAGTGATAATCTATAAGTTCCAGTCCGGATGCATAAGCGTCGCTGAGCAGTCCGTCTGCTTCAACGGACTGGTCAATTATCTGCATCAGTTCAGGGGTTGTTGTCCGGATGTAGTCCAGGGCACGCGGGTGCGGTATATGAATCAGGATCACCGACTGGTCATGCATGTGGTCAGAGAGTGTCCGGAACAGACCTTTATGCTGATCCACCGGGATGTGCTCCAGTACGTCAGGCAGGATGATGAAATCGAAAAGCTCAGTGTGGTCGAAATCGGTCATGTCTGACACCATGAACCGTACGCCTGTGGCGTTGGCCAGCCTTTTTCTGGTAATGTCAACTGATTCAGGGCTTATATCGACTGCAAGCACCTCCCCCTTTCTGAGGTACTTCACGAGCAGTCCGGTAAGAGTTCCTATCCCGCAGCCTACCTCCAACACCCTGCTGTGAGATGAGAGTCCGGCAGCCTTAAGGAACTCCATTATCCGGTAATGTCTCAGGTTTACACTTGTCTGTAACTGTTTACCGGCAAAACCGTCATACCATTTACCTATCTGTTCACGTGTCTCCATATGGGTGTGCAAAGAACAGAAGCAAATGTAGGGACTTTTAGGTAGTAGTCTGCATCAAAATCAGTCGGCAGTCGGCAGTTGGCGGTCCACATCCCTAAATTATTAAATCATTGATTAAAGATATTTAAAGACTGAAGACTGAAAACTGAAGACTGAAAACTCTCACTACTGCCTATTGCCTATTGCCTACTGCCTGATTTATTACTGCGCCTGTCCCTTGAAGGTCTTCATGAACTCCTCGTAGCTCTGCTTTTGCCAGCTCGTACCGGCAAAATAGATAAGCATGGGCTCTATCTGGACCGGCGTCTTATAGCCTGAGACGGGAGTAATAAGCTCGCTGGTTGCTGTCAGAAAGACCACAGTGGGGTATCCGAGTTTGCCCTGCAAAAGTGCATAGGCCAGCTGGTGGGTCTTGCCGAGGCTGCCGTCATTCACAAATTTTCTGCCCTGGAAGGTGACAGGCTCCTTGCCTTCAGCATCAAACTTTACAGCGTAATATTTTGTGTTCAGAATCTCAGCAATGACAGGATCGGAAAAAGTGTCCTGGTCCAGCTTCTTGCACCACCCGCACCAGTCGGTGTAAGCATCAACGAAAATAGGCCGCGGATCCGTTTTGGCCAGTGCGGCTGCCTCCTCTATGGAGTACCACTTCACCGTGGCAGTCTGTCCGTTGAGCAGGAGTGCGGGTGCGGCCATCAACAGTATAATGAAAAGTTTCTTCATGATCTATAGATAATTACAATTGATTCAATTATTTAAAATTGCTTTCACAAAATTAGCAATTCAGTTTGATAACCAAAATTGTGCCACAAAGTTCAAGACGCATGTTTTTTAACTCCTGTATTGGAATGTTTTTTTTATACTTTTACACACCATGTTAAACAAACTCATAAACCAAAAATGGAAAAAATAAGAAAGACGCTTGCTGACTCCAAGGTTGCAAGGTGGACTGCACTGGGGGTTGTGGCATTTACAATGTTGTGCGGTTACTACCTGACTGATGTTATGGCTCCACTGAAGACGATGCTTGAGCAGCAGCTCTCATGGTCCAGCAGCGAGTATGGTACCTTCACCGGCGCCTATGGCTGGTTCAATGTCTTCCTCATAATGCTTATAATAGGCGGGATTATCCTTGACAAGATGGGCGTTCGTTTCACAGGGAAGATGGCAACTCTTCTCATGGTAGTGGGTACGGCAATCAAATACTGGGCTGTTTCAACCAACGCGCTTGACGGGCAGATTCTCTTCGGCATGAAGACCCAGGTGCTGGTGGCAAGCCTTGGTTTTGCAACCTTTGGTGTGGGCGTTGAGACTGCAGGTATTACAGTCTCAAAGATCATCGTTAAATGGTTCAGGGGCAAAGAACTTGCTCTTGCAATGGGACTCGAGATGGCGACTGCCAGGCTAGGTACAATGCTTGCACTCCAGACCTCGGCACCCCTTGCCAAGGCGATGGGGCATGTCTCCATGCCGATACTTATTGCTCTGATACTGCTGTGTATAGGTGTGATAGCATTTTTCATCTACTGCGGGATGGACAAGCGGCTCGACGCTTCCATTGCAGAGGCTGACAAGGATCTGGTTCAGGAGCCGGAGGAGAGCTTTAAGCTTAAAGATATAGGGTTCATTCTCAAAAACAGGGGATGGTGGTACATCGCCATTCTTTGCGTTCTCTTCTATTCCGCTGTTTTTCCGTTCCTCAAATATGCTTCTGACCTGATGGTTAATAAATTCGGTGTTGATCCGGCAACTGCAGGGATTATACCTTCTTTGTTACCTCTTGGCACGATGGTGCTGACGCCGTTCTTTGGAAACCTGTATGACAGGAAAGGAAAGGGTGCAACGATTATGATAATCGGAGCCGTGCTGCTCATCTTCGTTCATACCATGTTTTCCATCCCAATGTTCGACAAACCATGGCAGGCGGTGGTGCTGATCATCATTCTGGGTGTAGGATTCTCACTTGTGCCCTCAGCCATGTGGCCCTCGGTGCCCAAGATCATACCTATGAAGCAGCTGGGAACGGCATACGCCCTTATCTTCTGGGTACAGAACTGGGGATTGATGGGCGTTCCGATGCTTATTGGCTGGGTGCTTGACAAGTACTGCATCACCGGGTCACGCATGATAGACGGCATTTCCGTGCCAACATACAACTACCAGATACCGATGATGATATTCACATCCCTGGGCCTGCTGGCCATAGTCTTCGGGTTCCTCCTGAAGGCTGAGGACAAAAAGAAGGGCTACGGTCTGGAAAAGCCTAATATTGTAAAAGATGAATCAATAATAAATTAGTTATGAGCGACATTAAAAATCTTGAACCGAAGCTTCTGTGGAAGTATTTCTATGAAATAACACAGATACCGCGTCCCTCCAAGAAGGAGCACAGGATGACGGAATACATGAAGAAGTTTGGTCATGACCATGGTCTTGAAACCATAGTTGACAAAATCGGCAACGTCATTATCCGCAAACCGGCAACCAAAGGATTGGAGAAGTGCAAGGGCATCATCCTGCAAAGCCATCTTGACATGGTTCCCCAGAAGAACGCAGACAAGAAGTTTGATTTTGAGAAGGATGCCATTGAGACCCGAATTGATCAGGGATGGGTTAAGGCCAACGGCACAACCCTTGGAGCTGATAATGGAATAGGCGTGGCAGCTGCCATGGCCGCACTGACAGACCCGAAGGTGGTTCACGGTCCGCTGGAGGCTCTCTTCACAATTGACGAGGAGACCGGCATGACAGGTGCCAAGAACCTGAAGAAGGGACTTCTCAAAGGGGAGATACTGATCAACCTTGACTCGGAAGACGAGGGTGAACTTTACGTCGGCTGCGCAGGGGGTATTGATGTAAGCGGAACCCGCAGCTACAAGCAGGAAAAGACACCTGCAGGAATGACAGCATATAAACTGACCGTCAAGGGATTGCGCGGCGGTCACTCGGGCCTCGACATTCACCTTGGAAAGGGTAACTCCAACAAGCTGATGTTCAGGTTCTTTCAGCAGGCAGAGCATGATTTCGCCATGCGGATCGCCGACTATACAGGAGGAGATCTGCGCAACGCTATCCCGCGCGAGGCATTCGCAACAATAGTGGTTCCGTCAATTAAGAAAGCCCTGTTTGAAAAGTTTGTTAAAGGCTACGAGAAGATGTACCGGGCTGAATTCAAGGAGGTTGATCCTGACATTAAGATGTCCGTTAAAACCTGTGATATGCCTGAGAAGGTGATGAATGAGGCTGACCAGTACCGTATTATAAGGGCGGTACAGGTATGCCCCAGCGGCGTTGAGAGGATGAGCGCAAGCATGCCTGGTGTTGTGGAGACATCAAACAACCTTTCTGTCGTGAAAATTCAGGATGGTAAGTTCCATGCGCACAATCTCACACGCAGTTCGGTCGAAACTGCCAAGGAGGCTACGGCATGGAAGATTGCCGCTGGGTTCCAGCTTGCCGGCTGCGATGTATCTCTCACCGGAGATTATCCCGGCTGGAAACCGAATATGGAGAGTGACATCCTCAATACGATGCAGGACACCTACAAGAAACTTTATGGTAAAATCCCTGAGATCAAGGCTATACATGCTGGTCTCGAGTGCGGTATTATTATGGGACCCTATCCCAAACTGGACGCAATAAGCTTCGGGCCGACAATTCGCTACCCGCACAGTCCGGACGAGAAGGTGGAGATTGAAACGGTAGGGAAGTTCTGGAACTACCTCACTGCTACGCTTAAGAACGCTCCGAAACAATAACAGGCCAGCAGCCCGTCAAAACAATGCGGGTGCATAATAACGGAAAGACAGGTCTCAGGCCTGTCTTTTCTTTTAGGTATTATGGCATTAAAGATGTCGCGGTAGTATCTGGCCTCCGGGATCTGGTCAGGCTGGGGTCTATTTAACGGTAATCTCTGCCAGGATATCGTCTTTCATGACATTCTGTCCGGCTTTGACGCCAATCCTGGTGACCCTGCCGCTGACAACAGACTGTATCTCATTCTGCATCTTCATTGCCTCCAGTATAACCAGGGCTTCGCCCTTGATAACCTCGGCGTTCTCGCGGACAAGGACATCAATGATTTTGCCGGGCATGGGAGCCCTGACAATGAGCGTCCCGCTCTTGCTTCGGCCTGTACCCAGAACCTTCTTGCGCTGCATTGATATGGGTGTCTCAACGGTGAAGGTGTGGCTTATATCATTGAAAAGGATCTCGTACATGTTATGTTTGGTCCTGACTATCTCAACGGGATAGCGTCTGTTCTTCCACAGTATATGTACGCCAAATTTTTCATCCTCGCGAAGCTCGATATTGTAATCGCGGCCGTTCACCCTGATGACATTCTTCAATGGAAGGGTGAATGAGAATTTGTGCCCCTCGGTTGAGAGCGCAAAGAGTTTTTTTATGGAAGGCTTATCAGGCTTCATACGGCATGTTAAAACTGGGTGAGTCTCTTTCTCAGCATCCAGGGGGTCAGTTCCCTGCTCTGGTCAAAGCTGATGTTTGTCTTGTTGTCTGTGAGGTTCTCCTCCACAAAAATCTTTGTGGCGAGCCATGCTGCTATGGTCTCCTCATACTCGCTGCTGGTGTGAAATTTCTCCAGGTCTTTTTCAATGAAGGCTGTTGTGAAGGTTCCTTCCTGAAAGAGGTGGTTGCGCATGAGCATGCGGAAGAAGGGCAGGGTGGTCTTGGTGCCCTTGATCCAGACCTTGTCGAGGGCTATCTTGGTGTTTCTGATCGCCTGCCGGCGGTCTGTCCCGGTCACTATCAGCTTGGCAATCATCGAATCATACGAGGCCACGATGGATGATCCGGCCCTCACCCCGGTGTCAACCCTTACTCCCGGCTCTTCCGGGAAGCTGATCTTTTCTATCCTGCCCGGGGAGGGGGCAAATCCGGCCTGTACGTCCTCAGCATTGATACGGCACTCGATTGCCCAGCCGGTAAGCCTTATATCTTCCTGTCTCAGGGTTAGAGCCTCTCCCCCGGCTATACGTATCTGCTGCTCAATGAGGTCTATGCCTGTGATCATCTCGGTGACCGGATGCTCAACCTGTATGCGGGTGTTCATCTCCATAAAGTAGAAGTTCCGGTCGGAATCGAGCAGGAACTCCACAGTGCCTGCAGAGTAATAACCTACAGCACTGGCAATCCTGATGGCTGTCTCGCCCATCCTCTGTCTCAGCTCCTCATCGAGGGCGGGAGAGGGGGCCTCCTCAAGCAGTTTCTGGTGCTTCCTCTGGATTGAGCATTCCCTCTCTCCAAGATGGATTATATTTCCGTGGGTGTCGCCAAGTATCTGGAATTCGATATGTTTAGGGTTCTCTATATATTTCTCAATAAAAACACTGGGGTCATTGAAGGCTTTTTCAGCCTCACGGCTGGCGAGTATGAACATCTTCTCCATCTCTGACTCCTGTCGCACTATCCGCATGCCGCGGCCGCCTCCGCCGGATGCAGCCTTGATGATCACCGGGTAGCCTATCCGGGCTGCATGCCTCACAGCCTCATCCTCGTTGGCGACGCTGCCGGGTGTGCCCATGGCCATCAGAATACCATGCTTCATGGCAATCTGCCTTGCAACGGGTTTATTACCCATCTTGTAGATAGCATCAGGCGAGGGTCCGATAAATATTATTCCGTTGTCCTTGCACTTATCGGCGAAATATGCATTCTCGGCAAGGAACCCGTAACCCGGATGGAGTGCATCACACTTTGTTGCCAGTGCTACACTTATAAGCTTTTCAATGTCAAGGAAGACAGGTATCTCTGCAGTCTCATCTTCCTCCTCATGAATGATGTCGGCATATGAGAGGTACATTGCGTCAGGCTCCGCTGAAGTGCGTATGGCCACAGATTTTATGCCCATGGCGTGAGCCGTTTTCATGATCCTCACCGCAATTTCACCGCGGTTAGCTATAAGTATTCGCTTAATTTTCCTCATTCAATTTCTTTTTTAATCTAAAAGTCCTCAGTCTTCAGTCCTCAGTCTTCAGTGGATCAGCTATTTAATGACTGCCGATTGTGGACTGTGGATTGCCGACTGCTTACTACTGTTGACTGCAGACTGTTGATTGCCGACTGTTCAAAGCGGCATATTCCCGTGTTTCCTTGATGGCACCTTAACGCTCTTGTTACTCAGCGCCGAGAAGGCTGACAGCAGCTTCCTGCGTGTCATTGCCGGATCGATGACCTCGTCTATGTAACCCTTTTCGTCCGCAATGAACGGGTTTGCCACCTTCTCACGGTATTTCTTCACCAGATCCTTCTTCATGGCAGCCGGATCCTTCGACTCAGCCAGTTCACGCCTGTACAGGATCGCCACCGCACCATCGGGCCCCATTACGGCAATCTCCGCCGACGGCCACGCAAAGTTGAAGTCGCCTCCCATGCCCTTGCTGTTCATTACTATATATGCACCTCCGTATGCTTTGCGAAGGATAACGGTGATTCGCGGCACTGAAGCTTCGGCATAGGCGAATAGCAGTTTGGCACCGTGCCTTATGATTCCGGAATGTTCCTGATCCTTCCCGGGCAGGAATCCCGGCACATCCTCCAGTGTGAGGATGGGGATGTTGAATGCATCACAGAAGCGAATGAACCGTGCTCCCTTGGTGGAGGAGTCAATGTCAAGCACCCCTGCAAGCACCTTTGGCTGGTTTGCAACGATACCTATGGTTCGTCCTTCCATCCGGCCAAAGCCTGTGATAATATTGGCAGCGAAGAGCTCGGAGGTCTCGAAGAAACTGTTACGGTCAACTATATTATTGATTATGTCACGCACATCATAAGCTTTGTTCGGGTCATCGGGGACAATATCCCGCAGTTTGGGATTAAAGTCAGGCATATCATTCTGCAAGGCGGAGACAGGCGGGTTTTCGAGGTTGTTCGAGGGGAGGTAGGAGAGGAACTTCCGTACGGCGATGATAGTGTTTTCCTCATCTTCATAAATCATGTTCGCAACCCCGCTCTTGCGAGCATGCACCTCGGCGCCGCCCAGATCCTCGCTGGTGATCTCCTCGTTGAGAACCTCCCGCACCACATTAGGTCCTGTAACAAACATGTAACTCGTGTGGCTGGTCATGAATACCCAGTCAGTCAGTGCCGGAGCGTATACGGCTCCGCCTGCGGCAGGGCCCATAATAACAGAGATCTGCGGTATGATTCCTGAAGACTGTATTATATTGTTAAAGATGACTGCGTAACCGTTAAGGCTGGCTATGCCTTCCTGTATCCTTGCTCCGCCGGAGTCATTGATCCCGATAAACGGAGCCCCCATCTTCAGCGCCATCTCCTGGACCTTGGCTATCTTGCGGGCGTGCACTATTCCCAGCGAGCCACCCATGATGGTGAAATCCTGGGCGAATGCAAACACCAGCCTGCCGTCAATCATTCCGTGACCGGTCACCACGCCGTCGCCGTATGCCATCTCAACCTTTCCGAACTCGACCCCCTGATCCGAAGGGGTAACAAAGGCGTCAATCTCTTCAAAAGTGCCGGAATCGAACAGCAGCGCAACCCTCTCATGCGCGGTCAGCTTGCCCTTGGAATGCTGCTTCCTGATGCGCTCGGCGCTGTACTGTTTCTTAAACGCTTCCTCTCTCTCAACGAAAGACCTGAAGTACTTCCCGTTTATATCCATCCCGGTTTTTATTAAATAATAACAAGTATGCCGTACAAAACGGCATGACAAAAGTCATTATTTTGTCGGTATTATGCAAACCTTTTTTCGAACGCCACCAGTAACAGGTGTTCTAAGGTTCTGGAATACTGAAATTCAGGCCTGGAATTAAAAATCACTTAACATACTTCCTCAAAACTTCCACCCAGACCCTGTACCCCTCGTATGAGAGGTGAAGTCCGTCAATACTGTATTTACGCGGAAGGTGGTTATTCGAATCAGCCATGATGCTGAACAGGTCAATGTACGTATGGCCGAACTCAGTAGCCAGCTCCTTCAGCCTGCTGTTCAGTTCCATAATAAGTTCTGTCTTGTTTGTATGGTTCAGGGCCATACCGGTAGCAGGATTGACAGGTAGCACGCTTTCGATGAAAACTTTTGTGCCGGGAGTCTCTGTCCTGATCCGTTCAAGGATTTTCCTGTAGTTGGCAGTAATATCGGGTATCGGCATGTTGCGCGAAATGTCGTTGACGCCAATCATGATGAATATGCTTGCCGGCTGCAGCTTCGTGACTGCATCAAGACGCAGAAGGATGCCTTCGGTCACATCAGCGCTTATACCCCTGTTCCGGATTTTCCTGTTGCCCAGCAGTTCGTACCACTCAGCACCGTCAGTTATGCTGTTTCCAAGAAACACAATCTCATTTCTTGTATCGGGGAGATGATCGTACATGTCCTTACTGTGCCACCAGTAGGCGGAGAATTTTGAACTGTCGACAGCTGTGACCGGTTGCTGCGGATAAGCGTTAATTACATATAACAGCGCAAACAGGATAATGAGCATTGACCTTTTCATTTCGTGATGTTTTTAATTATTTGAACCATAGCTTCGTACTGTGCTTCCATGTCAGCAAGAAGAGCCATTTGTACCCTGTTTCTCTGGAGGTTATGGCTGGCATATTTTATCTTGTAGTATTTGTCGCCGTCAATGTAGTCAGTTAGAAACCTGGTAGCCATTATATATGTGAGAAGCTTCGGAGCAAAGGCGAGGTAATCGATCTCGGTTGAGTTGAGGGTGCCTGCGGCCGATGAGAGGTAACCCCCTGCATATGCGCTGTAAATGTCAATATCCATTGATACTGATGCCAGGTCCGTGCTGTCCTCATCAGCCCTGTTGGTGGCTGTACGGATAGCGTCACCGAAGTCGTAGTGGACATAGCCCGGCATGACGGTGTCAAGATCGATTACGCAGAGTCCCCTGCCGCTGGTGTCAAAAAGAATATTATTGAATTTGGTATCGTTATGGGTTATCCTCACCGGAATTTTACCGGCATCGCCGAGCCTGATGATGGTCTTCATCTCCTCCTCGCGCCTGGTAATCTCCTCAATCTCCTTCCTGACGGAGGATACCCTTCCAACCGGGTCCTCCTCAGTTACGCAGTGAAATTTCTCAAGCCTGGTGATGATATTATGAAAGTCGGGTATGGTCTCATGCAGTGGTTCGCCCGGCAGGTCGGCGAGCATGGCCTGAAACCTGCCGATGATCCTTCCCCCTTCAAAAGCTTTGCTGCCTGAGTCGACCCTCTCATAGGAGCGGTGGTCAGTGATGAATATGAACATACGCCAGAAATGCCCGTCCTCATCCAGATAGAATGATTTGCCGGTGTCCGAAGCCGGGATCAGGGTAAGGCATTCCCTTTTCACATCGCTGCCCGGGATTAAGGAGAGCTTCTGCCTGAGATGGCCGGTAACCCTCTCCATGTTTTCCTGCAGCCCGGGTATGTCTTTAAATACATTATTGTTAAGTCGCTGTAGAATGTAATCGTCGCACTCCTTTTCAGCTGTCCTTATACGGTATGTGTCATGAATATGCCCCGGTCCGAATGAATCACCGGACAGGAAGGTGCCTTCCGCCCGGAAGCAGCCGAATATCTTTGCCAGATCAGGTGTCATGCCTGCCTTATCATCTTCCCTTCAGTCTGTAACCGTGCAGCGAATAATATAGGAGTATCAGGTAACACGGGAGGCATACCCAGTAGGCGGCCTGAGTACTGAATACATCAGCCATCTTGCCATAGAAAAGCGGGATTATTGCTCCGCCGACGACAGCCATCACGAGAAGTGCTGATGCGGTCTTGGTGAACTTGCCGACACCGTTCAGGGCAAGCGGCCACATTGATGGCCAGACGAGCGCATTGGCAAGGCCCAGAAGTGCAACGAAGAGGACCGTCACCGGTATTGTAAGTGTGACAGAATCAAAGGTGACCAGGTCTCTGAACGGCATTGTGATCTGCGCTTCTGCCGGGGCAAAAACTGCACCCAGGGTGAATATGATACCCAGCAGTGCCGAGATCCTGAGAGCGTTAACCTGTGACAGCGCTTTGGGTATCAGTATGATGCCAAGGATGTACCCCAGGATCATGCCGAGCATTGTCAGTGAAGTAAAGTATTTTGCCGATGACATGTCGATGCTCAGCGACTGGCCGTACCTTATTATTGTGTCACCCGCAATCACCTCCACACCCACGTAGAAGAAGAGAGCAACGGCGCCAACGATCATGTGGGGAAAATGCCAGATGCTTGTTTTGTTGACGTTGGTCTCACCCACGGAGGGCTCCTCGGCATCGGTGTCTACATCAGGCAGGTGCGCAAAGCGAAGCAGCAGGCCCAGGGCTACCAGTATCACAGCCATGATTATATAGGGGTTGATCACGCGGGTGGCAAGCTCATCAAGGATGCCGGCCCGTGCTACTGCATCAGCGGCGGAGGCAAGCTGCTGGTCAAGGATATGGGAGTCCTTGAGGATATAGGCGCCGATAATTATTGGCGCTATGGCACCTGCAAACTTGTTGGCGATGCCCATCATGCTTATTCGTTTGGCGGCGCTCTCACGGGGACCGATGATAGTTATATACGGATTGGAAGCGGTCTGCAGGAGAGCCATCCCGGTGCCCTGAACAAAGAGACCGAGAAGGAAGATTACGAAGCTGCGGGAGAGAGCTGCAGGAATGAAGATCAGTGCACCAAAGGCCATGACCCAGAGGCCGATTGACATGCCGGTTTTGAACCCTGTTTTCTTCAGAAGGGCCGAGGAGGGAAGTGACATCACGAAATAGGAGATATAAAAGGCTGTTGTCACAAAATATGCCTGGAAGTCGGTCAGCTCACAGGCGGTCCGCAGAAAGGGTATCAGAATACCATTGAGCCAGGTGACAAACCCGAAGATGAAAAAGAAAATGGCTATCACCGTCATTCCGATGATATAATTCCTGCGGCTGATAGGGGCCGCTGCTGAAGCTGTTGTCATCTTTGTTCCGTTATGAAAATGTAGTTCTTAACTGAGCCGCACCTATAGCATTCCCGCGGTTAAGCACCAAAACTAATCTTTTTACGAATAAACTGCAATAACCGGAGTCATACTTTTAACCGGCTTAGACCGGAATCCCTGCTTTCTATGTGTCGCCAATTCGCTGTTAAATGTTAATTTTGCGGCATAAAACAGAAAAATGAATCACAGCGAAATTATTGAGAGGATCAGGAGCAAAAAAGCCTTTATAAGTGACATGGACGGTGTTATTTACCATGGCAACAAGCTCCTTCCAGGTGTTCCGGAATTTGTGGAATGGCTGAAGAAGGAGGGCAAGAAGTTCCTGTTCCTTACCAATTCCAGTGAAAGGACCCCCAAGGAGCTTCAGGAGAAGATGCTGCGGCTGGGCATAAATCTTGAGGAGAACGTTTTCTACACCAGCGCCCTGGCAACGGCGCAGTTCCTCGCATTGCAGAAGCCCGGGGGAACGGCTTATATCATCGGCGAGGCCGGCCTTATCAACGCCATGTACAATGCAGGTTTCACGATGAACAATTTCAATCCTGACTATGTGGTGGTAGGCGACACCCGCGGATACAGCTTTGAAAAGATCGAGCTGGCAGTTAATCTTGTGATCCGGGGCGCCAAACTCATCGGTACCAACCCTGACCTTACCGGTCCGGTTGAGAACGGCATTATTCCTGCCACCAAGGCGCTTATCTCGCCCATCGAGCTGGCCACCGGACGACAGGCCTATTTTGTCGGCAAGCCTAACCCGCTTATGATGAGGATAGCCCTCAAGAAGATTGGATGTTCAAATGAAGAGACTATCATCATTGGAGACAGGATGGATACGGATATTATCGCGGGGATAGAGTCGGAAATTGATACACTGCTGGTTCTTACAGGGATATCCACACTCAAGGCTGTTGACAAATTCCCATATCGTCCGACCTATATTCTTGACGGTGTATCTGACCTGATTCAGTAAATAGGTCCTTCGGGGCCACCTGAACTGGCCCTCGACTTATAGCCGAGATAGCCTCCATGGTGCCTCTTGGCATATTCGGCTGCGGTAAATCCTATCTTTTCCATCATCAGGGCAACAAGTACATCACCGATGACGGTCATGACCGTTGTTGATGTGGTAGGGGTGAGGCCGAGGGGGCATACCTCTGACGGACCACCGGTAAAGAGCCCGGCAGCGGCTTTCTCCCAGAGGGGACAGGAGGTATTGCCTGTGATCACTACCACAGGAATTTCCGGGAAGAGGTTATCCTTGAGTTCGAGCAGTTCAATAATCTCGCGTGTCTTGCCAGAGTTGGAGATAACCAGCATCAGGTCATTAGCCTGGAGAACCCCGAGATCGCCGTGCTGAGCCTCGCTGGGATGAAGGAATACCGCCGGTGTACCTGTGGAGCTGAATGTGGTCGCAATGTCATGGGCTATCTGTCCTGCCTTGCCCATCCCACTCGTGACAAGCTTCCCCTTAAGTAGATGCACATGCCTGTATATCAATTCAATAACCTCGCTATAACTCTCAGTTACCGGTATGTTCTGTACAGCTGCCGCCTCCTGTGCAAGGATCTGCCTTACTCTGTTCTGCATGATTTTGCTGATAAGCCTTCAAAGATATTGTTTTTTAATTTTACAATTGCATCCGGGAATTGTGTTTGACAGCAATGTGATCAACCGGGAGGGTGAGGTGACCAGCCCGCTTCTGGCGAAAAAGAGATCCTCTGTCGCTTTGTAAAAGGAACCGGTCTGATCAGTAGGTGCGGGTCATCGTGGAGGGAACGGCAACGATGAAATCCGCCAGGCCAGTGTTGTCGGTGCTGAGTGTATCAACGTCATCCTGCAGTACCGTGGTTATTGTGGCAACAGTGATGCCTGGCCGGTAGATCTTCAGGTAATGGATTATACCAAGGTAGTTTTCCGAATGATAGGCGCCGTTGTAGTGGATGAATGTCTGTCCCTGTTCAAGATTTCTGACTATAAAGTGAGCCATGGTGGCATCCTTGACAGCCTGCGCCTTCGGGAGGTTGGTATTGGGTTTGCCTCCCATCGCCGGCATGCCGTGCATTGACATCATATCCTTGTAGCATTTAAGTTCCGGGTCATAGGATATTGGGAGAGGAGCAATCAGTGCTTTTGCATCGGCTGTCAGGCTGTCAAGAACCTCAAGCCCGCCCCTTGACACCATTGAAGCATATCTCCTGGGAATGTTTGTTGCAATGAATGGCAGGTCGTTCTTCCTGGCGAACTCAACCAGCGGCTTATAGTCGGTCTTATAGTTTTTCCATAGCTTGACCTCCGCCTCGAACTTGTCAGCCTCATACCTCTCTGACAGGTATTCGTCTATAACCAGCTGATCATCAGTCTCGAACATCTCCGCACCCAGAACCAGTTTTCCGCCGACGGTCTCATGAAGGTCGGCTGTAACTTCATACTCGAGCCAGTGTGCGATGGGGTTATCATGGAGCTCGCCGAAGAACACAACGTCAGCCGTGCTGACCGTTTCAATCATCTTCTGGTATTTGACTTTCTTGCCTTCTGAATCATAGAGCCTGTATGCCGGCTTGTCTGACCTGAAGGAGATGAGGCTGAGTGCTGCGGCTATTAAAATAAATGCTGTTGGTTTCATGTTTTCGGGGTGTTGAACTGGTTTCGCCAGTGCAAATTAAAGCATAAATTATTATCCTCCGGCATTTTAAATCACCCCGCCGGTAAAACATTACTTGCTGCTATATACTGTCAGCATCGATTTTACATCAAAATCTTTAGTATAGTAGTAGACTGATTTTCCATGTTTGTCCTTCACGGTCGGGTCGGCTCCGTTATCGAGCAGGATGCTGACCACCTTACAGTGTCTGCGTGGCGGTGACAGAAAGTCTCTTTCTGGGGATATTAAATTTTAAGTCAGTAAGTTAATGATCACAGGGAAGGGGACAGTCACTTTTTGGTTTGCCTGGCAATGTATACAACAAGTGCGGAAATCAATATAGTCAATGTGATCATAAGTTAATGCTTAGGATGCAATTTGGCTGTTACAATGAATTAAATGAAAGGGGAGCCTTAAGTATGTTAAGAGAGAAGGGTAGGAGCGATTATTTCACGCTTCTTTTTCCTTGTCTTTTTGAAGCCTGCGTGCAATAGCTTCGTTTTCTTCCCGTGCGCGGATATCCCTGTGCTGTGAATATTCTTCTCTGCGTTTGGCCATAGCCTTAATTTTTTCCTCTTTTAATTCAGGAAAACGATCGTTAAAAGTTATTTCATTTTGCATGGCGCAAAGATACGGTTTTTAGGGGCCTGATTTACAAAACGGTGATAATTATTTCCGTATGCTTCCTGACGGTGGCTGGAATCGGCAGTTTAATCGAACAAATTCAGTAAATCTGCGTATAAAGGATCACAAGTAACTGATTTTAAATTCGTCAGGAGAACTGTTAGCAAAAACTGAATTGTGTCAGTAATGAAAAGGGCATTTTTTCTTCTTATCATCCTGCTGATTGGCATAAATACCTTTTCGCAGACGTTCAAAAGCAACTCTGCCACCATACGGAAGGGTGGTTTTGAGATCGATCGGACTGCCAGGTCCATCGAGATCAGCGACAAGGAGATTATGATCTCCAATTATTTGAGTAATAACACTGAGCCGCTTGTGTTGAGTGTTTATCATATTGAGGAAAAGGAGGACAAGTTTGACGGAACGTGCAGGTATTATTACTGCACTGCAAAGAATGACGACAAGTTAAGCCCGTATCAGAAGATCATTGTCATCAAGAAGCCATTTTCAATCACCCTTGAGTTGTTCCTTGCGGACAACAACAAGTATGTGCATGACCTGGAGATAAACGGGTAGGGCCTTCAGCAGCAAGCTTCAGAGGCTCCCGGGATTACTCCTCCTGCGTCGGCGTGATCCTTTGAAGGGGGCTCCGGACACTATGCAGACAGGATTACTCGCTGCACTCGTGATCCGTTAAAGGGGGCTCCGGACAAGAAATAACCGCCTCTGGCGGCCTTTTTTTATTTTTTCAGAACCCTCTTTGAAGCAAGCTTCAGAGGCTCCTATAAAATAAAAAATCCTGCTTACGCAGGATAATTTCTTGTGATCCCGACAGGATTCAAACCTGTAACCTTCTGATCCGTAGTCAGATGCTCTATTCAGTTAAGCTACGGGACCTTTTGAGGGGGCAAAGATAAAATAATTTTTGTTTGATTGAACAGTTTTTTGGCGGTTCTGATTATTACCTCGGAATATCCAACCTGTCAAATGATTCAGAATCCTGGCTTTGTACCTGTCCTGGACCAAAAACTCAATTTAAGATTTTCTAATCCATAGCGATTATGAGCATATGTTCATTATATTTGTGTGGAATACTTAACTGAAATTAGCATCACATATAAGAGCCATGATATCCGATTATCGCTGCATATACTGCCTCACGAAGTCGTACGGAAACAGGCTTGAAAAAGCTGATATCCCTGTTGCTTTGAAGGAGCAGTTTACACATGGCATGCTGAATGTCCTGAACGAGAAATGGTACGGCATCTCGGCTCCGGAGTGCGCCCGTGATATTCAGAGTCTCTACAGGTCGGTCATCAATGATCCTGACCCGTACAGGGAGATCAAACGCACCAGCAATGATACCGTGCTCGAGATGTATAGCGATCTCGAAGAGCTTATCCGGAACTCAGCTGACCCTCTTATCACTGCAATGAAACTGGCTATAGCCGGAAACATCATTGACTTTGCGGTACATGATCACTGCGACCTTCAGGGAACGATGGAAAAGGTGCTGAACTCCGACTTTGCCGTAGACCACGCCACCCAGTTGAGAGAGGCACTGCATAAGGCAAAGAAGGTTCTATACATAGGCGATAATGCCGGAGAGATCGTATTTGACAAGCTTCTCGTCAGCCAGTTGTCGCATGCCGGCCTCACTTACTCCGTAAGAGGGGCACCGGCCATCAATGACGCAACCATGGAAGATGCCGAATATGTCGGAATGACCGGGCTGACAAGAGTGATCTCCAGCGGATATGATGCTCCTACTACCATTGTCTCAAAATCCAGCGACGTTTTTCGGAGATGCTATGAGGAGGCTGAAGTGATCATCTCCAAGGGGCAGGGTAACCTTGAAGGACTGATAGGGGAGCATGACCGGAGAATATTTTTCCTGCTGATGGTCAAATGCGATGTCATTGCCGAGTATCTGGGGGTGGAGAGTGGCAGCTATGTGGTTTACAATGACTTCATAGCGAAATCAGAAAAAAGTAAATAAAGCATCATGATAAGTTTCGGTCCGGTTCCTTCACGACGCCTTGGTAAGAGCCTCGGCATAAACAATATAATAAGACCGAAAGTCTGTTCCTACAGCTGCATCTATTGCCAGGTGGGCCAGACAATGAATCCAAGCCTGACCCGGCAGTTGTTCTTCACCCCTGAACAGATCTTCAGTGAGGTGGAGAGCCATCTTGCGAAACTTGCAGCGGAGGACCGGCCTGATTACATGACCTTTGTCTCAAACGGCGAGCCCACGCTCGATATCAATCTCGGGAGGTCGATAGAGATGCTTAAGGGGCTGGGCATACCCATAGCAGTCATCACCAACTCATCAATGCTGCCGGACCCGAATGTTCGCAGTGAGCTCATGCAGGCCGACTGGGTCTCGGTCAAGGTTGACGCTGCCGATACGGACACCTGGCAGAAGGTGAATCGCCCGGCAGAGGGGTTAAAATTTGAGAATCTGATGGATGGCTTAAAACTCTTTGCAGGTGAATACGTTGGCGAACTGAGGACGGAGACTCTTCTCTGCAAAGGAATAAACGACAGTCGGGCAAATCTCAAAGGTGTTGCTGGTATCATCAGCACCCTGACCCCGGGCAGAGCCTATATATCCATCCCTATCAGGCCACCTGCAGAGAAAAGTGTGATGCCTCCGGGTTTGGAGACTGTGAACCTTGCCTGGCAGATTTTCAGGGAGGCCGGTATCGAAACCGAGCTGCTGACCGGTTTTGAAGGTGTTGATACCGGTTTTACCGGCAATATTTACGAGGACATACTAAATATTACCGCTGTGCACCCCCTAAGGGAGGATGCTCTTATGGAGCTGCTCGCAAAGAACGGAGCGGATTTCAGCATAGTAGAGTCGCTTCTTAGCCAGAGACTTATTAGACGCTCTCTCTACCAGGGAAAGAAATTTTACTTGCGCGAGTTTCAGTCAATTCCGTGATAGGAAAATCCGGGTGAATGACTTTTTATTCCTTTCCAAGCTCATATTTTGATAAAACGCAGAAGTGTTTTGATGCGGATTTTCAGAATGAAAAAATGTCTCCCGTTCTCACGGTCGGGGAATCGAAGGTGATACGAAATCTGGCAAGTGCAGGTCCGGTTGTGCAGTGCGAGGGAAGTATATGCGTGACCTTTTTCTTCTTCAGATAATTTATTGTTTCGATAGTCTGCAGGTCATCTTCCTTGAGATGAAAACCGCCCATTATGCCGTAGATTTTTTCATTTCCGGTAATTGCAGAGGCCTGTTCCATTGTGTTGACAATACCTGCATGACCGCAACCGGTAATAATAAAGAGACCCTGAGGGAGTGTAATGATGAGTGCGCTGTCATCCGAAACAAAATCGGGAGTGCCGTCTTCCAATACGAAGGAGGTCAATTTTGATTCAAACGGTGTAATTCTTGGAATCTCGCCGGCAAAAACGATCGATTCACTGATCCTGAAAGGTTTTAGTGATGTTATCAGGTTTAATTTCCCTGCGAGTTCTTCCCTGGAGTATTTTAAACCGATATATGAGTGGTCGCTTTGCCGGTATCGTCTGATGAAGCATCCGGGATGGCATAGCAGGGTGCCGCCGCTGAGATGCTCCAGTCCGTTACCGTGATCAAAATGGCCGTGACTAAGGATGATCATATCAATTTCCTTCAGGCTGACTCCCATTATGGCAGCATTTTTAATGAAAAGGTCGCTCTGACCGGTGTCAAACAGAACTCTCTTTCCTTCAGTTTCGATCAGGTAAGAAAGGCCGTGTTCTGCAGCGGTAAGCGGACCGGCATTGTTTTCGGTAAGTACAGAGATTGTCATTTCTCGGGTCCGGAATTATCAGGTAAATTCTCCTTCTGCCCATCAATCCTTATGATGTCCTCAGAATTGCATTTGTCGCAGTTCTCCTCCGGTGTGCCAGAGACAATGGTCTCATGGCAACTGTTGCATCTGTACCAGTACTCTCCAGCCAGAAAAGTCCCGCCACGTATCAGGATGGCTTTTCCCTCGACGAATACTTTAGCCACGTTCTTGCGGGCCTTATCATAAAGCCTGGTAAAGGTGGGGCGCGAGATGTCCATCTTTTTTGCCGCCTCCCCGTGCGTGAGGTTTTCATAGTCGGCAAGCC
>JBGSLG010000003.1:0-9406 GCA_041740815.1 Bacteroidales bacterium
TAGAGAATAAAGGCTACCATGAATATATCAAGGATATCGAGAATATTGAATTCGAGCATAAAGCGGAGTGCCGTGACCGACAAATTTAAGAATTATGATCGAATAGGATGCCCGCAGGATAAATCTTTTCAAAAAGGGTTACCACCTCACGGGCCTCGCGCACATCATGCACCCTCAGGACCGAAGCCCCGTTAATCAGAGCAGCCATGTTGAGGGCGGCAGTACCCGTCAGGGCCTTATCAGGCGTGACATTCAGGGTTTTCCAGACCATTGATTTGCGTGACAGCCCGGCAAGCAAAGGAAGCCCGGTAATCCGGAACTCCGCCAGCCTCCTCAGTATCTCAAAATTGTGTTCTGCATTTTTGCCGAAACCGAAACCAGGGTCGATTATAATATCCTTCACACCTGCCTCCTGAAGCTGTGAAATCCTCCGGCCGAACCACAACAGGATGTCAGCCACAACATCATCATAATGAGGATTCTGTTGCATTGTCTGAGGTGTTCCTTGCATGTGCATCATGATATAAGGCACATTGAGCCTGATGACCAGAGGGAACATTCCCTCATCCATCTCTCCCCCGGATATGTCATTGATAATTGCAGCTCCCGATCCTGTCACGGCAGCCTCAGCCACGGCAGAACGGTACGTATCGACTGAGATTACTGTTTCGGGATACCGGCCCAGGATCAGTTCTGCAGCCCGGCAGACACGTTCCTTTTCAAGCTCCTCAGGCACTTCCTGTGCACCCGGACGGGTGGAACAGCCTCCGATGTCAAGTATGTCAGCACCCTCCTCCAGCATCCTTCCTGCCGCCTCTATGATTTCACTCTCGCCGGTGTACCTGCTTCCCCGGTAAAATGAATCATCGGTCACATTTATTATTCCCATCACGCGAGGACGGGCAAGATCAAGCATTCTGCCTGCGGTATTTATCAACATTGCAGTCTGTTTTATGCCTATAAAGATAATCATTGCATCGGTACACGGTTTTTGAACTCCCTGTCGATGCTTCCAAAGTGCTATATTTGCGGACGCACAAGACGCTAATAACTGATATGTATGAAAGACATCAACTGGGCAGATGAACTTGGTGTGGCAATAACGGTGTCCGATACCACCGGGAAAATTCTGTATATGAATGACAAATCGGCTTCCACATTTACCCGGTACGGCGGACGCGGGCTTGAAGGCAGCAATCTGAAGGAGTGTCACAAGGAAGGATCCTGGGAAAAGATCCTTGCCATCATGGATTCCCAAAGAAGTAATTGCTATACTATTGAAAAAGAAGGTATTAAGAAACTAATATACCAGGCGCCTTGGTATGAAGACGGAAACGTGGCCGGACTGGTCGAACTCTCCATCGAGATCCCTTTCAACATGGAACATTTCGTCCGGGGATAGGCATGGCACTCCTCCGCCAGCCAACTGTGTTGATAAAATCAGCATCTGTTCCTGCAACCTGACAATCATAAATATTTATCTTTAAAACCTTACCGGATGACGCAAGTTTATACTACAGCAAAAGGAGTTCAGAGATGAAGCTTATCGTAATCGAGGGGCTTGACGGAGCAGGAAAGTCTACACAGATCTCACTGCTTAAAGAGTGGTTCGCGGAGAGAAACCTGCAATGCAGATATATTCACTTTCCCCGGATGGATACTCCATATTTCGGTGAACTGATTGCCCGTTTCCTCAGGGGGGAATTCGGTGACATCAGCTATGTTGATCCTTACCTCGTTGCCATGCTCTATGCCGGAGACAGAAAAGATGCCTCATCCATGATTGAAACATGGCTGGAAGAGAAATACTTTGTCATACTTGACCGTTATACTTATTCCAATGTAGCCTACCAGTGCGCAAAACTGCACTCGAAGACAGAGGAAAAAAAACTTAGGGAGTGGATTCTGAAACTGGAGTTTGAACATTTCGGTATCCCGAAACCGGACATAAACATATTTCTTGATGTACCCTTCAGGTTCACGGAAGAGAAACTGAAGAACAGCCGTCAGGGGGAGGACAGAGATTATCTTATGGGCAACAGGGATATACATGAGAGCAGCCTCGACTTTCAGAAGAGGGTACGGGAAGTATATACGGAGGTAGCTGCGGAGGATAGCAGTCTCCAGGTAATAAACTGCTTTGACACCGATAATGAAATACTGACACCTGATTTTATCTTCCGGCTGATAATAGATAAACTCAGGGAAAGAAACATTCTCAGATGAAAATCTTGACTCAAACTGCCAGAATACTGACTGGCCTGCTGTTTGTTTTTTCGGGTCTGGTCAAGGGTATTGACCCGATGGGCACGGCATTCAAGTTCGGCGATTACTTCACCGCATTCAGGATGGGTTTTCTTGATGATCTGGCCCTGCCCCTTTCAATACTCCTTTGCCTTGTTGAATTTATCACTGGCATGATGCTTCTTTCGGGATCAATGGTGAGACTAGCCTCATGGATGGCTGCCTTATTCATGGCTCTCTTCACTCCGCTGACCCTTGTCCTTGCATTATTCAATCCCGTATCCGACTGCGGATGCTTCGGCGATGCAATCATAATGACCAACTGGCAGACCTTCTTCAAGAACGTGGTTATAACGTTACTGGTGGTCTATGTCTTCATTAAAAAGGATGATCATGCCGGCACACTCCCTGTCAGGACAGGCCTGAACTTCACACTTGTTTTTATATTTCTGTTTCTGCTCTTCATGAGATACAATCTCGCCTACCTGCCAATGATTGACTTCAGACCATACAAGGTCGGAACCAACCTGCCGGAGGCAATGGCCATTCCCCCTGATGCCGAGCCCGATAAATACGACATAAGATTCATTTATGAAAAAGATGGGGTAAGTAAAGAGTTCACTCTGAATGACTACCCTGCTGATGACACCACATGGAAGTTTGTAGATCAGAAATCAGTGCTCATCTCAAGGGGCTATTTACCTCCCATACATGACTTCACTCTTATCAGCAGGGAAGGTGCCGACATGACCGACGAGGTGACCGGCCACCAGGGTGACATTGTACTCATGCTTGCACGAAGGCTGGAGAATTCTGACAGGAAAGGTCTCGTGAAAGGTTATGACCTCGGGATAACCCTCCGTGACAGAGGCATAAAGTTCTACATCATCACAGCCTCCACACCGGAGACTGCCGGAGAACTGGTAACCGGCTTTGATGCCCTGTTTGCAGATGAGGTAATGCTTAAAACCGTTATCAGGTCAGACCCTGGCTTTGTTTTCCTGCACAACGGAACTGTTATGGCGAAGTGGTCGCATCACAATCTCCCGGAGAAAGAGAAATTCGAAGGTGATCTGAATTCTCTTGCCCTTAAGTTCCAGGCAGCCACGAAAAACAGACTGGTGGTGGCAGGAGCCGTGCTGGCAATATTGCTTGCCATAGCGCTTACGCTCCCTTTCAGACTAAAAACAAACCATGGGAATAAGAAAGAAAAACTTTAAAAATCAAACATACAATGAGAAAAAAAATAGTTGCAGGTAACTGGAAAATGAACATGGATCTGGATGAGGGAGTTGCACTTGCCACAGGACTAAACAAGCGCTTTCTGTCCGAACCCCTCGAGGATAAAGAGGTGATACTCTGTACACCATTCATCCATCTGAGCAATGTCAGTTCCCTGCTCAACGCCCCCGGGCTGAGTGCCGGGGCCCAGAACTGCAACGACCATAAGTCGGGTGCGTATACCGGAGAGATCTCTGCATCAATGATCAAAAGCACCGGTGCATCAAGCGTAATAATCGGACACTCTGAGCGACGTACATACTACGGTGAGAGTGATGCCCTGCTGGCTGCCAAGACTGCCGAAGCGCTGCGCCACGGCCTCCGCGTCATCTTCTGCTGCGGCGAGGTGCTGGCAGAGAGAGAGTCAAAGATTCATTTTGAGGTTGTGAAAAGACAGCTTGAAGAGGGACTGTTCGTTCTCGCGGAAGAGGATTTCAGAAAATGTATCATTGCATACGAACCCGTATGGGCTATCGGCACGGGCGTGACCGCGTCACCGGCACAGGCTCAGGAGATGCATCAGCATATCCGTAAACTGGTAGCCGATAAGTATGGCAAGATGCCGGCTGAAGAGACCACCATTCTCTATGGCGGCAGTTGCAAGGCATCCAATGCAGCCGAGCTCTTTGCAAATAAAGATGTTGACGGAGGCCTCATTGGCGGAGCATCACTGGTCATGGATGAATTCTGCAACATTGTAAAAGCCCTCTGAAAAGGAGATGAAGAAGATTCTCCTCACTCTTCTGGCAGCAGCTGCCCTCTCAGCAAACCTGACAGGGCAGGGTCCCCCGCAGTTCTCCGGTGATACGGCCAAATTCACCGCTGAGATGACTGCCTTCATGGGAACCCTGGTGAGCAAGCCTGAGAGGGCTGAGGTGGATCTTTTCAACTCATTCTATGACAGTACATGCTTTGAGAGGCAGGTCAAAGACAGGATAATAAATGTGGCCAGTCAGTTGAGAAGCCGCAGGATCAGCCAGATTCCGGGCTTCGTCTCTTACATGAGGACACTGACCGATTTCATAGAAACGCAACAGGGTCAGGATGAGATAATTGCATGGCTCGAGGGCCTGAGTGAGATGGCCTTTGACCCGCGCTTCACAAACGCTTCAGTCGAAAAATTCATTGAGGTGACAGGCCTGCTACTGGTTGACAACACAATCTACTCAGCCGGATCAGTGAAATGGAAAACAAAGGACGGCAAGGTGGAGTTTGTGAGAGACACTGTTCTTAAGATAGACATCAGGGCAGTCACCCTCAAGGCATTTCTGGGGAAAGACAGCACTGAGATCTATGACTTCACCGGCACCTATTATCCTGACTTATTCCTCCTCCACTGCAAGGAGGGGAAAGTGACGTGGGAGAAAGCCGGTTACGATCCGTCAGCTGTCTATGCCAACGTATCAGGCTTTGATATTGATGTCACGAAAAGCGAATTTACGTGCGATTCCTCCCTTCTGACGCACCCCACCTACTTTCAGAAACCGGTATCAGGCAAACTGACCGACAGGGCGGTGGAGATAATCTCCCCGGATAAGGCCACCATGCCACGGTTTGAAACCTACGAAAACAGGTTCTTCATTGAAGATATCTATGAAGGAGTTGACTATGAGGGCGGTCTGGCTCTCGAAGGCGCCATTGTCAGGGGTACAGGCACCAACTGGTTCCCGGCCAGCGTGAAGCTCTACAGGAAGGATACCCTTGCCCTGAGCCTGACATCAAGGAACTTCATCCTGTCACAGAAGACAATAAGCAGTTATGAGACAACATCAACCCTGTACCTTGGAACAGATTCTGTTTTTCACTCAACCATGGGCTTCTCTTACAACACTGACACCAGGGAGGTCAGCATGTTCCGCACAACCAGCCCCCTCTCCAGAAGCCCCTACTATGATTCCTACCATAACCTTGACCTCTATTTTGAACACCTTTCGTGGGACATGGACAACCCCTTCCTGACAATGTCACGCACCCGGGGTTCATCCATCGGGGCAGCCAAATTCGAGTCAATCTCATTCTACAACGAAGCCAACTTCTTTCGTCTCATGAGGATGGATGACGTGCACCCGCTCTACCGCATCAGGGATTACGCAAAGGCCTACGGCTCCGATGTCTTCCCTGTGGAGGGCTTCGCCAAATGGATAAAGATGCCGATAGAACAGGCTACAGCTCTTTGCATTGAACTGGCCAACAACGGATTCCTCTTCTACGACAGGAATTATAACGAGGTTACAATCAAAAAGAAGGTAGATGACTACATGGCCTCCTTCGCCAAGAAGAAGGATTATGATGCCATCACAATCAACAGTGAAGCCAGGGATAATGAGGAAAATGCCATCCTCGACCTGAAGAATTATGATCTGAGGCTGTCAGGTGTGAGGGCTGTGTCACTCAGTGATTCCCAGAACGTAGCCATAAGGCCCTACGGAGGCCGCCTGACTGTCGGGAAGAACCGTTCCATTTCATTCGACGGGGTAGTCCAGGCTGGACTATTCACCATTTACGGCCGGCAGTTCTCATTCGACTATGACACATTCCGCCTGAAACTCGAGAAAATTGATTCAATCAAGATTGCAGTGGAGACAGAGGAAAGAGATGCATTCGGGAGGCCGTTGATAAAGAGGATTGATAACATGATTGAGCTGGCTTCGGCCTACCTGTATGTTGATGACCCGAGAAACAAATCAGGTCTGAGAAGCCTAAAACAGTATCCGATCCTCAACGCATCATCCAACTCCTATATCTTCTACGATGATATACCCGGCCTTGAGGGATTATATGCCAGGGATAAGTTCTTTTTCAGGCTTGACCCCTTCACCTACACCAACATTGACCACTATTCCAATGCCGAGATAGCCGTAGACGGCGAGTTCGTCGGAGGAGGTGTCACCGAGCCCATGAGGCAGACACTGACAGTACAGCCTGACACCTCGCTCGGCTTCACAATGACAATTCCCGCTGAGGGAATACCTATATTCAATGGCCGTGGCCAATTGTACAATCATCTCAGTATGAGCAACTCCGGCCTGATAGCCAGCGGAAGGATTGATCATCTGACGGCCACCGTCACAGCCGATACCTTCCGCCTGTTCCCCGATTATATGCTAACCAGGGCCCGGACCTTCGACATGCGTCCGGACTCTTTGCACAGGTTTCCTGAACTGAAATCATCGGATGTTGACATACAGTGGCTCACAGGACCCGACGAGTGGTATGCGGTTAATGGGGAAGGAAAGGACTTCAGTATGTTTGGAAACGGTACCACCCTTGACGGGACCCTCATCCTTACACCCGACAAACTTAAGGGTAAGGGCGAAGTCAACATGGCGGATGCCCGTATAACGTCGGAGACATTTGCATTCGGACAGAATACAATCAAGGCGGATACATCCGACTACTACCTCAAGGCACTCAGGGGCGACGGGTACGGATTTGTGGCCACCAACACCAACACCCTCGTGGATTTTGTAGCACAGCAGGCAACGTTCAGCCTTAACACCGATTCCTCACTGGTGGTGTTCCCTGAACTAGAGTACATCTCCAAGATGACCAACTTCGGATATGACATCAGGAATAAGGTGCTCGAGATGTCACAGAGGGGAAGAGAGAAGACAAAACTGATGACAGCTGAAGAGTTGCTGAAAGTACCTCCGGGAAAGGTTGAAAAACCCATCTTCTTCTCTACCAACAACATGAAAGACACCGTCAAGTTCCAGTCGGGTTCTGCATCCTACTTCCTTCAGGATGAGTACGTCATGGTCAAGGATGTTAACTATATTCCCGTTGCGGATGCCCTTATTCAGCCGGGTGACGGCATACTCTATATAGGAAAGGGAGCAAGAATCAGGGAGACGGACAGTGCCCTGGTTGTAATCAACAACAGGCACCTCCTGCACTCTGCAAAAATCAATATCGAGAGCAGCGCAAACTATTACGGATCAGGAAAATACAACTACACGGACGAAGCGGGTGAGAGCCAGATCATAGAATTCTCGCAGATTAAGGTTGACACAATGGCCTCCAAAGCCCAGGGATCCATTCCTGTCACTCAGAATTTTACCCTTAGTCCTGCATTCACCTACGCCGGAGACGTGAGCCTTCGCTCAGGGGAACAACACCTGAGATTTACCGGTGCAGCCGGCATAGTCACCGGGTGTCCGGGCATCATAAGCAATCCTGTCAAGTTCAGTGCATCAATAGACCCGCAAAACGTGCTTATCCCGATTGACGACAAGCCGAGAGATATAAATGACAATATGCTCTTTTCGGGCACCTTTGTAACGCTTGACTCTTCAGGCGTTTACGGAGCATTTCTCTCTGAGAGACAATCATGGAGCGATAATCCGATGATCAGCGCTCAGGGATACCTTTTCCACGACAAAGGATCAGGGAGGTACCGCATAGCATCACTTGAGAAACTGTCGGATCTTAAACTTCACGGCAACATGGTATCTTTTGACCGGAACCTGTGCCTGCTTGAGAGCGAAGGGAAGATCAACTTCGGGGTCAATTATGACCTCCTCACAATGGTCAGCTCAGGCAGGATTGTAAATAATACAGACTCGGCTTTGGTTGAGGCAAAGACAATCCTTGGCTTCTCATTCCACTTCGATCCGGAAGCCCTGAAGATGATGGCCGATGACATACGTTCAATACCTACACTTAAGACAGTCAACCTCTCTTCCGAGTTCAATGCAAAGGGTATGCGTGACCTGTTGGGAGAGCAGGCGGCAAGGACCCTCAATGAAGAACTTCAGCTATTTGGTGTTGCACGTTCACTGCCAAAAGAGTTAACCTCACAGATCCTGCTTAACGATGTGACCCTGAAATGGAATCCGAATACAATGTCATTCATCTCAACAGGCAAGATTGGTGTCGGATTCGTTGGCCCGCAGCCTTTGAACATCTACGTTGACGGATGGGTGGAGCTGCAAAGGAAACGGTCGGGTGACCTTCTTGATATCTACATCAAGGCAAATGACAACGTGTGGTATTGGTTCTCCTATTTCAGGGGCATGATGATGAGCTATTCGTCAAACCTCACATACAATGACCTGATCAGCAATGCCAAGGAAAAGGTCAGAAGAGACCCCAAAGCCAATTCAAGGGTTGATTATATGTACATGCTCGGGGTGCCTGACAGGCTGAAGAGATTCCTGCGCAGAATGGAGAGCGGAGGCATGGATGCCGACAATTACTTTGATGACGGTCAGTAAGCTTTGTGCTGGCCCCTGTTACCGAATTCAATAACCTCCATGTCACTCAGTTTGTCATCATCAATTGTAAAACGAAGCATTGTCATCACTTTGTGAATGCCGGTACGGCCGGCGGAGCCTGGATTGATACAGAGCATGCTCCGGGGCTTGTCATAGATGATCTTTACTATATGCGAATGGCCGCATACAAAAATGTCAGGCTTCAGCTCCTCTATCAGTGCAAGGGCCCGGGGAGCCCATCGGCCCGGATAGCCGCCTATGTGGATGATGAGAACTTTCTTTGAACCTGCCATGAAAAACTTGTATTCCGAGGTAGCGCTCCTGACCTCAAAATCATCACAGTTGCCCCATACAGCCCTCAGAGACCTGAACGACTCCAGTTCAGTTATCACCCCTATGTTCCCGGCATCACCGGCATGCCATATTTCGTCAACACCGGCAAAGTGCTCATAAACAGCAGGGTCAACCCACCCGTGGGTGTCAGACAAAACTCCTATCTTCATTATGGTGATGAATAAACTTTAAGAATGCTAAAATCAATAAATTTGTGCAAAAAAGAGCCTGAATGCAGATATTTTATGCAAGCAATGTTTCTGAAGGAACCGCACACTTCAGTCGTGAGGAGTCCGGACACTGTCTGAGGGTGCTCCGAATGAGACGGGGTG
>JBGSLG010000004.1:0-55028 GCA_041740815.1 Bacteroidales bacterium
TTCTCTAATTCCCTGACTTTCGATTTCTTGAAGTCATCACTGAAGTGTCTCTGATCTTTGGGCTTCCTTTCCCAATCAAAATAGCCTACATTTGTCATACTGTTTACCGTTTTTACGGTCAACGTATTTCAGGCACTGACAGTCATATCAGGCAGTAGGCAATAGGCAATAGGCAGTAGTTCTTAGTCCACAGTCCACAGCCCTCAGTCTTCAGTCCGCAACATAATGATTATAAGATATTCACAACGCCCTACCGACTACCAACAGTGGTCTGCCTGTTGGTTTAGACTGGCGATTATCGACTGATTTTGACTGCTGACTGCTGACTGCTGATTGCTGACTTCACTATTGCCTAATGCCTACTGCCTGCTGCCTGGTTAATCAGTCTCTGCCTGAAATATAATTCCTCCACTTATCAATAACCGACTTCATATCGGGGGGCACGGGCGACTCGAAGGAGAGTCTCTTGCCGGTGACGGGGTGGTCAAGGGAGAGCGTCTGCGCATGAAGCGCCTGGCGGGGTAACATCGTGAAGCAGTTACGAACGAACTGCTGGTATTTGGTGAAGGTGGTCCCCTTCAGTATCCGGTGGCCGCCATACTCCTCATCATTAAAAAGCGGGTGACCTGTCCAGGCCATGTGAACCCTTATCTGGTGGGTGCGGCCTGTCTCGAGACGGCATTCAATCAGTGACACATACCCGAGCTGCTCAACAATATTATAATGAGTAACCGCATGCTTGCCCTGACTGCCATCGTGGAAGACCTGCATGATCTTACGGTCACGGATATTACGTCCGACATTGCCGGTGATGGTTCCTTCAGCCGGGTCAGGTGTGCCCCATACCAGTGCCAGGTACTTACGGCCGGTGGTACGGTTGAAGAACTGCCGCGCAAGCTTGTTGTGGGCGTATTCGTTTTTTGCAACCACAAGAAGCCCTGAGGTGTTTTTGTCAATTCGATGCACCAGTCCCGGTCTTTGTTCACCTGTCTGAAAGAGGGGCAGGTCCCTGAAGTGGTACATCAGTGCGTTCATGAGCGTGCCGGAGTAATTGCCATAGGCAGGATGGACTACCATCCCGGCGGCCTTGTCGACGATGATCAGATCGTCGTCTTCATAAACCACGCTTATGGGAATATCCTGAGGGATAAGCTCTATCTCGCGGGGAGGGTTGGGGAGGAGGATCTGGATCACATCAAGAGGCTTAACCCGGTAGTTGGGTTTCACAGGCGCATCGTTTACGAGTATGTTACCAGCCTGAGCTGCAGCCTGTACGCGGGTGCGTGACACATTCTCAATGCGTGTTGCAAGGTATTTGTCTATACGGAGCATTGATTGCCCCGGGTCAACCACATAGCGGTAGTGCTCAAAGAGCTCCTGCTCCTGAATGTCAACCAGTTCCTCCTCAGCCATTTCTTTCTCCTCTCATTTGATCAGTATAATTCGCAGGAGGGAGATTGGACGTCCATCCCTGGTTTTTATCAGCAGCATGTAATTTCCCGCGGCCAGTCTGCTGAGATCGGGCCGGTCAGTGCGGTCAAGCGACATCACCAGTGACCCTGACGAGGTGATGACATCTATTGTAAAATCGGCCGGCGCCCTGTCTGAGGCCACCAGTGTCACCTCACCCGATGACGGGTTTGGAAAAGCCCTGAAGAGGTCGTTTATCAGTGTGCCGTTGTCTGATGATGTGGGTGATCCCGAGCCCTTCATCACCGGACGCATCATGACGGTCCCCGGTGCCTGGCTGGGCTGCCAGGTGCCGCTGAGCATGTAATACTGTCTTCCTGCGGAAGAGGTGTTCAGATCGAGGCCGGCGTTGAGAAATATATCCACTATCTGTCTCCATCCGATCCAGAAATTATCGGACACCCTTACAGGCTTGTCAAAGAAATATGTTTTGAATCCGTTAAGGTCAGTGCCGGGATCGGCCATAGCGCCTTCGCTGGTACCCAGCAAAACGCCGGGCTGGCCGTTGTCATCGGCCCACACCATGATCTCAAATCCTCTCTGGTTCTTGTTATCATACGCATCGTTGAAGCATATGTCTATTCCGGTAACCGAATCAGGTATGAATGACCTGAACCGCAATGCTGCCATCGCATTGCGTGAGCCCTCTCCGTTTATACCGTACCCGGCCTCAGCCGTACCGTCGTCAATGGCAAAATAATCAGCGAACCTCTGGATAAACCGGATTGTGTCATTCTGTTTCGGGTCAAAATCGTCTGTGATGAGTGAAACTGTGACCTCGAACAGGGCGGTGTCCGGCGCATCGGAGTTGTAAGTATAGAGAAGCGGTGCATCGTATTGCACATCGGTGAGCGGGTTGGCGTTTGCGGCCCCCGCGTCAAAGTCGCGCACCACCGCGCCGGTTACCAGATTCTTAATTGAGACCTGTCTGGTGACGTTCCGGACGATAGTGTCGTTATTTCGGTAGTTGATCTCTGCCGTGGGGCTCATGGCCGACAGGTATGCCTGCCTGAAATGGCGCCATGGCATTGCCTCGTACTCTTTTACCAGTGATCTCTGGGGCAGGGTCAGGGCAACGTCATGCAGGACGGTGTCATGACGTGAGCGGCTTTTGTCGAGCTCAACGTAGTCTATATTCCACTGGTCGGCGTTACCTGCCTGTGACGGTTCTGTCAGGACACCTGCCAGTGAGGCATAGCCGGTGAACATGAAACGGAAGCCGTTCATCAGAAACCGTGTCTCCTTAACCGGTATCATAACCTGCCGGAAACCCTGTGTCGGGCCGCCTCCTGTCTGCCAGATACTGTACCATCTCTCCTCACCCGGAGCCCAGAAGCTGAGCGTCAGGCTGTCATCCGCCTCCGGCATGTCAGCCAGTCCTCCGGCCTCATAGAGGAAGCTGAGGTAGATGCTGTCAGAGGGCAGGTATTCAAGATCAATTGTACGTGATGTGAGTCGGTCAGCGGCAAATACTGCCTGTGATGCGGCATCATACAGGCTGCCGGTCTCATCGAGGCAGTCGAAGGTAGCCATGCCCTGAGAGGGCTGGGTTACCGAGTAGGTGTTATTGATGAAGACAAGGATATCACTCCACCGCTGAGTGGAAGGATAAATACTGTCAGATGAGAAGTCGTCACTGAAGGGAAGGATAAGTGGCTCTTCGGCAACGGAGCCTTTAAGCATGGGTCTGGCGACTGAATTGGCCAGCTGCCTGTTATGCGAAAGACCGGTGATAACCTCCTGGGCTGACACAGTCAGGGAGGTCACTGTGACAAGAAAGATATATGCTAACCATCTCTGCCTCATCATATGGGTGCTAACTCAGTTTGCGGGAGGTACTCTTCACTCTCTGTGCCAGTTGTATCTGGCTCTGCCGATACAGGCATCAGCTTCAGGGTATCGGTTGTAAGCCATATGTAGACTGCCGATCCGAGCTGTACTGAAGCGTCACGGTGATATTCGGGGTTCTGCTTGAAAACGAAGGCGTTCATTGAGTCTGCTGCCGTAGTTACCGAGGTGTCGAAGACATATGCTCCCAGGTTGAGTGATGCTCCGAGTATCTCATTCCTTGCCTGATCCAGGGTTGTACCCATCAGTCTTGGCAGCGGTGTTCGCTGGCTGCTCAGGCCTCTGCCGAGGACAAGGTCAATGACCATACCCTTCTGCACTGAATCGCCGGGTGACACTTCGCGGCCGTGCAATGTCTGTTTAAGGACGAAATCGACTGTCAGGTCAGGGACATAATTCAACTGTCCCGCCTGAAGACCTGCCGTTTCGATGAGTGACAATGCCTGGCGACGAGGCAGGCCGACGAGGTCGGGAACGGCAACCATCTCGGGGTTAAATGCGTTTATTGTTGCCTGTATTGTCCGGCCTCTCTTCACATGGTGACCGGGCTGAGGCGTCTGATCTGCAATGCATCCGCGGGGGACAAAAGCTGTATAGACTGAGTCGATGATCTGGAGCTTCAACCGGTTCTTATTGGCCACATGCCTCGCTTCACTGATTGTCAGTCCCCTGATTTCCGGGGTGGGTCTCGACTGCCCGTGGTGGGTATAGATGTTCAGCCATATGATAAGGATGAGTATAATTGCAACCCCTATGACCAGTGCCAGTCCCAACTGCTTCCAGAAGACCCTGCTTTTAAGAAATTCCTTGACGCTCACGAGTGATGAAGTATTAAATTGTTAACGCAGGGTCAAAGATAAAATTATATTGCGAGAGTGCAGGGCATTACCACTCCTTAACTGTCCGGTAGTTGGTATCTCTTTCCACCGGTTTGTAGCCGGCTGACCTTATCATGGCCACCAGTTCCGTTGTTGAGAGGCTGGGATTCATATCTCCGGCCCCTGCCATTGAATAGATCCTGGTAGTGTCATCGATTGTGCCGTCAAGATCATCAGCGCCGAAGGCCAGGCTCATCATTGCTGCATCTTTGCCTATGGCCGGCCAGTAGGCTTTGATATGGCTGAAATTATCGAGGAATAGTCGCGACAGGGCGTAGTTGCGCATATCTTCGGTCACGGGCACCTCGCCCAGTTCGCTCATGCGGTTGTTCTCCCTTCTGAACTTCAGAGGGATAAAGCAATTAAAACCGCGGGTACGGTCCTGCAGGTCTCTCAGTCTCATCAGGTGATCGATACGCTGTTCAGGACTCTCGGCATGACCGTAGAGCATTGTGGCGTTTGAGGAGATACCGAGGTTATGGGCAGCCTCGTGTATGGCGAGGTAAGTGTCGGCGTCAGCCTTTTCCCTGCATATCCTACGCCGCAGTGAGGCATCAAAGATCTCAGCACCGCCGCCGGGGATAGAGTCAAGACCGTAATCGCGCAGGAGTTTAAGTCCTTCAGTGTAAGTCATATCCGCCTTGCGAATCATATAATCGAGCTCAACGGCTGAGAAGGCTTTTATGCTTATGTCAGGCCTCATCCGGCGAATGGAGGAGAGGATTTTGCCATAGTAGTGGATATCGCGCGACGGGTGTACACCTCCTGTGATATGTACCTCTGTGACAGGGATACCATCAAATCGTTTTACGATATCCAGAATATCATTTTCAGTCAGTTCCCAGCTGTCGGGGTCGCCTTCCGGCTTGTGGTATGAACAGAACCGGCAGTTATATATACAGACGTTGGTGGGTTCAATATGAAAGTTGCGGTTGAAGAAGACGGCGTCACCGCTCTTTGCCCTCTTGGCTTCCGTTGCCAGCACCGCCATCAGAGAGAGATCAGCCTTCCTGTAGAGAGTCAGAGCTTCATCCGGGGTCAGGCGTCTGCCGTCGAGGAGAGCCCCGGCGATCTCCCTGACTTCCGTTCCGGCATTTTTCAGGATAATCTCTTTCATTTCGTGAAATATTGACAAAGTTAATATCACCGTGACACTGTAGAAATAAAAAACCGCCTTAATTGTTCATTAAGACGGTCTGTTTATTTTATTGTCAGCCTGTCAGTCCTTGTGCCCAAGTTCGTCAGAGACGGTCAGTTTCTTTCTTCCCTTGGCTCTGCGGGCTGCAAGTACACGCCTGCCATTGGGTGTTGACATTCTCTCCCTGAAGCCATGTGTATTGGTTCTCCTCTTTCTTGATGGCTGAAATGTCCTTTTCATCAGTTCCTATAATTTCGTTGTTTACTTTCCGGTTTTAAAGACTGCAAAGGTAGTGTTTTTTTGAAATAAAAAAGGGTAGGGGTAATTTTTTTATTTTACCGGGAGAGGTGTACGATTTTTTTTGTTTCAAAGTAAGGTTCGTCAAACCAGCTGCTTATAGGAACAACGGAGGCCGATGTCCTGAAGGGCCTGAGCTCACTTTCGAGGTCTCCTCCCTTAAGGAAGATCCATCCATTCCTGACATCATTGAATGAGCGGGCCGACGAGAGGTGCCTGGTGATCCTGACGAACTGTTCCATGTCTGTCACAGCTCTTCCTATTATGAAGTCATATTCACCGGAGGTATCTTCAGACCTGACGGAGCGTGCCAGCACATTGCCGATGGCGGCGGCGGCGGTAATTTCATTTACCACCCTGATCTTTTTGGCGACCGAATCGATAAGGGTAAACCTCACCTGGGGGAAGAGTATTGCGAGGGGTAATCCCGGGAGTCCGCCGCCGGTACCTACATCAATTACAGCCGTACCGGGGACGAAGGAGACAAAGCGGGCAATTGCCAGGGAGTGGAGCAGGTGGTTTACCTCAAAGTTGTCGATGTCTTTTCGGGAGATAACATTTATCTTTTCATTCCATTCACTGTATAATGAAGGCAGCAGCGAAAACTGGCGGCGTTGTTCATCTGTAAGGGACGGGAAATATTTTTCAGCGATTGTAGTCAAATGCCGCTGGTTTTACTGCGGACCATATTTAGAATGAGCACTTTGGCCCTGAAGAGGCGTGCCTTGACAGTGCCGATGGGGAGACTCAGTTCGCTGGCTATCTCCTCATAGGAGTAGTCTTCAAAGTATCTCAGTTCGATCAGTCTGCGATAGCGCGGTTTCAGGGTCTTGACGATCCTGTTCAGAGAGGCGGCAGTCTCCCTGTCTATCATCAGTTCATCAGGGGCTCTCATGTCAGATGCGACGGTTGCCTCCATCTCATCCTCCTCACCCTCGTCATGATCGAAGGGCCTTGGGGTCTGGCTCTTGCGCCTCATGAAGTCGATGCAGTTATTGGTGGCTATGCGGAAGAGCCATGTGCTGAAAGCGTGTGAGGGAACGTACTTTGCAAGGCTATTGAAGGCTTTGCCGAATGCTTCAATTGTAAGGTCCTCAGCATCGGAGGGATTGCTAACCATTCTGAGCATCACGTAATAGACTGAGTCGCGGTACCTGTTGAGCAGCTCGGTGTAAGCCCTGCTGTCGCCTTTCAATGCACGGTCAATGACCTTCAGGTCGTGCTGCGCCTTATCCGATAGCCCGGTTACTACTTCCATGTCTCTCTGCCCTTGCCTTTTCTGATGGTGGTAACGTAAAGGAATGCCGTTACCATCGGTGCCAAGATATCAAAAAAGAGCGAAATAAACCACAAGTCGGGTTCATTGAATGTTGCTGCTGCCTTCTTAAGTATCACCGCCCTCATGACCAGCCGGGTCAGGGCAACGAACAGCACCACGGGCCATGAGGCAAGCATGATCAGCAGTACAATGAGCAGTCCGTAATAACTCATCCTGGATAAGGGTTCCAGGAAGAGCCTTATCTTGTCATTATTCTTATAGTAGGCTGCTGCCGAGAGGTGTCTTCTCTTTTGTTTGATCCATGCTCCCAGGCTCTGTTGCGCTGACGAGAGGGTAAAGGAATCATGGTTGACCATCAGGCTGCAGTTATCGGCTGTTGCATTACGGTTTACAAACAGATCATCGTCGCCTGACATGATATGGTTATGCGGTCCGAAGCCGCCCCTGTCAAAGAAGAAGCTGCGCCTGTAAGCGAGGTTTCGTCCAACGCCCATGTATGGAATTCCCGCCATGGCCATCCCGAAGTACTGCATGCCGGTGAACATCGTTTCATAGCGGATGTACCGGTTGAGGATACCCTCCCCCGGGAGATATCCACCGTACCCTATTACTATGTCTGTTCCCGGTTTTGCGGCCGCGGCTACTTCGCGGAGCCAGTTCGCTGTTGCCGGACGGCAGTCGGCATCAGTGAAGACAAGCATATCGTTCTTTGCTGCCTTGATGCCTATGAGCATAGCCAGCTTCTTGGTGTGGGTGAACCCGGGGTCCTTCTGAATCATGGAGACCTTCAGGTGAGGGTAACGCTTCATCATGTCACCGAGGATATCAAACGTATTGTCCTCAGAACAGTCATTGACCACCACTACCTCGTAAGATGGGTAATCCTGCTCCAGTACTGACGGGAGAAATCTGAGCAGGTTCTCCGCCTCATTGCGGGCGCAGATAACTACTGAGAGAGGAGGAAGTGCGCCGGAAGCGCTGGTTGTGTCAGGCGTTGCATAGGCAGCCCTGCGATAGTACCATAGCCAGTACCATCCCTGGATGAATGCCATCACGACAAACAGTGCAAGGAGTATAAGATGCGCCGTATCAGTTGATAAGATCATAGAGAGTCACATTGTGCTCAGCAATATTATAAAGAATTGGATAATGGTTGCAATAATCTTTTCAACAATTGAGCCGCCGTCTTCTCAAATTGATAACCGGCTGTTCATAATCAGGTGCAGAAAGCTTACTTTTGTGGCCACCAGTAAAAGGATGATGTTCAGCATAGAGAGGAGAGACGGATCAACATCGGCCCGGGCAGGCGTGTTACGCACGGCCCACGGCGAAATTCCAACACCCATCTTCATGCCGGTAGGAACCGGAGCTACTGTAAAGGGCGTACTCCACCGCGATCTTAAGAGTGAGATAAATGCCCCGGTGATCCTGGCCAACACCTATCATCTGTATATGCGTCCCGGCACTGACATCATCAGCCGGGCAGGAGGCATTCACAGTTTCATGGCGTGGGACAGGGCGGTGCTTACTGACAGCGGCGGGTACCAGGTCTTCTCGCTTGCCGCAAACAGGAAACTGACAGAGGAGGGAGCCATCTTCAGGTCACATATTGACGGTTCAAAACATCTTTTCACCCCTGAGAAGGTGATTGACATACAACGAACCATTGGAGCCGATATCATGATGGCGTTCGACGAGTGTGCCCCGTGGCCCTGTGATCACAATTATGCCCTCAGGTCTATGGAGCTGACACACCGCTGGCTCGACCGGTGTGTGGCGCAGCTCGGTAACACGGAACCGCTGTATGGGTCTGAGCAGATGCTCTTCCCTATTGTTCAGGGAGCAGTGTACAGTGATCTCCGGAAAATCTCGGCAGAAAAGATTGCTTCAGCGGGTATGCCGGGCAATGCCATTGGCGGACTCTCTGTTGGTGAGCCGGCGGAGGTGATGTACGAGATGCTGGAGGTGGTGAACGAGATTCTCCCTGCCGACAAGCCGCGTTACCTGATGGGAGTGGGTACCCCTGCCAACATCCTGGAGGGCATCGCCCGCGGTGTTGACATGTTTGACTGCGTGATGCCAAGCCGTAACGGCCGCAATGGCATGCTGTTCACCGGCAACGGTGTCATAAACATAAGGAATCAGCGCTGGGCATCGGATTTCTCACCGGTAGACGCAGACTCTGACTCAGAGATAAGCCGTACATATTCAAAAGCATACCTGCGACACCTGGTAATATCGGGAGAGATGCTCGGAGCCCAGATATCGACAATACATAACCTCTCATTCTACCTCAGCCTGGTGCGTGAGGCAAGGGAGAGGATACTTGACGGTACATTCGGAACATGGAAAAACGAGACAGTTCGAAGAATTTCAGAGAGAGCCTGAATAAGCTTGCCCCGAAGATACTGGACTGGTACATTATCAGACAGTTCCTGGGTACGTTTATATTCTCTCTTGTACTTATACTGAGTATTGCGGTCATTTTCGACTTCTCGGAGAAGATTGACGATTTCATACAGAAGCAGGCTCCGCTGAAGGCTATTGTCTTTGACTATTACCTTAATTTCATCCCCTATTTTGCAACTCTCTTTGCCCCGATGTTCGTCTTTATATCGGTGATCTTCTTTACATCGAGGATGGCTGTCAACACCGAGATCATCGCTATGCTCAACAGCGGCATGAGCTTCAGGAGGCTGCTGGTGCCCTACTTCATCTCTGCTGCCTTCATCGCCCTGGCCGCCTTCATGCTGCAGAATTATGTCCTGCCACAGTCAAACATCGCCCGACTCGATTTTGAAGAGAAGTATTACCGCAGTTCTGACTTCAGGAGGATGAATGTCTCGTCCATTCACCGCCAGGTATACCCCAACGTTTATATCTACATGGAGCAGTACAACAAGGTCTCGCAGAGCGGGCGCAACTTCAGCATGGAGAAATTTGACGACATGGGAAGGCTGGAGTCAAAGATGACTGCGAACATGATCCGCTGGGACAGCACCACTAACAAGTGGGGGGCATGGTGGTACTATATAAGAGAAAACGACAGCATCGGTGAGCGGCTCTCATCAGGAAGGAGGATAGATACCGTTCTTAACGTGGGACCTGACGATTTTACAAGGTCTCCGGAGTTTGTGTACACCATGACGCACGGTGAACTTATTGATTACATTGATGTTCTGGAGTCGCAGGGCTCCGATGAAATCAAGCTTTACCAGAATGAGAAGCACAGGCGTTACGCCTCGCCGTTCGCCTTCTTCATCCTCACGCTGATCGGCGTCTCACTCTCATCACGGAAGATCAAGGGAGGGATCGGGATGCAGATAGGCATCGGGCTGGTGCTTACTTTCTCGTACATCCTGTTTATGCAGTTTGCGTCGCAGTTCTCGCTGAAGGGCGACCTTGAACCTGCACTTGCAATGTGGATCCCGAATATCATATACGCGTTCATTGCGATGGTCGTCTACTACACCGCACCGAAATAGCACATTTTGTTTCATTCTGTGCAGAAATGAAATTTTATTTATCTTGGCGTGCTTTAAAGATTAATGATCATTTTGGTTTAATCAGGCTAAAATATGGCACTGGAAAGGAAGATTAGGGAACTTAAGGAGAAGCGTGAGAAGATGCTTCTCGGCGGTGGCGAGGAAGCCATCGGTAAACAGAAGGCGATGGGTAAGAACACTGCCCGTGAGCGCATTATGGCAATCCTCGACGATGATACTTTCAATGAGTATGATATGTTTGTTGAGCATGATGCCCGCGACTTTGGTATGGACAAGAAGCACCTGCCGAGTGACGGTGTGGTGATAGGTACAGGAACGGTGCACGGCAACCCGGTTGCCATCTTTGCGCAGGATTTTACTGTTGCTGGCGGTTCACTGGGACTGATGCACTCACGCAAGATCACCAAGATAATGGATCATGCGCTGCAGATGAGGATTCCGCTAATAGGAATAAATGACTCAGGCGGGGCTCGTATCCAGGAGGGAGTTAATTCGCTGGCAGGCTACGGTGAGATATTTTTCAGGAACACAATCTCCAGCGGTGTGATTCCTCAGATATCAGTTATTCTCGGCCCCTGTGCGGGCGGGGCAGTCTATTCGCCGGCGCTGACCGATTTTGTTTTTGTTGTGGAGAATATCTCCAAGATGTTCATCACCGGGCCGGAAGTTATAAAGACTGTGCTTGGTGAAGAGATCTCTATGGAGGCTCTCGGAGGTGCGCGGGTGCACTGTGAGGTCTCAGGCAATGCTCATTTCTTTGCATTGTCAGAGGATGAATGCTTCAGTCAGATCAAGAGGCTGATCTCCTTCCTGCCAAGGAACAACCAGGTGCGGGCCACAGTTATTGAGACCCTGCCACCCAAAAGCACATATGATATTAATACGATTGTTCCGGGTGACCCGACCCTTCCGTACGATGTCAGGGAGGTTATAAGGGCAGTGGTTGACGACTCCGATTTCTTCGAGATCCAGGAGATGTATGCCCGGAACATGGTTATAGGCTTCGGTCGCATGGGCGGCAGGACTGTCGGGTTCGTTGCCAACCAGCCGATGGAGATGGCCGGGGTGCTTGACGTTGATTCATCAGACAAGGCTGCAAGGTTCATCCGTTACTGTGATGCCTTCAGCATACCGCTCATTACCTTTGTTGACCTTCCCGGATACCTTCCAGGAGTGGACCAGGAGCATGCCGGCGTGATACGTCACGGTGCGAAGGTTCTCTACGCCTACAGTGAAGCTACCGTGCCCAAACTGACGGTAATACTGCGAAAGGCCTATGGTGGCGGTTATATTGCCATGAGCTCGCGTCACCTGCGTGCCGACTTTGTGTTTGCATGGCCGACGGCTGAGATTGCAGTCATGGGACCCGAAGGTGCTGCAAACATCATATTCCGCAAGGAGATAACCACTGCCGCCAATCCTGATGAGGTCCGCCGCCAGAAGGTGGAGGAATACAAGGAGAAGTTTGCAAATCCTTACGTGGCTGCATCACGCGGTTATGTTGATGCGGTTATTGAACCATCGGAGACGAGGAGGCTGCTTCTGCACGGGCTGGAGGTGTCTGAGAACAAGGATGTACAGATGCCATGGAAGAAACACGGGATTCCACCCTTCTGATTGGCGCCGTAAATACCATTACAATGGAAAAGAAAGAGACCGAGAGGCTGACTATTGACCAGACCCAGTATACTACCAGGCTGAGCAGCCGCTTTGCCGGACGGAAGCCATACGCACCACCTGTGCCGGGAAGAATATGCAGTTTTATTCCGGGCACTGTTGTTGAGGTGCTTGTAAAAGAGGGTGACACGGTGAACAAGGGTGATGATATTGTCATCCTCGATGCAATGAAGATGAAGAACAGGCTGAAGAGCCATATTGACGGGAGGGTTGCCTCCATCAACGTGAAGCCAGGTGACAGGGTTACCAAGGGAGCTGTAATGGTTGAGATAATCTGACACGGTGACCCCGGTCAGATAAGATCTCCGGTATTAAGAAGATAAGGTGAGATTTCGCGCGGAAGCTCAGGCTCCTCACGGAAGATCCCATAAACAGCCGATCCGCTTCCTGACATTGAAGCGTAGATGGCTCCCGCCTCATAGAGAGCAGCCTTCAGCCTGCCCACCAGCGGATAGAGACGGAATATATTAAGTTCGAAATCATTTACCACGCTGCCCCGCCATTCAGTTATTGGCAGGTTAAGCAGGTGCCTCAGTGACAGACCTGTCTGACCTGGCACACATCCGGCATAAGCCTCGGCGGTGCTGCTCTTGAGATTCGGGTGCAGTATGACAATGTGGTACTGGCTCAGGTCAAGCGGGAACTCCGAAAGTATATTTCCCACACCCTCAGCAAATGAAGGAGTGCTGTCTATGAAAAACGGAGCGTCACTGCCCAGCTTTCCGGCAAACGACCGCATCTCCTCTGAGTTAAGGCCGAAGCCGAAGTAGCGGTTAAGAGCCCTGAGCATCCATGCGGCATCGGATGACCCTCCACCCAGACCTGCTCCGACGGGTATATTCTTGTGAAGATGGATACGTATTCCCGGAAAGTCAAACGACTGGCGCATGAGCTTTACTGCCTTCATTACCAGGTTGTTCTCCGGATCGTCATCTTCCATCAGTCCTGTAACCCTCAGACTGTCATGTCTGCGGTTATCCTTCCTGACAACAAACTCAAGGGCATCTGACAGGTCCACAGGGTAGAAGAAGGTCTCGATGTTATGATAGCCGTCAGGCCTCTTTTCAACGATCCTTAACCCGATATTTATCTTAGCCCTTGGAAAAACTACCATATACGGATACTCTCTTAAGAGATCAAAAATATACGAACCTTTTTAAATTCCTTCAATTTTTCTGATTATATCTGTTTTCAACATCTTTTAAACAAAATTCTGTTTGAAACAATTGGCGGGCGGCAGACCCTTTGACTGTTTCTATTGTTACATTTGATCACGGCAGGCACATCTGTTCACTTAGCATAAATCACTGATTAACAATAATATATTCAATGGCGCAAGTTGCTACAAGAGGAAGGCAGGATAAGAAGTCTTCAGTTGTTGTCATCCCTGAGGGTGGCAGGATACCCCCGCAGACACCTGAGATGGAGGAGGCGGTTCTCGGAGCTGCCATGCTTGAGATTGAGGCTGCCAGGATGGTGGTTGACATTCTCCGGCCGGAGGTTTTTTACTCGGCTGCCCATCAGAAGATTTTTTCCGCCATTATCGAGCTGAACAAGCGTGACCAGCCCATTGACCTTCTCACCGTCACCCAGGAGCTTAAGCGTGTCAACGAGCTTGAGGAGGCCGGGGGCCCAGTTTATCTTACCGAGCTGACCTCCAAGATCGTCTCGGCGGCCAATATCGAATACCATGCCCGCATTGTCCTTCAGAAATATATCCAGCGTGAGCTTATCAGGGCAGCAACGCTGATTCAGAACATGGTTTATGAGGATGCCCTGGATGTGACCGAGCTTCTCGACAGGAGTGAGGATGAGCTTTTCAGGATAGCTGAGGGCAACATCAAGCATGAGGTAGCGCCCATCCACGAGGTCATTAAGCAGGCTCTCTCAGAGATAGAGGAGCTGGGCAAGAAGGAGGATGCACTTGTGGGGGTTCCGTCAGGGTTCACCAAGCTTGACAGGCTCACCTCCGGGTGGCAGAAGTCCGAGCTTGTAATCATAGCCGCCAGGCCTTCAATGGGCAAGACGGCTTTTGCCCTGACCATGGCTCGCAATATGGCCATCGATCACGGGAGGAAGGTGGCTATCTTCTCACTGGAGATGTCGGCCATACAGCTGGTCAACAGGCTTATCGTTTCAGAGACGGAGATTCCGGGTGACAAGATCAGGAACGGCAAGCTTACTGCCGAGGAGTGGTCATTGCTTGAGTCGCGCATCAAATCGCTTACCGAGGCTACCATATTCATCGATGATACTCCGGCAATTTCCGTATTTGAGCTCCGGGCCAAATGCCGCCGCCTAAAGGCCCAGGGCAAGCTTGACCTGGTGGTGGTCGACTACCTGCAGCTGATGACCGGTCCTCCTGATTCAGGAAGCCGCGAGCAGGAGGTGAGCTCTATCTCAAGGGCGCTGAAGAGCATAGCCAAGGAGCTGGCAGTGCCTGTTCTGGCTCTCTCGCAGCTGAACAGGTCGGTGGAGACACGCGGCGGTAACAAGAAACCAATGCTTTCTGACCTTCGTGAATCGGGGGCGATTGAACAGGACGCTGACATGGTGGTGTTCATTCACCGGCCGGAGAAGATGGGGGTGTCACAGTTTGAAGACGGGCAATCGACCAAGGGTCATGCCGATATTATCCTTGCAAAGAACCGTAACGGCCCCACCGACGAAGTCCTTCTTTACTTCAAGGAAGACCGTGCCACCTTCGTTGAGCCTGATGAGTTCGGTTCGGAGGTCTCCTTCCCGGCAGCTTCACCCGGCGGAATCTACACGCTCGGGTCGAAGATGAATGATGATATCTCTTCAGATTACAGTGACTTTTCTCCGGATGACAACGGGCGCAAGCCCTTCTGAGCCGGTCACCTGAGTCTCAGCGTGAGCCTGAGCGATACGGATTCGAAAGAGGTGTCACGGAAGCCGGCATAAACACCCAGCTCCGCAAGCAGGAATATCTCACTCAGTGCATATCCTGCCTCATAGTAGTATCCCATCTCCGGTGTATAGAGTGCTGATAATCCTATGTTCTCCCTTATAAGGGTCCGGCTCAGCCCTGGCAGTCTCTTCAGCAGAAGGGTGGGAGAGGTGTAATGTATGTGTCCCTCAGCAAAGGCACGCGGGGTGGACAGTGAGTAATAGGGCCTGAGATAAAAGGCGTCTTCAAAGTTGTTCAGGAGTACCGGGCTGGCCTGGGCATTGAAGAAATAAATATCATGAAGCCTTAAATTCCGGCTGTTGATAAACCCGCCGCCACGGATCCGCCAACGGAATTCATTCATGCTCCCGTACCTGGTTGTCCGGAAGATGTCAGCCGTGAACATGTCATAATGACCTGAACGGTCCTCATCATAATTGTATCCGTGTTTCCAGGTTAACATAAAGGTAGGGTAATCTGATCCGGCATTAATCTTCGCTCCGCCTGTGATACGGTAGCGTTGACGCGGAGTCCATGCAAGACCGGCAGTAAAAGAGAGTTGACTGGTACTGGTTGCCGGGAGCAGGTCGTAACCCTCCTCCTCTCCGGTTACAAATGGATTACCGGGCAGGTTGTCACTGTAGGGTATGTCTCGCCTGAAAAATGAAAAGGAGGTGTTATTCTCCAGTGGCCGGCGCTGTTCATACATGCCCGAGAGCGACAGGTTAAGGCCGTTGGCGATGTCTCCCCTGTGACCGGCGATGAGGTAGAAGCTGTCATAAAGTTTCATCCAGTTCTCCCTGAAAAAGAGTGAAGAGACAGTATTCACCAGCGGATTCACCCCTGAAGAGGAGAACTCGTCCGACTGGCTGCCAGCTCGGATGTAGAGATTGCCTGAACGCATCGGATCATAGAGGAGGTTGGCGGTGACATTCCACATCAGACGCTGACGGCTGAAGGCATACTTCACAGTGGGTGCCAGTGTGAAGCGTCCTGCCTCACCGGATTTTACCGACAGTCTCATGCCGGTGCCTGCAGTAAAACCGTCAACAGTATTGAATGAAAAGTTCTTAAGGTCAACCAGTCCGTCAAATTCAAGGCTGGTGTTTTTTGATGGCTGCCACCGTTTGCCTGTTGCCAGGTCTCTTATGAAGGTTTGTGCCGGGCTCTTCTTCTTATTCCGAGATCCGCCGCCGATTGTGATTGATAATGTCGAAGTATCGCGTTTTGCCAGGGCTGTTCCGGCGACAGTGACAGTAGCCAGGCTCGCTGATTCCTCTTTTGTCAGCGGGATGGGTCTCACCTCTTTCCAGTATGCAGAATCCTTCAATGTGGCGTCTTCCTCAATGATGAAGGTTGTCTTATCTTCTATCTCGAGCGAAGGTTTTTTTTCAGTTGCCTCCGCATTTTTCCGGTTCAGGCGTGCCAGTCGTGACATATCAGATGCCGTCAGTTCATCTTTGGCCAGCAGCGCTTCAATCTTCTTCTGTTCCTTCGTCTTTACCTCCTCCGTGGCCTCTTCATCCGTGTCGGTAACGTTGGCAGAAGTTCTGGCCAGCGACCTGTCAGGTTCAACCTCCAGATATTTCACTGCGCTTGTATATGCTGCCCTTGCCTTTACTCCCATGATTGAGATGTCAGCATCAAACTCGTGGCTGACGGGCATCCATATCTCATCCTCAACCGGGGTATAGAGCTGTTTTATCCTCACGGTTCCGGCCATATTATCATTGGTCAGGTCAAGTGAGTGGATCGCCCAGAGGTCTTCGACAATATATATTTCGCCGGTGAAGAGCTGCTGGCTTCTGCGCCGGGGTGTAACCCTGATCTTGTCAATGACATAATCGCCCTGCGAGGTTGATCCGAGGAAGGTGAACCTGTAGTGCGAGAATGCATTTGGCGCCAGGGGAGAGATGGCGATATCTGCAAGGACTGGCTGGTAGAAGCTGGCTTCAAGGTAATCCATCGGGGAGGCCTGACCCTCACCAACCGGAATGGATGAGTTTGATGAGATCACGCGGTGAACGTACTTATCCGGTGCCGTGAATGTTATATGGTTCAGTGACTCCGAGAAATAGTACTTCCCCTCCTGAATGTCGCTGCTATTGGCTTCGACCTTCATCCTTCTCCTGATCAGCTCTGGTAACTTGTCCACGCTGCCACCTCCTCTTATGTAAACCTCGGCCCGGTACCTTTTGACCTGGCGGAGGTGGAAGGGAGCCATGCCTATGGTCTTGCGCATGATAAAGTAAGCCGGGTCCTTCCCGGTGGAAGAGACTCTCACGGCAGGAATCTCGAAGAGCTGACCGGTGAGGATGATGTCTGCCGTTATATCCTCAGTGACGATGGTGAATACCCTGGTGACAGGCATATAACCGAGGAACTGGAAACTGATTGTGTAGGTGCCGGGAGACATGGTTATCTCGTATTTCCCGTCATTGTTTGTAGTTGTACCCTGTCGCAGTTCGGAGATGTAGATTGTTGCCGCAGCCATCGGCATGCCGGTATCGTCGGTAATCCTCCCGCGTATCACCTGTGCATTGCTGAGGGCGGTGGAAAACAGAACCGAAAGAAGCAGGAGATGTATCCGGCTGTGCATGGTCACGACTCTTCTTCTGAATACTCTTTCATGGAGGAGCCTGCCACCACTATCACGAACTCGCCCCTGGGGGCTTTATTCCTGAAATGTTCTGCAAGTGACGAGAGTGTTCCGTGCACTGTCTCCTCAAATTTTTTTGTCAGCTCCCGTGATACGGAGGCTCGCCGTTCGCTGCCAAGGACTGCGGCCAGTTGTTCAAGGGTCTTAAGCACCCGGAAGGGGGACTCGTAAAGGATCATTGTGCGTTCTTCCGCCGCCAGTGAGGCCAGTCTCTTCTGCCTCCCTTTCTTCAGCGGAAGGAATCCTTCGAAGCAAAAACGGTCAGAGGGCAGTCCCGAGACCACCAGAGCAGGGACGAATGCCGTTGCTCCGGGAAGGGCTTCCACAGGTATCTCTCTCTCGAGGCACCGTCTGACCAGGAGGAAGCCCGGGTCAGATACGCCCGGTGTGCCGGCATCGGACACCAGGGCTGTAACCGTGCCATGCTCAATGGTGTCACATACAGCTTCGAGGCTGCGGTGTTCATTGAACTTATGGTGTGAACGCAGCGGAACGCTGATGCCGTAATGGTCAAGCAGAAACCTTGTTGTCCTGGTGTCTTCCGCAAGAATGAGATCTGCGGACTTCAGCACTTCCAGGGCGCGCACGGTAATATCACCGAGGTTGCCGATGGGAGTGGGCACCAGGATAAGCTTAGACATGAACGTTGAATTTTCTGCGAACCACGTCAACGAATGAAGACTGTGCTGCAGGGTCAGAGCCCATGACTGTACTCTCATCGAGTATTCGCATTGCCTCGCCCAGTGATGCAGCTGCATTGAGTCGCCTGATGGTGTCATTATATGCAATGCTGTCGCCGCTGAACAACTCACGGATAAAGTAGAATTTGTCATTCATTCCTATTGCGGCAGCAATGTCGGCAATGGGTTTGCTGTGCATGACGGATGAGACCATCTCCTCATGTTTGGCCGACTGCATCTTTTCTCCAAAGGTGCCTGCGCTGGCGAACCTGTCCGCCAGGATTGATTTCAATGCCTCCGGTGCCTTAACATTTTCCTGCATCCTGTGAGGCTCAGTCACCCGCTCAGTCACCGGCTCACTCACATGCTCAGGAACGGGTTGTTGCACCGGTTCCTTAATCTGGGGGGGCTCCTTAATCTGGGGTGGTTGCTTGATCTCGGGTGGCTCCTTGATCTGTGGTGGTTGTTTGATCTCGGGTGGCTCCTTGATCTGTGGTGGTTCCGGGATCTGAGGTGCTTCGTGACCGGCAAAATTCTCAGCAGCAGTCCCCGTGGCTCCAGCATTTTTTATCCCCTCCACCGTCCCGGGCAGCCTGACCGGTTCATGTGCCTGCTGTGGTTTCTGTGTATTGATCATCGCGGGCTCCTCCTGTCTCTCAAGAGCGGGCAAAAGCCTGAGCAGCTCTGATGCGCTCCGTATCCTTGAGCGCGTCAGCTCTATCTCAGCGGTATGTGTTGACTTTATTGTTGAAAGCTGATCAAGCAATGCTAACGCCTCCTCCAGATCCCTTCCTATTATGCTCACTGCCTTGATTAAATCCATCTCCCTTTGTTTTTTATAATGATCGTTTTCTTTATTTTGCAAAAGTAATTAATAATAATCTTTTCAGCCTGAAATAATCGCCTTACAGTATTGAACGGCGAAATCGTAAACTGAAGTATGGAGTTTCTTGAAAATTCGGTTGACCATGCCGGCAAGAGGGGTTCTGTTGAGGTAATTGCGGGCTCGATGTTCTCAGGCAAGACCGAAGAGCTCATCAGGAGGCTTCGCAGGGCGATGTATGCCGGGCTGAAGGTGGAGATCTTCAAGCCCTCCGTTGACACCAGATATTCAGAAGACAGGGTTGTCTCTCATGATGAGAAGTCGATATTATCCACCCCGGTAGCGAATGCATCCTCCATTCTTCTCCTTGCCAACGGGGTTGAGGTTGTGGGCATAGATGAGGCTCAGTTTTTTGACAACAGCCTTGTGGAGGTATGTACTGCTCTTGCTGATTCCGGCTCAAGGGTGATTGTTGCGGGTCTTGACATGGACTTCTCAGGCAGACCATTTGGTCCCATGCCGGCTCTGATGGCGGTGGCGGAGTATGTCAGCAAGGTCCATGCCATATGTGTCAGGTGCGGCAACCTGGCCAACTATTCGCATCGCATGATCAAGGACGACAAGGTAGTGGTTCTCGGAGAGAAGAACATTTATGAGCCACTCTGCCGGTCGTGTTTCATCAAATCAGTAAACAGGTGACACTTAGCGCTCAGGAGCTGGTTCGCATTGCGAACGGATCGCTGTCGGGCGATGGTTCGCTGAATGTCACCGGTATCATGACTGACAGCAGGGCTCCGGGTGCCGGCCCTGATGTGCTCTTCATCGCCCTGAGGGGCCCCAACCATGACGGACACAGATTTATAGAGCAGCTGTATGGCAGAGGAGTGAGGCTGTTTCTTGTAGATACTCTACCGCACAACTGCAGGGAGATGGCCGGCGCAGGGTTCGTCAGGGTCGGTGATACGCTGGAGGCGCTTCACCGGTTGGCACAGTGGCGGAGGGAGAGCTTTGGTGGCAAAGTCATTGCTGTGACCGGAAGTACCGGCAAGACAATAGTCAAGGAGTGGCTGGCAGGAGTATTGAGCACCACAAAAAGCGTCATACGCAGTCCGAAGAGCTACAACTCACAGGTAGGCGTGGCACTGTCATTGATGAATATCGACGAGCGTTATGAGATGGCCGTCATTGAAGCAGGGATCTCCAGGCCCGGAGAGATGGAGAGACTGGCACGCATAATCAGGCCTGACACTGTAATAATTACGAATATCGGAGACGCACACGGTGAGAACTTCACCGGCAGAGATGCCATCGCCCGGGAAAAACTCAGGCTTGCGTCAGGAGCGAGGCTGGTCATATGCAGTGCCGATGACGAGGTCATCAGAAATGAGATGGCAACAAGCTATCCTTCGGTGCCGCTATTTACATGGTCACTGTCAGGGTCACCTGCCACTCTTTCAGTTGAAGCTTCAGAGATACTGAACGGCGGGCAGAAGCTTAGATGCACCACGGCGAACGGGACCATTGAAGCGGTGGTTCCTTTTGCCGACCGTGCCTCGGCGGAGAATGCGGTTTCGGTCATTGCCTGCTGTCTTGCGGAGGAAATGCCGGAACATTTCATCATGAACGGGGTTGCCGAGCTGCCGGTGGTGGCTATGCGCATGGAGGTGAAGCAGGGCATAAACGGAAGTACACTAATAGAAGATTACTATAACTCTGACCCGGCATCTCTCGGGATGGCCCTTGATTTCCTCAGGAACCATGCAAGGGGAAGGACTACACTCATTCTCTCTGACTTCAGGCAGATTGGAGGTGATGAAAAGAGGCTTTACGAAGGGGTGGCTGTGGCTGTGCAGAGCGCCGGGATAGACCGCTTTATCGGGATAGGGGAGGCTCTCTCACGTCAGAAGGCCGCCTTCCCGGCCGGATCACTATTCTTCGGCTCAACTTCGGAATGTTCGGAGGCCATCCGCGCAATGGTCTTTCGTGATGAAACAATTCTCATCAAGGGGGCCCGCGTATTTGGCCTTGAGCGTATCAGCGCTCTTCTTGTCAGGCAGCTTCACCAGACACGCCTCGAGATCAATATGAACGCAGTGGTTCATAATCTCAATGAGTTCAGGCACCTTTTAAGACCAGGTACGGGCATAATGGCTATGGTTAAAGCGTTTGCCTACGGCTCCGGTTCAGCTGAGATAGCCTCACTGCTTGAGTATAACGGTGTAAGCTCGTTTGCCGTGGCATATGCTGATGAGGGAGTGGCTCTCAGGGAGGAGGGTATAACCTCTCCGGTGATGGTCATGAATCCAGATGATAGCGCTATGGAGCTGATAATCAGGCATAACCTGGAGCCGGAGATATACAGCCCGGAGTCGTATGCGGCGTTTGCAGCTGTGGCCCGGAGATACGGACTGCTGCATTACCCGGTGCACCTGAAACTCGATACCGGGATGCACAGACTTGGATTTGGTATGAATGATATTGATGCATTGCCGGGACTTCTCTCCGGGCAGCAGCATCTTAAGGTTGTATCGCTGTTCTCACATCTTGCAGCCAGCGATGATCCGGCCCATGATGCTTTTACGCACCGTCAGGCCACGATTCTCATATCTGCTGCAGAGAGGCTGAAGAGTGCCCTGGGCTACGGGTTTAAGCTACACCTGCTCAACTCTTCAGGCATCAACCGCTTTCCGGAATATCAGTTTGACATGGTAAGGCTGGGAATAGGTCTGTATGGGATAGGCCGGTATGCAGGGGTCTCTCTCAGGCACACCGGCAGGTTCGTGACGGCAGTGTCACAGGTGAGGAGTGTGCCTGCAGGCGATCCGGTCAGCTACGGATGCCGCGGCGCCTCAGATCATGACAGGGAGATAGCGGTCATACCCGTTGGCTATGCCGACGGACTGCGAAGGGATCTGGGTGAAGGAAGAGGCAGCCTTTCGATAAAGGGCCGCAGGGTACCCATCACCGGCAGCATATGCATGGATATGTGCATGGCGGATGTCACAGGAATGAATGTAAAGGCCGGGGAGGAGGCAGAGGTGTTTGGCGCAGACATCTCCATTGAAGAGATAGCCTCATTGTGCAATACAATACCGTACGAGATTCTTACCTCAATACCTCCACGGGTAAAAAGGATTTATGTCAATGAGTAATCAGCCCATCTGGCTGATCTTCTCAAGCCTGGTCTGGTCTACGATACTGATTTTCTTGCCTTCAAGAGCAATCACAGACTCGGTGGCAAACATTGAGAGTGTCCTGATTGCGTTGGAAGTGGTCATATTTGAAAAACATGCCAGGTCCTCGCGTGAAACATATGCCCTGATGGTACGGCCGTCGTTCTCAACACCATAGGTATCACGCAGTACAAGGAGAGATTCGGCAAGCCTGCCCCTGATATGCTTTTGAGTCAGAGAAACTGTTCTTTTATTGGAGAAGGAGAGCTCAAGTGCCATCATACGCATCAGTTTCACAGAGAGATCCGGATTCCGCCTGATAAGCTTCATGAACGGATCCCTTTCAAACCTGCATATGCCTGAATCTTCAAGTGCTACTGCAGACGCAGTGTATGTTGAGCCGGCAAAGAAAGCCGCAAAACCAATAAGTCCCTGGGGCCTAACCATTCTTATTATCTGCTCGCGGCCACAGACGCCCTGTTTATAAACCTTGACCTTCCCGGAAGCCAGACAATAGAGGCCTGAAGGCCTGCAGCCTTCATTAAAGATCATCTCGCCTTTTTTCAGCGAGATGCAGGCATGATCCTGAAGAAGCAACTCCTTCTCCCTGTCAGGCAGATCCCTGAAAAGTGAGAAAGGTCCTTCAAGACACTGCTCTAAGTATGGATTATTATAAAACATCTTCCCTTATGTTAAACAACATGTACAAAGATATTAAAAAAGTCGATCGGGGAGAAAATTAACGTTTTTTAACACACTATAAAACAGATAGTTGGATCTTATCTAAAAGGATCAGCGGTATCTCGAAATAATGGGTATTCTTCTTCCGCTGCCGAAGGCTTTGGATGAGACGCGCAGGACGGGGGGCGACTGTTTTCTCTTGAATTCGCTTGTACGCACCAGTCGTACTACTTTTTCCACCAGTTCCGCTTCAAAGCCTTCCCCGATGATTTGCGCGGCTGACCTTTCAAGGTCGATATATCTGAACAATACCGGATCAAGCCTGTCATAGGGCGGGAGCGAGTCGGTATCAAGCTGGTCAGGCTTCAGTTCGGCTGAGGGCGCTTTGTTTATGATTGCCACCGGTATTATCTCTTTATGTGCGTTGATCTCGTTTGCCAGTCGGTAGACCTCTGTCTTGTACATATCACCAAGGACCGAGAGGCCTCCTATCATGTCACCGTACAGTGTTCCGTAGCCCGTTGCAGCTTCGCTCTTGTTGGATGTGTTCAGCACCATGTAACCGAACTTATTTGCAAAGGCCATAAGGATCAGGGCACGCAGTCTGGCCTGAATATTCTCCTCAGTAATGTCCGGGGCTTTGCCCTCGAAGAAAGGTGTGACAGTGTTTTCGAGCACCTGCCGTGACTCCTCTATGCTTACAATATGCCAGGGCACGCCCAGATTGCGGGTCATCTCCACCGAGTCGGTCACCGAGTGCTCTGACGAATAAACGGAAGGCATCATCACAGCCAGGGTGTTTTCCGGACCAAGGGCTTCAGCTGCCAGGGCCAGAACCACCGCTGAGTCTATCCCTCCGGAGAGTCCGATAACGGCTTTTTTCAGTCCGCCCTTGGTGAAGAAGTCACGGATGCCCGTAACAAGTGCCTGGTGGACAAAAGGTGTCATGTCCGCGGGCAGAGCGGGGGGCAGAGAGTAGCTGCTCCTGTCAGTGCCGGCTGACGGTATCTCAACAACTCGCATCTCTTCACGGCAGAATGCCAGTTTCTCCAGGAGTGTGCCGTCTGCGTCTATCAGAACTGATGATCCGTCGAAAATGAGTTCGGTGTACCCACCGGTCTGATTGACAGATATTAACGGTTTGCCATATTCCCTTGCATTCCTGGCAAACACTTCGTCTCTGACCTTTAGTCTGTTGTGTGAGAATGGATTGGCAGCAATATTGATTATCAGTGACGTGTTTTCTTTCATTATCTCATCCAGGGGGGTGACGCCGTATAACCTCCACGATGCTCTGTCTCCGAAAGGCTGCTCATCCCATATATCCTCGCAGATGGTAACCGCCAGCTTCTCACCTTTCAGGCTGATAGTCCGGAATTCTGTTCCGGGCTGAAAATACCTGTCTTCATCGAAGATGTCATATGTAGGGAGAAGGGTTTTATTAATCACCGGCCCGATCTTGCCATCGACCAGGAAGAATGCCGAGTTGTGAAGGCTTTTACCAAAGCTGCCGGTATTGGGAGATAGCCCTCCGACAATAGCTGCTATGCCTGTGCAGTGTGTTGCTATCTCTGACACGGCTGCCATGGATGCGGAGATGATGTCATCCCTGAGCAGAAGGTCAAGCGGCGGGTATCCTGTGACTGCCAGTTCCGAGAAGACTATGAGGTCTGCGCCTTCTGAACGTGCACGGTCAATGTAAGAGATGATTTTGGTGCTGTTGGAAGAGATATCGCCAGGGATATAATTCAGCTGAGCAAGAGCAATCTTCATAGCAGGTTCGTCAGAACTTGATCCCCATCATGATTCGCAGCATTCTCAATCCTGACCTGTCTTCAGGCTGTTCGACATCCTTAAGATCCTTGGTGACATCAAAAAAGTCCTGGTCATAACCAAGCCCGCCAACCAGTGTAAGATCTACGTTGAGATCATACTCTACCCCTGCATGAATGTGCCATCCGGCGTTAAGTCCGAATACTTCCTTTCTGGCATTCTCATTGTCAACCGGAGGTTGGTTTGCCGGCAGGTCTACAGTTGATTTGACGAGCATCCGGATGTCAAAACCGATATCAGTGAAGTAGGTTAGATAACCTATCTGGTCAGTTTTCAGACGCAGGCCAATGGGGATGTTCATATACCGAAGGTTATATCTTATCTCATCACCGGTTAGCACCTGCGGTTGTAAATTATTGAAGATCATTCTGTGAGGTTCAATAACACTCTGCCTTCCGCCTGCCGAAATCAGGCTTATTCCGGTTGAGATGGCATAATGGTCGTCAAAATAGTGATGCACCTTCAGCCCTATGTTAAAACCAGGCCTCACCCCCTCGTTGATATAATCTGAGGAGTTGGTGCCCATCCATGATATTACGGGGTCAACGTGAACCACAAATTCCAGTTCCTGGGAGATTCCCTTCACTGAGACGGCAGCCAGCAATATGACGGTTAGCGCCCTGAGGGCAGAACGGTTAAATACTCTTTTCATCTTCTCATTGTTTGCCGGGTAAAATTATAAATAAATGTCCTTATTTTGTATAATCTAAATGATATTACCGCTGATATGACGCATGGTTCTTCAATATACAGGTTTGCAGTGTTGCTGATGCTGCTTCTTGCCGTCACGGCATGCCGACGTGATCCCTATAAGGTTAACCTCTCCGGGGTTACGTGTGACCTGGAACTGAGGGATCTTGGCAGGGATATTTTTGAGACGCCTCCGAATGAGATGGCCGGGAAGGCAGAGGAGCTCAGGCAGAAGTATGGAAGTGCGCTGACCACCTACAGCACCGTCATCGGGTTGGGTGACCCGGCAGACGAGAGATGGAATCAGGCCTTCATCCTTTTTGCCACTGACCTCCGCAACCTGGATTTGTGGGATGATGTCAAGCGTGTTTTCCCGGACACTGAGCAGCTGGAACAGGACCTTGAGAACGCTTTCAGGCATTACAGCTATTATTTCCCTGACAGGATCATCCCGGAGGTGATAACCTGCATCTCCGTCTTTAACAACAGCATAATAGTTGATGATTCACTCCTGATGGTCAGCCTTGACCGTTACCTGGGTGCAGACTCGGAGTATTATCCACCCCTGGGTATTTTCAGCTACCAGGCGCGCAAGATGACCCCTGCCTATACGGCATCTGACTGCATGTACGCATGGGCTTCCACGGAGTGGGATTACAGTCTGGCAGGTTACGGCACCAAGAATCTGCTTAATACAATGCTGCATGAGGCCAAGCTGGTCTATTTCACCAAGAGGATGATGCCCTCGCTGGCTGACACGGTGCTTCACGGATTTACCGGTCGTCAGATGGAATTCTGCATTAATGGCGAAGGAGATATCTGGGAGTACCTGGTAAGCAATGATCTGCTCTTCTCAACAGACGGTTTCATGATACGGAAGTTCACGGGCGAGGCTCCCTTTACAAGTTATTTCACGGAGGAGTCGCCCGGCAGGGCAGTTGTCTGGACCGGCTTCAGGATCATTGAACGGTACATGAATAACAATCCCGGTGTCACCCTTGATGAGATGATGGCAATGACTGACCTGCAGGCCATAATGACAGGGGCGAGGTACAGTCCGGACTAAAAAGAAGAGGCTGCCCTTCTGAGGCAGCCTCCTGTAATGATAATTGGGAATGCGGGTTATACCGGATGAATTGCCTCTACAGGGCACACGTCGGCGCAGGCACCACAATCGGTACATATATCCGGGTCAATCTTATAGATATCACCCTCAGATATAGCCTCAACCGGACATTCATCTATACAAGTTCCGCAAGCTGTGCAATCATCTGAAATTTTGTAAGCCATTATTACTTTGTTTTTAAAGATTACGGGCGTAAAATTATCCTTTATTTTTTTAAGTTCCTAACCAAACATTAAATAAAATTCACCCTTGCGGCTCACTGATCAAATTTAGTGCCAGCCATGCCAGGGTGGCGGTTCCGGTTGTCATCGCCAACTCGTCAAGGTCAAAGGCCGGCGTGTGCAACTGTCTGACAGTATCGCCTTTGCGAGTGACGCCCAGGCGGTAGAGGAGGGAGGGGTATCGCTCTGCGAAGAATGAAAAATCTTCCGAGCCCATCCTGGCCGGAATACCGGTTATCTTCTCGCTGCCAAGCAGCGTTTCAGACAGTGAAGCAGCCCGGGCTGTGAGTGGTTCGTTGTTGACCAGTACGGGGTATCCTTCAATGATATTCACGTCAATGCTCACTCCTTTTTCTGAGGCAAGACCGGCAGCGGTGTCACGTATCATCTTCTTTGCTTCACGTCTCCACTCTTCGCTGAAGGTTCTGAAGGTGCCTGCAATCTCAACTTTCTCAGGGATCACGTTTGTGGCTCCGAGTCCTGTTATTCTCCCGATGCCCAGCACCGACGGGGCTTTCACGGCGGAGGCAGTTGTTATGGCATCTTTCAGGGCTATCACAAGCTCAGCGGCAATGCGTATCTGGTCAGTATATTCCGAGGGCCGGGCTGCATGGCCACCCTTCCCGGTAACGGTTATATAGATCTCATCACATGAAGCCATGGCCGGTCCCGGGCAGAATCCAAGCACGCCCGACTCCAGTTCAGGCGCAACATGCTGGGCTATGAAGATGTCGGGCTTGAACCTGTCAAGGATGCCTGATTGGGTGATTAGTTTTGCTCCACCCGGGGCTTTCTCTTCACCTGGCTGGAAGACCAGCACGACTGTCCCTGCAAACTCTGTGCGCCGGCCCAGGATAATCTTTGCGGCGCCAAGCAGCATTGCCACGTGGGCGTCATGTCCGCAGGCATGCATCACCCCGTTGTTCCGGCTGATGTATTCCGGGCCCTCATTCTCCATTACCGGCAGGGCGTCCATATCGGCGCGCAGTCCTGCCGTCAGCCCCCTGCCGGACGCTTCGCCCCTGATAATTCCAATGATGCCGGTGCCGGCAACCTGCCTGATGTGCTCAATGCCCATGGCGGTTAGCTCTTCGCTTATCATTGCAGCGGTCGAGTGCTCCTCATAGGAGAGTTCAGGATGCTGATGGATATGCCTTCTGATCCTGACTATCTCAGGCAGCAGAGCTTCTGCTTCGTTAAGAATTTGTCTTGCTGATAGCATGCTTGTACAGTGATACTGTCAGAAATCGAGGCCGAAGGAGAGGTAGAAGATCTTCGGAAGGAGGTAACCGTTATCAATTCCCCAGGCTATGTCGCCCCTGACGAAATACCCGACGATCTGCACCCTGGCCCCGGCTCCGAACCCCATCACGAGGGGATCGCGCATGGCATCGAGGTTCACCACCACGGGTCCGTTCTCGTATATCTTGTCATTCCAGTAGTTTTCGTTGCCCCATGGATCCCACCCTGACCATGCCATTCCAATATCGTAGAAGCCTATCAGCTGCAGGCTGTTAAGGAAGTTAGACCGAAGCGGATGGCCTGCAAAGTATCTCACAAACGGCCAGCGCAATTCGCTGTTGATGAGGGCGAAATTGCTTCCGTTGCGTATGTTCTGGGTGAAGCCCCTCATGTTCGTTGCCAGGGCCTGAAATCCGTAGTTGACATTGGGATTGACCGGTACGGTCTGGTCAAACATGGGCACCTTATTGAACAGCCCCATCCAGTTATCAACACCGCCCATGTAGTATATCAGTCTCGAGGGTCCGAACGATGTGCTTCCGGCAAACCTGTTGGCCCATATCAGGTCACGGTGTATCTTCTGGTAGTGCCTTATATCCGTACCCAGAACGAACAGGTCACTTTTATTCTCTGTCAGTTCACGGTAATATTCCGCAAAGAACTTAAGCCTGGTTCCGTTATAAATGTTGATGGTGCGCTTGCGGGTATTGTCATATATCAGTTCACCCTTCAGTCCAACCCAGTGCCGGTCAAATGACGGAGCCACCAGGCTGGCCTGATCAGTAGACTGAATGATATAGTTGTCATACCTGTAAGTGAGTGTCCCTTTCAGGGCCAGGACCGCGCTCAGGGGTCTTCTGAGCGATGTGTAGGTGGTGTAGCTCTTTATCTTGTAATAACTGGTGTCATTGTAACTGTCAAACGACTGTTTATGGAAGACGACCTGTTTGTCAAATTTGCCCCTGAGGGCCTCCAGGCTGACCAGGTATTCATTGCTGTCGAAGTTGCCGGAGAACCTGAAGCCGCCTGTGATGCGGTAGTCCTCAAAGAGGTCAATGGCACCTATCTTGACGAGCATGTTCAGGCCGGGGTTGAAGTAGGGGGCTCCACCGTTATATGCCTGGTAGGTATTGTTCAGGAAGTTGAAATCGACCTGCGTGGCGCTGTAGTTGTTGTAGAATGCAGGCCTGTAGACAAGGGCAACAGGCATATCCATCCGTGATGTGTCGAGGTCTATATCCATATAGTCCTTCCTCCACTGTAGCTCATAGAAATTTTCCTTTTCCTTTTCAAAGACATAGTTACGGAAGTCTATGGGTTCGTCGGCTGCAAAGTATTCGTAGAGAGGCTTTTTCAGCGTGTCATTCATCCTTGCGCGTTCAGCCAGAAGGCGGTCTCTCAGCTGGTTGATGCTGTCGGCAGCATGCAGCATGGCAGTCTCCTCGGCACGCCAGGAGGTGGTTTTGACATCATCGGTTCTGACAGCCGGAGCATCTGTTGAAGAGCCCGTGAGAAGCCGGTAACGGCCATCATCAAAAATTACTGCTGCATCCTGGCCGCCTCTTCTGTCGAAGGCTTCCAGATTTCTCGGGAAATCGGTTGTCTGCCGGGGGGTGATGAAGTAGCTGTAGTGAAGTGCAGTATCGATGTAGGCAATGGCGCTGTCAACAGTGGCATCATAATAGTTTATAATGCCGTTCGCGTCGCCAAGGAATCCTGTTGAGGAGGCTGAGGCACCGATGGGTCTCATATGGTCATTGAGAGTGCCGTCGGCCAGCCTTGTAAGCTGTCGGTTGCCTGCCCTGAGATCATAGGTGAAGAGGTTAAATGTCAGCCCTGTGCGCTCCTGCGGATCTCCACTGTTGGAGAGGGTGTCAGCAAGCCTGTTTGATGAGAAGATTATTGTCTCATCCCTTCCGCTGATGAATGAGGGATCAAGGTCATCGGCCACATCAAAGGTAATCCTCTCATTGGTACCGCTGATTATAGTATGAACATAGATATCAGTCATCCCGTTGATCACCGCTGACACAACCAGCCTTGACCCGTCGGGGGAGTATGATAGAGAAAGAACTTTCTCGAAGAAGGGCATTGTACGGTGTTCGAATTTCTTCTCACCGGTACGGTAGAAATAGAGTTCTACTCCTCCTTTCTCCTCGTTGGCAAAGGTCAGTATCTGTCCGCCGGGATGCCACGTAAGTATCGGGTAGGAATGGTCAACCGACTGTTCGAATTTTGGTTCAACGGTGAAGAGCTTTTTAGTCTTGCCGGTGGAAGAGTCATAGAGCCAGATCCTTCTTTTGCCCCAGTCGTTTGACACCCATGCAACCTGCCGGCCGTCAGGTGATACCTTCACGGCGGTGAAGCGCTCGAAGGGCTTCGATTTCTTTAACTCAGCCGGGCCGGCGTAATTTTCTCCGGGCTTGACAGCATAGTACCCCTCATAATAACTCTTCCAGTCGCGATAGGTGTCCTTGATGCTTTTGCCCAGTCCGTAAAGGAACCCGTCCTCAATATTCTTGTAGATTTTTGACAGGTAGATGATATTGGGAATAATGGCATCACCGTAGGTATCACCGATAAATTTCCAGAATGAATGACCTGCATACACAGCCTCCTCATATTCGAGGTTGTCAAGGTTCTTATACCTCCCGTTTTCAAAGCCGTCCCTGACGCGATTGTCAGTCTCGCTCTCCCAACCGTAGGCGACGTAGTTGATCAGCCCCTTGATGTACCAGTCGGGGATCTGGATCTGGGAGTTGCTGGTGACCCTGTCGCGCACATCGGCGTTGTAGAGCATCTCATATACCACAACCTCGGCTATGGCTGATGCAATGAGTCTGTCGAACTCCTCGTGATCGCCATTGAACCATAGCATCACCTTGTTCTTGATCACACGACTGTATCCTCCCACGTTATAGTCATCTTCCGCGGAGATAAGTCCTATGTTGCTCTGCCTGAAGTCGTTCTTCTTGTTATAAACAATAAGGATAAGCCGTTTGTCGAGTGTATAGTCAAAGTAATCTTCTATCTCATTGAGTTTCTCCTCAGCCACCTTGCAGGCATATTCAGCCACCTCCCGGCCGAATTCCGTATAGTAACAGTCCATCTCATCAAACCTGAAATAGGTCCAGTAGAAGTCGTTGTGCTGTATCCGGTTTTTGCCGAAGGTCATCTGCATACCGTTATAGAACTGGCCTGATGCTGGGGATGCCAGCATAAAACCAAGTACTACGGACAGCAGTATAAAGAGTTTTCTTCTGCTCATAAGCCAAAGCGGAACGCTCTCACCTGTTCGATCAAAATCTGTTCCAAATGAGCGGATCCGAGAGACAAAACTAATCGATAAACCAATAAAAAAGCAGAGGCTTAACGAATTTTATTATTTTTGGTGCTTATAATTATGCAATATATATGGCCTGATCTTTGTTATGTGATTGAGTCAAACAACGTTTTTCCGGGTTTTCCGGATGTAAAAAAGATTATTATGAAAAGGAATCTGATTGTATTGATGTTAATGATTGTGAGTGCCGGTCTTTCGGCCCAGCCAAAGCTCAGTTTTGCCAGTACGCGTCATGATTACGGTACCATCAAGGAAGAAGCCGGTAAGAAAGAGGCGGTTTTCAATTTCACCAATACCGGTGATTCGGTGCTTGTTATCACCCGGGTGCAGCCTTCATGCGGATGCACCGCTTCAGACTATACTAAATCACCTGTTCCTCCGGGAGGAAAGGGTTTTGTAACTGCCGTTTTCGATCCGCGCGGTTACAACAGCCGTTTTGCCAAAAGCATCTCGGTCTATGCCAATGCCAAGCCGGCGGTGACTGTTCTTATCATTGAGGGACAGGTTACTCCGCGGGAGAAGACGACGGACGAACTCTACACCTTTGCCGCGGGACCGGTGAGGTTTGAGTCGAACCATCTGGCCTTTACAACAACCAAAAAGACCGAGAAAAAGATAAGGGTGATGCCAGTCATCAACACGTCCAAAGAGCCTGCCACCATTGAGTTCGAAGGACTGCCGGCTCATCTCACCCTGAAGGTCAGCCCTGCCACCATCAAGCCCGGGGAGAAGGGTCTTATAGAGGGCACCTATGATGCAAAGCTCAACAGCAGTGCCTGGGGCAATGTGAATGACCTGGTACGGCTCAAGGTCAACGGCAAGCCTCTGCCTAACATATACCTGTATGTGTCAGCCAACCTGGTTGAGGATTTCGCAGGGCTCACCAGCCAGCAGCTGGCCAGTGCCCCTGTCTTCAAGCTGGATTCCAATACGGTCAGCTTCGGCACTATCAAGCAGAATACATCTGCTGATATTGAGTTCTTCTTCACCAATACAGGGAAGAGTGACCTGGTTATAAGGCATGTCAAGTCAGGATGCGGATGCACCGCCCTCATGCCGACCGAGAATGTAATCAAGCCCGGTACCAGGGGGTCCATAAAGGCCAAATTCAACTCCGGCGGCTACAAGGGACAGATTTACAAGAACATCTTCGTATACACCAATGACCCAAAGAATTCGGAGGTGATGCTGATGATCAAGGGGGAGGTTCTTGTAGAGGCGGGAGCGGAAAAGTAAAGTTCGATACCGCGGTCAGGATAATAATGAACAGGGATAAACGGTCAGCCGGAGCACTATCGGTTCAAAAGGGTGTAACACAGCCTCCGAGCATCAATCCTGACATGATTAACCGCCTCAGGAAGAGCAGGCGGAAAAAACTCAGTGCAGACGATTATGCAGATGGTATTCTGCGGGGTGACCGGACTATTCTCAGCCAGGCGATAACGCTTATTGAGAGTTCTCTTCCGGAGCATTATGATATTGCGCAGGCTGTTGTGGAGAGATGTCTGCCTGCAAGCTCGCGCTCGGTCAGGGTTGGCATCACGGGTGTCCCCGGCGCCGGCAAGAGCACGTTTATAGACACTTTCGGCACCTTGCTCACGCGGCACTACGGAAGGCGACTGGCTGTTCTGGCTATTGACCCCAGCAGCCAGCAGAGCGGTGGCAGCATCATGGGTGACAAGACACGCATGGAGCAGCTGAGTGTTGACCCTGATGCTTTCATACGGCCCTCACCCGCGGCAGGTACACTCGGAGGGGTGGCACGTAAGACGCGCGAATCAATAATACTCTGCGAGGCAGCAGGGTTCGACACCATCCTCGTGGAGACAGTGGGAGTAGGCCAGTCCGAGACTGCGGCTCATTCCATGGTCGATTTTTTCCTGGTGCTTATGCTTGCCGGCGCCGGCGATGAACTGCAGGGGATCAAGCGGGGCATAATGGAGATGGCTGACACAATTGTCATCACCAAGGCCGACGGCAGTAATGTGCAGAAAGCGGAGATGGCAAGGGTTGAATACAAGAATGCATTGCATCTCTTTCCCCCCTCACCCTCGAGATGGAGCCCGAAGGTCATGACCTGCTCCTCTCGGGAGAAGACCGGAATTACGGATGTGTGGGAGACAATTCGCGATTATGTGAGTGTAACCAAGAGTAACGGTTGGTTCTGGGAGAGAAGGAGAGACCAGGCAGTGACTCGCATGCATGAAACCATCCTTGACACCCTTAAGTTTTCATTCTATAACCATCCTGATGTTATTGCCCTTCTCCCGGACCTGGAGAGACAACTTCGCGAAGGCGAGACAACATCCTATAAACCGGCATCCATCCTGCTCGACAAATATTTCGCAGGCAGCAGGGAATAGCTAAATATTTGTATCTTTGAACCTTCGAAAATAAAAAGTGTTTATTGTAAAATTTCCTCAGATGAAAAAAACAGTTATTCTTATTTTAGTATTGGCCGTTGCAGCATCGTGTGCCACGGAACCAAAATTCAGAATCACAGGCACCATTGACGGTATTGAAAATGCAACCATAATTCTCCAGAAACGTATTGCAGGAGGCTATGAGGCCATCGATTCGGCAATGATCGAGAACGGTACCTTCAAGATGGAAGGCTTCATCGGTTATCCTCAGATGGTGAATCTTGCCATTAAGGACAAGCGTGGCGGGCTGAATTTCTATCTTGAAAACTCAGACATTACAATTAACGGCCATGCAGATTCTCTGTTTCTGGCCTCTGTAACAGGTTCTAAGACACAGGGTGAATTCGACACATATAAGGCGGCTTTTGACGAGTCCAATGCTGAGATGTCAAGGATCTATGACAGTTACCGTGAAGCCCGTATGGCAGGTAATGAAGAGCTTGCCGCTTCAATTGAGAAGCAGCTTGAAGATCTTGATGCAAAACAGAATGAAATGAAGAAGGAGTTTATCAGGAATAATTCCTCATCATATGTGACCCCCATGGTTCTCAATGAGCTGTCATACACTCTTGAGGCCGGCGAGATGGAGAGTCTTCTTGGTGCCCTTGACACCACACTCAACAAGGTGCAGGCTGTTACCGGCATGAAGGAAAGGCTCGGACACCTCAAAGCCGTGTCAACGGGTCAGAAAGCCCCTGATTTTACACTTAATGATGTTGATGGCAATCCCGTTTCGCTTTACTCTAAGGTTGGCGGCGACACGAAGCTTCTGCTGATCGATTTCTGGGCTGCATGGTGTGGCCCCTGCCGCCAGGAGAACCCGAACGTGGTAAAGGTATGGAAAGAGTACAACAAGATGGGTTTTGACGTGTTTGGCGTTTCACTTGACCGCAGCAAGGAAGACTGGGTGAAGGCAATTGCAGACGATCAGCTTACGTGGACCCATGTCTCAGACCTGAAGTACTGGGATTGCGCACCCGCGAAACAGTATGCGGTCAACTCCATCCCTGCTAACTTCCTGCTTGACGAAAACGGTGTAATAGTTGGCCACAATCTCCGTGGTGATGCACTGGCAGCCAAAGTAAAAGAGCTGCTTGAAGCGAAATAATCAAAAAAAATAGATTAATTTAGGAAGCCGTTGGGGTATCTGCTCCAACGGCTTTTTAAATAATCTCAAAGTATTGGCAATGAGCAAGAAGGACGAATTTTTCAGCCACATAACAGGCGGGTATACCTGCAAGGGTGATTTCATTATATTGGGCGGGGCAATGCTTGACGGCGAGCCGATAGCTGATGCGCACATCAAGGTTCCGCTGAAAACAATAAACCGTCACGGACTCATAGCCGGTGCCACAGGTACCGGAAAGACCAAGACTCTGCAGGTTCTGTCCGAGCAGCTCTCATTGAAGGGCATACCATCACTTGTAATGGATGTCAAGGGCGACCTCAGCGGTGTGGCACAACCGGGAACGGAGAATGCGTTCATCACTGACAGGCACACGAAGATAAATCTGCCATATACGACTATGGGATTTCCCGTGGAGCTCCTTACCATATCCGAACAGGAAGGAGTCAGGCTTCGCGCAACGGTGTCAGAGTTCGGTCCGGTGCTCTTCTCACGTATTCTCGACCTGAACGATACCCAGGCAGGCATTGTATCAATCATATTCAAGTATTGTGATGACAATAAGCTTGGACTGATAGACCTGAAAGACATCAGGAAGGTGATACAGTATCTGCAGGGCGAGGGTAAGGAAGAGCTTGAGAGCGAATACGGGGCTATGTCGCCGGCTTCAACAGGTGTCATACTCCGCAAGATAATCGAACTTGAGCAGCAGGGTGCCGAGCGGTTTTTCGGAGAGGAGTCTTTTGACGTTATGGACCTGATGAGGAGAGACAGCAACGGGAACGGTTATATAAACATTATCCGACTTACAGACATACAGGATAAGCCCAAATTATTCTCAACCTTCATGTTGTCACTGCTTGCAGAGGTTTATGGCAGGATGCCTGAAAGAGGCGATCAGCCCAAGCCTGAGCTGGTGATATTCATCGATGAGGCTCACCTCATCTTCAGTCAGGCCAGCAAGACACTGCTTGAACAGATCGAAACGATAGTCAAGCTTATCCGCTCCAAGGGGGTGGGTGTCTACTTCATCACGCAAAATCCAATGGATGTGCCTTCATCGGTGCTGGCACAGCTTGGTCTCAAGGTCCAGCATGCGCTGAGGGCGTTTACAGCCGCTGACCGGAAGGATATCAGGCTCACCGCAGAGAACTTCCCGATCTCAGAGTGGTATGATACCGAGAATGTACTTACATCCCTCGGCACGGGCGAGGCCCTGGTAACGGTCCTCAATGAGAAGGGAATACCAACACCCCTCGCTGCCATGATGGTGCGTGCCCCGATGAGCAGAATGGATATCCTGACCGCGGCGGAGATAGAGTCCATAAACAGGTCATCGCAGCTTGTGACCAGATACTCGAGGGTTGTTGACCCGGAGAGTGCGGCCGAGATGCTTGAGAGAAAGATTGAGGCAGCTGAGCAGAGAAGGAGTGATGCTGAGGAGAGGCAGACACGCCAGAGGGAGTCAACAGGAAGCAGGCGTACCACCACGACACGCCGCAGGACAGCCACCCACCCGGTGGTGAAGGTGCTGACATCCGCGACATTCATTCGTGGAGTGATGGGAATCCTGAACAGGGCAATCAAAAAATGAATAAAAAGATAAGAGTGTATGAATTAACCAAATAGTTAAATTATGAAAACCAGAATTTTAACAGTAATTGCAGTTTTAGCATTAACAGCCACCGCCCTTCAGGCACAGGTTGATTTCGGGATTGTTGCCGGACCGAATTTTGCGAACATGGTCGGCAAGGACAGTGACGGTGATAAGGTCACCAACGGACTGCTTGTAGGATTCCATGCCGGGGTAAAGGCAAATCTTTACCTGGCGCCGGACTTTTATTTCCAGACCGGACTGCTCTTCTCACAGAAGGGATCAAAGAACAATGGTGGTCTGGTTCCAACCAAAGCTGCGGGCGATGATTACTTCACCACCACCCGCATCTCCTATCTTGAGCTGCCCCTTCATCTGCTTTTCAGGCCTGAGTTTGGTAAAGGCAGGATCCTTGTCGGGTTCGGACCATACGTGGCATACGGAATTTCGGGCAAACAGACACTCGAGCTAGGGGGCAATTCATATGATCAGAAGGTCAATTTCAAGAATGAGATCGGACTTGAAGAATACTGGGACATGGATAACGCCTATTTCCGTGGTTTTGATGCCGGTGCGGATATTTTTGCAGGCTATGAGATGAATATGGGGCTCTATTTCCAGCTTAATGCTCAGCTCGGACTGCTGAATATGGTTACTGATGTTACGGAATGGGACGCTGAGTCGGTCTTCAGGAATACCGGGTTTGGTGTATCCGTGGGATACAACTTCTGATCCTTCGCAATCACAAAAAAAAGCCGTTCGTATCAAACGAACGGCTTTTTTTACCCCCAATCGCAAATCGACAATCTCTTCAGAATCCTTTCAGCTCCATGAACACAGTGGGAATCAGGAGGAGGAAACCTATCAGGAAGAGTATCAGGATGAAGGGGAGGACCCACTTAAACCACTTTTCATAGGGTATCCTCGCCACGCTCAGCACACCCAGCAGCACCCCCGATGTGGGAGTTATCATGTTTGTAAAACCGTCGCCAAGCTGAAACGCGACTACAGTTGCCTGGCGTGATACACCAATCAGGTCAGAGAACTGTGACATCATTGGCATCGTCAGGGCAGCCTTGGCCGAGCCGGACGGCATGAAGAGGTTTATGACCGTCTGTGTCACGTACATCATGCTTACCGATGCCATCTTTCCCATACCTGAGATTGACTCAGAGAGCCTGTACAGCAGTGTGTCAATTATATTTCCGTTCTGAAGAATTATGATTATCCCCCCGGCAAGTCCCACAATCAATGCAGCCGACTGTATATCCTTTACTCCGTCAAGGAACAGCTTTGTTATTCTGTTGGCATCGTAACTCATTGCCGCTCCGGTTGCCAGTCCCATGACTAAAAAGAGTGTAGCTATCTCCATAATATACCATCCGTAGCCCATCACCCCGGTTATGAGAAAGAGAATAGTGAAGAACAGGATGTCTATTATAAAAAAGTGTACCGATTTCCGGAGTGTTAACCATCCGGTTAATGCAAAGAGACCTGCAAGCACAGGAATTGCAGGGATGTTCAGCTTGCCCTCGCCGAATGAAAGGGCTGTCATCGGATTCATCACCGCAAAGATGACCATGGCGACTGTGAGCAGGATCCAGGTTACCCAGGCCGATACGGGAGTGTGATATTCAATCTCCACCTTCCCGGTGGAGTGGAGCTTGCGCCAGTATTCGTCATCGTCCCGGACAGGAGAGCGGGCCGGATCCTTTTTTATCCTGCTTGCATACCTCAGTATGTATGCGAACCCAGCGGCACTGATTATAACCCACATGAAGAGCCTGTATTCCAGTCCCGAGAAGAGTGGCAGGTCTGACAGTCCCTGTGCAATACCAATTGTGAACGGGTTGAGGAATGCTCCGGCAAAACCAAGGGCGGCAGCTACAAAGCATAGGGCGACCCCAACTATGGAGTCATATCCCATTGATACGGCCAGGGGGACGAAAATGATTGTGAAGGCGATTGTCTCCTCGCTCATGCCGAACACGGCACCGAAGAAGCTGAACATTGTCATGATAACCAGGAATATCAGGTTATCAACGCCTAGCTTTTTTATCAGGCCCCGGTTGCCCATCCTGCCCGTGAATCGCAGCACCGAACCAATGGCCACATCGATGGCTTTGCTTTCGTTCATTATCCAGAAAGCACCGCCGATGATGAGTATAAATACGATTATGTCTGCCTTGTCAACGAAGCCGTCGAACAGTGCAGAGAAGACCTGCCAGGTCTGGGGATTCTTCTCGGTATAATGGAATGAGCCTGGTATTACCACGTTACGGTCGATGCCGTTTACGCTGACAGTCTGTCTGTCAAATGCACCTCCGGGTATTACCCATGTCAGTACTGCACAGAGTACTACTATGCTGAATACTATTACGTAAGTATGCGGGATCTTCCTGAACACCCGGGTTGGTTTTGTCTGTGCAAATTAGTAATTAAAGTCGAAAGTCCGTAAAGTCTGTAAAGTCGAAAGTCCGTAAAGTCTGTAAAGTCGAAAGTCTGTAAAGTCTGTAAAGTCGAAAGTCTGTAAAGTCTGTAAAGTCGAAAGTCTGTAAAGTCTGTAAAGTCGAAAGTCTTGAGGAATTGCGATTTGCGATTTGCAAATGATGATAAATCGACAATCGAAAATCTGAAATCGATAATTCCTCTGCTACACTTTAGTCTTGCGGTCAAGGGGTCCAGTATACTAAGTTGGTGATTCTTAATTCTTTCCGCTACTGCCTATTGCCTACTGCCTACTGTCTGCCTGGCAATGACCTTCCTGACCCGTTCCCTCGTCTCCGCCGGAGAAGGGTTAAGTTCTGCAGTTGAGAAGGTGCCTTGTTCAGGGTTTATGCGCTCAAACACCATCATGTAAAGATCGAAGATTATCTCGAGGCTCAGCCTGTAGCGCGGCTCCATCTTCGGACAGATATCTTCCATCACCCTGAGGGTACTGAGACGGTACCGGTCTGCAATATCATAATACTCTCTCATCAGCCTGCGGAAACCTTCGGTAAGTGGTGCTCCCTGCGCCATTTCAAGCATATTTTTTCGTGTGAGGCCATGGCTGGACATCATGTCATCGGCGAAGTAGCTGAGGTTATTGAGCTGGTCTTTCCGGAAATCACGTATTATATGCACGAAGTAACTGAACATGGCGCACGGTTCAGCAACGGAGCGCACATCAAATGGCGGATCGACATACTTGCCATCCTGAACCTGCAGTCCGGCAAGGTGCACAAAAATTGCAGCCGGCGATACTGAGGCTCCTCCTGAATACTCAATGAACTCATCGAGAGTGGCAAATCCGTCATGTGTCACATCAAACAGCATTGACTCTGCAAAAGCTTCAAGAGCCCAGTAAGGAATCCTGAACCGCTCAACGGTATCCATAAGGTCGCTGCAGAAAGGAGAGCCGTCAAGCCCGGTCCTGATCATACCCATCCACTCTTCCACATTCCCGGTGAACCTCGCCCTGTCAGATTCCGCAATGCCCTTGTTGGCAGCCTTGTGGTCATCAATGAGGTCATCGAGTGAGCGCATGAAACGGTAACAGGTGCGGGCGGCACAGTAGCGGTCCCTGTCCCAGAAGTTGGCAGCTATGAGTATATTAGGATGGTCAATGATCTTATCGAAGTCTATCGATTCAAAAATTGCCATGAACTGATCCCTGTCTTTCATCTTCCCCTGTTAATCAATTTTTTGTTCGTTGATAATCCTCTCTGCAACCAGTTTGGCTGAGAGCAGTACCATTGGTATTCCGTTCCCCGGATGGGTGCTTCCGCCAGTGAAATAGAGGTTCCTGTACCGACGGTCCCTGTTGTGCGGCCTGAACCAACCCATCTGCAGGATATTATGTCCGATGCTCCCGAAGACAGAGCCTCTGCTTGTATTAAGGGCCTCCACCCATGTGCCAGGGGTTGTTACAATCTCAAATTTTATGTGTCCCTCAATATCATCAATACCAATGTTTTTCAGCTTTCTGAAGACTGTCTGCCGGGCCCTGTCAGTTATCTGCTCCCAATCCTGCGGGCGCCGGGGGTCAAGATGTCCGACACCCACAGCCACTGACAGTGTATCACACCCTTCAGGCGCTGCTGATGGGTCGGTGCGCACGGGGGCATGGATATAGAAACAGGGGTCGTCACCCATCGACTTGTCCCTGAAGATGCTGTCAAGTCCCTCCCTGAAGTTGTCAGCCAGGAAGGTGCTGTGGTGCCCGAGCTGCGGATACTGTTTGTCGAGGGCCCAGTGGATCACCAGTGCTGAGCATGAGAACTTCATTCGTTCAATTCGGCGCGACTTGCAGCCGGGCGGCAGGAGCTCCCGATAGACATAGGGTAGGTCTGCATTGGCAACGATAACGTCAGCCTTTGCTTCGCTGCCATCGGTGAATGCCACTCCTGTGGCTCTGCCTTTCGCGACCAGTATGCGTGCCACAGGGCTTGCAAAATGGAATCTGACACCCAGTTCAACAGCTTTATTCATCAATCGTTCGGCTACGCTGTACATCCCGCCGACAGGAAACATTGACCCCTCTGTCAGTTCGGCTGCCGGTATCATTGAAAAAAGGGCAGGAGCGCTGAACGGACTCTGTCCCACATAAATATTCTGAAAAGTGTAGGCCATGCGCAGGTGCTCCGATCTGAAGAACCTGGCAGTGTAACGGTAATGGTTAAGGTAGGTCTTCAGCCTGATAAGCAGCATCACATTACTGAGGTTGAAGAACTGGAAGAATTTTGTGAAGTTCCGGCCGAGGAGCTTCTCAAAGGCCAGGGTGTAAAGGCTGAAACCGGTCTTCACATATTTATCAGCTTTGGCGTAGCTCCCCGGCTCAATTTTCTCAAGCTGCTCCTCCATCCGTTTCCTGTCAGTGGTGAAGGCCAGGCTGGAGCCGTCATCGAACCATAAGGTATAGACATCATCAAGCGGCCTCATCCGGAGATCACTCTCAAGAGTCATGCCCAGGCCTTTGAAGAATTCGCGGTAGACCTCAGGCATAAGCACCATGGTGGCTCCTACGTCGAAGCGATGGCCGTCACGCACAATCTGTCCGCATCTTCCTCCGGCGGAGATGTTCTTCTCATAAACATCAACCTTATACCCACGTCGTGCCAGAAATATCGACGTGGCAATACCCCCTATGCCGGCGCCAATGATCAGCGCCCTTGAATTACCAGTCATCCGGTATAAAAAATAGTAAAGTGTTTTAAAAATCCCGTTTCGGATGCCGAAACCGGCAATCCGTAAACAAATATATTAATTATGGTTTCATGCAACGGGCTGCCGGCAGGTCAACTGCGGTATATTGCCGGTGAATGGAGGAAAATTCCCTCCCATCAAAATAAAGCTGGCTTACCAGAGCTGGTGTACGAGCGGCTTGATCTCCTCCTCGTATACTTCGTCAATAGACCTGACCTGCTCAATTGTGAAGTCGGTGAAGTCTGTTGCCCTGAGGTTTGCTCTGATCTGGTCGGGAGAGGAGGCTCCGGGAATTATGCAGCTCACCTCTTCGCTCAGCAGTATCCACCGGAGGGCTACATGAGCCAGCGGAGTGTTTTCAGGGAAGAGCTCCTTCAGCCTGGCCACAGCCCTGAGGCCTGTCTCATAGGGAACGCCCGAGAAGGTTTCGCCCTTATCGAAGAAGAGACCGTTGCGATTGAAGAAACGGTGGTCGCCCGGCGCAAAGCGGGTGTCCGGTCCGAACTTCCCGGAGAGGAGGCCGCTTGCAAGGGGGACTCTTATGATCAGGCCTGTATTTTTTTCGCGGGCCATTGAAAAGAACCTCTCATGGGGTCGCTGGCGGAAGATGTTGTAGATTATCTGGACAGTTGTAACGTTATCATATTCGATTGCCTTGATGGCTTCCTCAACCTTCTCAACGCTGACGCCTAGGTTGAGGATTTTGCCCTCCTGTTTCAGCTTTTCAAACTCGCCGAAGATCTCCGGCCTGTAGTAGACCTCCGTGGGCGGGCAGTGGAGCTGGATCAGGTCGATGCAGTCCGTTCCGAGCCTTTTCAGCGAATCCTCAACGTAGCCGCGGAGGACTTCGGGTGTGTATCCCTTGTTTACATGGGGATTTATCTGTCTGCCGCATTTCGTTGCCACGCGCACAGAAGCGCCGGATTCACGTACAGCTTTACCAACGGCTTTTTCGCTCTCGCCGTCTGAATAGACGTCGGCGGTATCAATGAAGTTGACTCCGTTGTCAATGGCTTCGCGGATTATTGATTCTGCCAGCGAATGATCGAATTTCGATCCCCATTTGCCGCCCACCTGCCATGTTCCCAGTGATATCTCCGAGACCTCAAAGCCTGTTTTTCCAAGAACCCTGTAATTCATCTTCTGACTAAATTTTGTGTTTTTATCCGAATTGAAAATCTGCCTCCAAGATATGTTTTTCCGCCAATATTTCAGAATCCGATGCTAAGGTTGAGAGAGGCTGTCCGGGGCCTGGGCCATGTGTATCCGGTTGGACCGCCATGAATATCGGGTTCTGCACCCCTGTAACCGGTTATCATAAAGGCATTCTGCAGGGTTGCCTCAAGCCTGAAGTCGACATTTTTTTCCGGAACTATCCGGAATGTATGCCCAAGGCTTACAAAATCAAGCCTGATAAATGATCCGTTTTCCAGATGGTAGTCAGAGTAGGTTTCCATTGCAGTAAACCCTGATTCATAAACCAGGGATGAAATATTTCTCAGTCCGCCGTTTGGTGTCATGCTTCCATAGTTGCCGTAAACGCTTTCTACGTTGTAGCACCAGTTTCCGACAACTGAGCTGGCAGAGAATGAGAGTTCCCAGCTACGATACTTCAGCGATGACCAGATTCCTGCGGCAAATTCAGGGTCAGTGGAAGGGCCGCTGTACCTGTCATCATAACCAAAAGAGCCATTGTTGTTTGTATCTTCGTAAAATCCCTGGAGGGGCATTCCGTTTTCATTATACACCTGTTTCAACAGATAAAAGGAATTGACTGGTCTGCCATCATCCTGAACAAGAACCTGTACGTACGGTATCAACGGCACTGGTCCGGCAGAGATGAAGTCAATGCCGTTCGGAAGGTTTTCAATAATGTTTTTCCTGACTGTCATATGGAGTGCAGCATTCCATTCGATTTTCTTCCCCGAGAAAAGGTTGGCATCCGCCCTCAGTTCAATCCCTTTATTACCAACATCACCTACGTTTAAAAGCACGGTTGCGCTGTAGTTGGAACCTGAAGGAATGTTTACTTCAGCGAGATTATTTTGATTTTTGATTATGAAAGCATTTACTGACAAACGAACACTGTTATCAAGGATTGCCATTCTCAATCCTGTGATGAAGTATGGTGCTGATTCCTGTCTGGTACTTTGAAAAGGAGTCGATGAGGAGTGGTGGAACAATGATCCTTTTCCTGCCGAACCAAGTGTGAAGCTAAGTGCAAGGTCATTGATAAATTTGCCTGACGGGAAAAATGACTCACCCGCAATGTTCCATTCTGCGGTGACTGACGGGGAGAGCGCTCTCCTGTTTGCCGGGGCAAACTCCGAAAAACTGTCTTCCCTCAGAACGGCAGTGAAAAAATATCTTTGAAGGGCTGAAAAGTTTAATTCTCCATAGACAGAGCTTCTGGATGTTTCAAAGGTTGAACGGGTGTCAAAATAAATGATTTCAGGATTTACATAGCCTGTTCTCCTCTCACTTTTTTCGCTTCCAAGCCAGTACATGAAGTATCCTGCCTTCAGTTCGATTTCGCTGTCAATGCTTTTTATCGGGGTTGAATAGCCGGCAGAAAGGTCAAGAGACCTGCTTTTCAGTGACTCATCCATCGTTGTTATATACCCGTTCACTATTGGCAGGGCGCCTCCCGGATTAAATATATCCCTGTTCTCATCGCTGTAGCCTATGGCTGCGCTCTTTAATCCGATCCTCAGGCCCCGGAGAAGGTCCGGCCTGTAATCTGCAGTCAGGTATACCGCTGTCTGCTTCGGCTTGCTTAAGCTTTCATTGGATTCAAGCATTGATGCCGGGTTGATGAACATTGATCCCGTTTTATATCCCTGGGCCGGGTCATTGTTTTCATAAACCGGAGAGGTGGGATCTGCAACGGCGGCATAATAGGGCAGGTTGCTGCCGCCCGGAATGCTCTCATTGCCAAAGGTTGCTGAAGCAGAAAGGCTGATTTTCAGATTGTCATCCAGAATGGACGGGTCAATTCTGCCGGTGAGTGATGATTTCCGGTAGTACGATGATCTGATTGTTCCACTGGCAAATGTCTGGCCAGCCGAGAGCCGGAACGGGACCCTGGCCGCGGCTCCTGAAATTGCGAGGTGATGATCATGGCTTACGGCTGTCCGGTATATCTCATCCTGCCAGTCAGTGTTAAAGCTGCCTGCAAGAGCAAGGATTGCCGGATCGTCAGGGTGCAGTTTCAGGAGAGCCTCCCTCACCTGGTCGCCGGTCAAAACATTGTATTTCTTTACCGTGGAGAGTGCAACCTGGCCGGAGTATGAGACATGGAGGCCATCGCGGCCTTTCATAGTCTCTATCAGAAGCGCTCCGTTACGGCCAAGGCTCCCGTATCCTGCAGCCTGGCTGCCATTAACCCATGTGATTGATTCGATGTCGTGAGGATTCAGAAAATGCGGAATTCCCATGACCGGCACACCGTCAATCACCAGGAGTGGGGAGTGCGAGCTGTATAACCATGAATTGCGCAGTGTCTCAAGCGAATAGCTTCCTGTTGGCGAACCGTCAGCCAGCCGTGAAAGCAATCCCTGAAATCTGCCGGCAACAAGTCCTTCGGCATTCAGGATCAGTCCACGGTTAAAATCTTTGTTGCTGATGCAGATGGCTCCTCTGTGAGCGGGTACTGTAACCCCGGAAGCAACACAGTCCGGGTTAAGAACGATGGAGTCTCTGTCTCCTGTGACATCTGTGCTCTGACCATTTACAGACAACGGGACTGACAGCATAAAGAGCATTAATAAATGAGTAAACGGAATAACTCCTATGCCGGAATTACTCCTGACAGGGAGGCAATTGTTAATAAATCGGGAAATCATCTTTAAACTGAAGTAAGTATTGCGGAATAAATTTATGAAAAAGTTGATCAAGTTTCGATTTTGGAAGGGCCCGGGCAACAAAAAATATAAAGGCCGCACTTGCCGGTTTTTTGAGATGCTATTTCGCGAGGTTGTAGAAAGCGACACTGATTCCTGCTGTAAATGGCCGGAGCCTGATGACACTGTCAGTGGTGATCCGGTTTCCTTCCGACCTTATCCACGGTTTCTGGTTCAGCTTCACTGCATAGCCCCCGTAAAGGCCAACCGACCAGTAATCGCCCTTAACTTTCTTCCCGCTGTGAATCAGGTACTCGAGGTTAAGACCGGCAACAGCTATTGTCTGGTGGAACCTCAGGTCTGTCTCTCCCTCCTCAAGGTAATTTTCAAGGGATATCCTTCGTTCGCCCGGGTAATTCTGAAGCCTGTACTTTAGCCATCTAACCGAGAGCAGGGGAGTCATCCTGATCCTTTCTGTGCTTATGATGTCATAACCAAGACTCAGTTTGTAGGCGGTATTATTCAGATCGATGATTAGCGTGTCCTCGTCGTCCTCATAGCTGTATCCCATTCCTATCCCGAACCCTGCAAAAAAACGGGGGAAGGAGGCGCCGATTTCGGGTCCGGTCACGGAGAAGTAATCCATCGCCTCTGTGTTATTTGTTCCCAGCAACCCGGCAAATTCCGAGAAGTCAGTGAGGATCAGGTCGAAGCTGAGGGCAGAGCGTACGATGGCAGAGGCACCCGAATTATCTTGCTCATCATTTGCGAAGACTCCGTCAGGGATGTACATCGGAACAAGGGAGATCTTTAATGGGAGGGCAGTTGCATCATCGATATTTACCTCAGCCGGATTAAATCCCGGGCAGGTAACATTGAGGCTGTTTGCTTTGCCGGGCTCCAGGAGGAGGTGGAAGACTCCGTTCATGTCGGCTACGGCACAATTGGCACTGTTTACCTGGCATGCCCTGGCCCCGACGATGGGAACATTCCTGTTATCGGTGATTATGCCGGTCACCACCGTTCCCTGGGCGCCAGCCCGGGAGCATAAGGATGCAAAAAGAATGAATGCCGTCAAACGGAAGGGCATTTTGATCATTTTACTCATCTGGCACTTTTGTTTAATTCTGTCGGTTGCAGACACCCTTCATCAGCCCGGACCGGATATGTGTGCGATCCTTTCCTTTCAGGTGGGTTTTCTCCCGACAGGTAGGTCAAAAATAGATAAAATGCCGGACATAGAACAACCCCGGCGGGAAGGCCGGGGCGGCTGCCTGCGGAAAGTAGAGGCGGTGATTGTAAAACATCTTTTCAACCGGCAGAAAATGTTATTTTTAAGCGCTAAACCAACATCTTCCCCATAATGAAAAGAAATATTGTATTGCTTATAGTATTGCTGCTTTCCCTTCAGGTAACCCCTCAGGGCAAGAAGGTGATGACGATAGATGACCTGACTACCTGGAACCGGATCACTGAGAGGGTGATATCTGATGACGGATCCCTGGTGGCATTCAAAACCGAGCCGTCACAGGGTGACCCTGTTGTCACGCTTTACGACGGCAATGCCAGGCTGAAAGCAACATTTAATTACGCCACAGGTGTCACTGTTGCATCTGACTCGCGTTTTCTGTTTTTTACAATCAAACCCCCGGCAGACGAAGTCAGGGCCCTGAAACTTAAAAAGACCAAGAAGGAGGATATGCCGCTTGATAAGCTTGGTATCTACAATGTCGCGACAGGTGTGACGGACACAATCGACAGACTCAAGTCCTTTAAAGCACCCGCAAAATGGGCCGGCTGGATTGCATGGCAGACCGAACCACTGAAGGAAAAGAGTGCGGCTCCGAAGGATACGGCAGGTAAGTCCGGGGAGACCTCCGGGGAGAAGGCGGGGGAAAGAACCACAGAGGCCGGTAAGGAAGGCAACAGGCTGGTCAGCAAGGAGCCCGGGAAGGAAGTCGGCAAGGAGACCGGTAAGGAAGTCGTAAAGGAAGTTGCCATGGAGGCCGGCATGGAAGCCGTCAGGGAGAAAGGCAAGGAGACTGCCAAAGAGAGCGGCAAAGAGAACGGCAAAAAACCCAAGAACGAGTCCGCAGATAACGGTTATACCCTCTTTTACCGTAACCTGGGCACAGGGAAGACCGACTCGGTAAGGTTCGTAACGGAGTATTTGTTTGCCGAGGAGGCTGAAAAATTAATGTACACCACCACCGGTGATGATAAAGAACTTGAGCCGGGTGTGATCATTGTCGACCTGAAAAATGGTGAGAAGAGTGTTTTGTACACCGGCAAGGCGAAGTATAAGCAGCTATCCATTGATAAGAAAGGGGAGAGGGCTGCTTTCATACTTAGTTTTGACGAGAAGGACAAAGCCGGGAATACATATTCACTGTGTTACTGGGACGGTAAGGGACTGGCAGCATTGGCAGCAGCACCCGGAACAGAGGGCATACCAGCCGGATGGGTTGTCAATGAGAATGCACGCCTGACCTTCGGTGAGAACAGCCCGAGGCTTTTCTTCGGCACCTCACCGGCATACAAGCTAAAGGACACAACGGTTCTCGATGAGGACCGCGCCGTGGTGGATGTATGGCACTGGGCTGAAGGACGCCTGCATACTGTTCAGGTTAACAGCAAGTCGCGTGACGCTAAAAAGACTTACACAGCCGTATATCATGCCGACCGTAAAAAGGTTGTTCAGCTTGCAACTTCGGAGATACCTGACATACAGTTGCCGGATAAAGGTGACGGACCTAAGGCAGCTGGTTTTTCAACGTTGCCCTATGAGCTTGAGTCAATGTGGCGGGGCAGCGCCGGTGCCGATGTGTGGCTTGTGGACATGATGACCGGCGAGGCCGGCAAGGTTAAGGAGAAGCTCAGGGCAAGAATGCGCTTCTCACCGGCCGGCAAGTATCTTTACTGGTATCATGGGGCAGACAGCTCATGGTATTCATATGATATATCAGCAGGGCGCGAACTGAGGCTTACCACGCCTGCAACACTTACAGTATGGGATGAGGAGAATGATGTCCCGGACCTTCCCGGATCATACCCGCCATCCGGATGGCTGAAAGATGATAAAGCGTTCCTGGTGTCAGACAGGTATGACATCTGGGCTCTGGATCCGGCAGCAGGAAAAGCTCCGGTAAACATCACCGGCAACGGAAGGAGCGAAGGAATCAGGTACAGGCTGCTGGACTTTGACCAGGAGAATGAGTTCATTGATCCCTCGGAGAAGCAGTATCTGACCGGAGTAAATGAGTCTACAAGGGCAGAGGCCTTCTACTCAATGGATATCAGGAAGAAGGATAAACCCATGAGGCTTTACGGAGGCAATTTCAGCCTCGGTAACCCTGTTAAGGCAAAGAAGAGCCAGTCGGTGATATTTTCAAAGGAAAACTTCGGACTCTTTCCTGACTATCTGCTCTCAGACCTCTCCTTCAGCACTGAGAAGAGGCTTACCGATGCTAACCCGCAACAGAAGGATTATCGCTGGGGTACGGCCGAGGTGGTTCAATGGACCTCACTGGACGGGAAAAAGCTTGAGGGGCTTCTTTACAAGCCAGAAGGCTTCGATCCTGCCCGTAAGTATCCCATGATTGTCAATTTCTATGAGAAGAGTTCAACCGAACTGTTCAGGCACAGGACCCCTGAGCCGGGCAGGTCAACAATCGACTATCATTATTATACAAGTAACGGTTACCTTATTTTCAATCCTGATATCACTTATATTGACGGTTACCCGGGACAGAGTGCATACAACTGCGTAATGCCGGGAATCATGTCACTTATTGAACAGGGATTTGTTGATGAGAAGCATATTGGTGCACAGGGTCACAGCTGGGGCGGGTACCAGGTTGCCTGGCTGGCAACACGAACCAACCTTTTTGCCGCAATTGAATCGGGGGCTCCGGTTGTAAACATGTACAGCGCCTACGGTGGCATACGCTGGGAGTCAGGGAACAACCGCTCGATGCAGTATGAGCACCAGCAGAGTCGCATCGGTGCTTCTATATGGGAGGCTCCGCACCTTTACTGGGAGAACTCGCCTCTCTTCTCCGTCGACAAGATTCAGACACCCATACTCATAATGGCCAATGACCAGGACGGTGCAGTGCCATGGTACCAGGGCATTGAGTTCTTCGTGGCGATGCGTCGGCTGGGCAAACCGGCATGGCTCCTGAATTACAACGGGGAACCGCACTGGGCACAGAAGTTTCCGAACAGGGTCGATTTCCAGAAGCGCATGGCACAGTTCTTCAATCACTATCTGAAGGGAGAACCGATGCCTGTGTGGATGAAGGAGGGAGTACCAGCCACCGAGAAGGAGTTCACGCTGGGATACTAAAACATACAGTTGCATCTCCTGCGCAGGAAACAATTCCATACGCAGGGGAAATAGAAGCATAGACGGGCAGGTTGTCCGTCTATGCTTCTATATATGTGGGAATTATATAAAATATACTTTGAATTTTGTAATCCCCAAAATCTGAGGATTTCCAACCTTTGTTCCTGGTAGGGAAGACGTTGCCAGCAACGTCTTTTGGTCAATGCATTTTGCTATTTTTAAATATTTGATAAACAAATACATATAAATTGTTGTTGTGGAAATATATAGGTGCTGGTGAAAGACAATTTTATTCTTGAGAAAATCAAACATCAGCCAGATTTGTTATTTAACAGTGGATACTTCATAATTTGGTTAAAATATCTGCTCACCATGAAAGAAAAACTCTCCATTCTGTTTTTACTCCTTCTGTTTGCAGGCTCTCTTTCGGCCCAGGTGCCTATAAAGGGGACGATTGTTGATGATCAGAACTTACCTCTCCCGGGTGTCTCAGTGCTTGTAAAGAACACCTTTAAGGGGACCATGTCTGATCTCGACGGTACGTACACCCTGAGTGCGTCGCCATCGGATACCATTGTTTTTTCAATGGTGGGGATGGTTAATCAGGAAATCGTTGTCGGCAGCCGGACAGTAATAGATGTGATGCTGGCTACCGAAACCACCCTGATGGATGAGGTGGTGGTGATCGGTTACGGTACGGTCAGGAAAAGTGACCTTACCGGGGCGGTAAGTTCCGTCAAGACCGATGACCTGCTGAAGATCACCTCGCTGAACCCTGAGCAGGGCCTCCAGGGCAGGGTGACGGGGGTTCAGGTAATAAGTACTTCCGGAGCGCCGGGAGCCGGTGCTGCCGTGAGAGTAAGGGGCGTGGGAACTTTCAATAATTCATCCCCGATTTTTGTGGTTGACGGTGTCATTTTGGATGATATTTCCTTCCTCAACTCATCAGATATTGCCTCCATGGAGGTTCTTAAAGATGCATCTGCCACGGCCATTTACGGATCAAGAGGAGCAAACGGTGTTATCATCATCACAACAAAATCGGGAACCATCGGGCAGGAAAAGGCAAGTTTCAATATCAATTCGGAGTACGGAATTCAGCATCTGGCTAAAAAGATAGATCTTCTGAGCGGCAAGGAGTTTGCCATAATCTCAAATGAGATAATAGCCGGATCATACAATAACGTTGACCTTGTCCCCAATACAGACTGGCAGGACCAGGTATTCGGTATTGCCCCAATACAAAATCACCAGCTCTCGGTCACAGGCGCCACCAAGATGACGCAATACTATGTGGGTATAGGAGCCTTCATGCAGGACGGAATCATTGACAAATCGAACTACAGCCGTATTACGCTCAAGCTCAACAACACCTATAACCTCACGCCATTCCTGAAGCTGGGTAACAATCTGACCATTGCGCCTTATACACAGCAGAACGCACCCAATGTGACATATTCGGTTTACCGCGCGCAGCCGGTACTTGAGCCCTATTACTCTGACGGCTCCTTTGCCGTCGTATATAATGTGGGTAACCCGCTGGCACAGCTGGCATATTCAAATGATTACAGGAAAGGGATAAGGGGCGTTGGAAACATATTTGCCGAAGCCGCCTTTCTGGAGGCTTTTACCCTCAGGACAAGCCTCGGCATTGACGCTTCCTACAACAAGTCCACCAGTTTTACCCCGGCATACACTATTTACAATCCTGATGGCACGGCTTCACAACAGCAGAACCTGAACAGTGATCTGTACAAGGGCAGTTCAGACAACATGAACTGGTTGTGGGAGAACACAATCAGCTTCCGCAAAACATTCCAGGATATTCATTCCCTCGACCTTGTAGCCGGATTCACAATGCAGGAGTCGACTTCTGAGTTCGTGAGTCTTTCGGGTGAGAATGTGTTACGTGACGGTCAGGACTTCTGGTATATGAGTCCTTCCTATATATATGACCCTGCCAACAATGTAAATACAATCCAGTCTATATCAAACGGAGTTGATGCAGGTCTTTACTATTCAATGATGTCATACCTGTTCCGGGCCAATTATTCATTTAATAATAAATACATTGCCACTGTCACTTTCCGCCGTGACGGCTCTTCAAAATTCACAGAGGAGAACAGGTTTTCCAATTTCCCCTCGTTTGCTCTTGGCTGGAACATCGCCAATGAAGACTTCATGAGGCAGATCAAGTCTGTATCCAGGCTTAAGCTAAGGGCAAGCTGGGGTATTATTGGCAATGAAAAGATCAGCTATTATGACCGTTATGCCAGGGTACAGTCTTCCATAATAGCCGTACTGGGTAATCCCGATTCACCCATACCTGCCGCTACTTACGGCAAGAGCGGCAACCCGGACCTGAAGTGGGAGAGCACCACCCAGACCGATATAGGTGCGGAGATCGGATTCTTCGCCAACAAGCTGGTGGGTGAGTTTGACTTTTACAACCGGGTCACCAATGATATTCTTGTTGAGCTCTCAACACCGGGTCATCTTGGCAACGGTCAGGGTCAGAAGGTGCGCTACAATGCAGCCTCCGTACTTAACCAGGGGTTTGAATTCAATCTGAACTGGAGGGAGAAGAGAGGTGAGTTCACCTATTCTATTGGTCTGCTGGGATCAACCATTCGCAATGAAGTGCTGGAGATAGGTGGCAACAGCGGAATTGATTCCACACTTATCGGCGGTTACCTGGGAGACGGCAGGCCTGTCACCCTTAGCCGGGTGGGTCTTCCTATCGGTGCCTTCTACGGCTACAAGACAGACGGTATCTTCCAGAATGAAGGGGAGCTTGCCGATTATCCCCATTCCGCACAGGCCGGGCCCGGTGATCTGAGATTTGTTGATGTTACCGGCGACGGTATCCTTGACGGACGCGACAGGACCTTCATCGGATCACCGATTCCAAAATTCATCTTCGGTTTTAACGGGTTGGTTGAGTACAAGGGATTCGACTTTGCCGTTGATTTCCAGGGCCAGACCGGGAACAAGATCTTCAACGGCAAAGAGGTAGTACGGCCCGACCCGTATAACTTCGAGAAACATGTCTTCAGCCGATGGACCGGTCCGGGTACAAGTGATACAGAGCCCAGGCCATCATTCGGAGGCTATAATTTCACCCCATCCGACAGGTTCATCCATGACGGTTCATTTCTCAGGCTGAGGAGTCTAACCCTAGGCTACACGCTCCCTGCCCGGATATCACAGAAAGCCTTCATGCAGCAGCTCAGGGTTTATGTAAAGGGTACAAACCTCCTGACACTGACCAAATTTACCGGGTACACTCCGGAAATCGGAAGCTATGATGTTCTCTCCAACGGGATAGACTACGGCGCTTATCCGATTACGTCTGCGTATTCAATTGGTGTTAACCTGCAATTCTAAGAAAGATGAAAACCAAGATAACTTCAGCAATCCTTCTTACGGCATTCCTTATTTTAATAACGGGATGTGAAGATTTTCTGCAGAAAGATCCGCAGGGAGAACTGACACAGGAGGCATTCCCGGTTTCGGAATCTGACGCCTTGCTTGCAACCAATGCTGTGTACGTCAGCATTCGTAACTGGTCATACCACTCGGGCGGTTATCCGATAATGGATATCATGTCTGATGATGCCCACAAGGGAAGCAACCCCAATGACCAGCTACCTACAATTGGTCCGTTCGAAGCGTTTACCTATACTACCACCCAGGACGGTCTCGACCGCTGGTGGAGCTCTTTGTATGAAGGTATCAAGAGGGCCAATGTTGTAATTGAGAAGGTACCATCAATAAGTATGGACGTCGAACTGCGTGACCAGTGTGTTGCAGAGGCCAGTTTCCTCAGGGGTCTCTTTTACTTTGATCTTGTGAGGGCCTTCGGCGGTGTTCCCCTGGTCACCACCACCACTCCTGCGACAAGAGTGCCGCGCTCAACTGCGACTGAGATTTATGACCTTATCATCTCTGACCTTGAGTTTGCAGTGCTTAACCTGCCGGAAAAGAGTGCCTACGGTATTGATGACCTGGGTCGTGCCACAAAGGGAGCTGCTAAATCACTGCTGGCGAAAGTCTACCTCTTCATGGGAGATTTTGTAAATGCTGAGAGATACTCTGTTGAAGTCATTCTCTCGGATGAGTATGAACTCGAAGCAGTCTACACAGATGCCAACGGAAAGAATGGTGAGCACGGTGTGGAATCAGTATTTGAGGTTGGGGCAATGGAGGTAGACGGTGCCGGTGGCAACCAGTATGCAAATACTCAGGGAGTAAGAGGTTCGCCTAACAGGGGCTGGGGCTTCAACAGACCTTCGCTTGACCTTCGGCAGTCATTCGAGACAGATGACCCCCGGATGGAGGCAACAATTATAGACCTGGGCGAGATGCTCGACGGAGTACTTATACTGGGAGACGGTACAACCCCCGATGAGACACTGGATGAAAATGAGAATGTAACAGAGGTGGAGTGCTACAACCAGAAGGTATGGTATCCGGGCAATAACACTACAACCCAGTGGGGGCACAACCGGAGACTGATCCGTTATGCAGATGTTCTGCTGATGGCAGCAGAAGCATTGAACGAAAATGATAAACCTGATGATGCACTTTTGTACCTGAATGAGGTCAGAAACCGCGCCCGCCAGGGGAACACCGCTATTCTTCCTGACATAACCGAAACAGGTAAGAGCGCTCTGCGTGACATTATCCTTGAAGAACGCAGGCATGAGTTGGCTATGGAGGGACACAGGTTCTGGGACCTGGTCAGGACAGACATGGCAGCAACAGTACTCGGCCCTCTGGGTTTTGTTGAAGGCAAACACGAATTATTTCCTATTCCGCAGAATGAAATTGATATATCTCAGGGATCCCTTGAACAGAATCCCAACTGGTAAGTTATTTAATAGTGCTTATGAATGTTAAATTTTAAATTAAAATTTTATGAAAAGAAAAAATGTTATTACAAGTATGCTTTTTGCCGCTGTGGCTTTCTCACTGATGCTCAGCAGCTGCAAAAAGGATCCCGAGCCTCTCGCTCTGGAATCGATTATGGC
>JBGSLG010000005.1:0-3171 GCA_041740815.1 Bacteroidales bacterium
CCGACGGAAGCGTCGGGACGGCCATGCGGTCATAATTATTTAACTTACTGAATGATAATAATTTCACTATTGCCTATTGCCTACTGCCTACTGCCTTCAACCTGAAAGCGGCAGAACAAATTCTGAGTGAAATTGTTAATCCGTAGTAATACCTGAATAAACCGAAATAAGATGGAGACGAAAAGCACAACTGACATTTTAAAAGAGGCGATATTGCTCGAGCAGAGAGGCAGAGCCTTTTATTCGAACATTGCAGCCCAGACGCAGAGCGAAGCTGTTAAGCGGATATTTACAATGATCGCGGAAGAGGAGGAGCAGCACATTCGCTTTCTGTCGGATCAGTACAGGCACTACCAGAAGCACAGTTTCTTCATGGACATCACCTTGCAGGCCGGAACCGCTCCTGACGAGGTGGCCAGGAAGGTTCTCTCGGAAGAGATGAAGAGTCAGATCAATGCTGCAAGCTTTGAGGCTGCAGCCATAAGCGCCTCAATGGATTTCGAGGCGAAGGCTGTGGAGCTGTATTCATCGCGTGCGGAGTCGGCTGTTGATCCCAATGAAAAGGAGCTTTACCGTATGCTTGCCGAATGGGAACGGGGACACCATAAGTGGCTGATGAGGATCGACAAGGATCTGAGGGAGCAGGTATGGTATGACAATAACTTCTGGCCCTTCTAGAGTTTCAGGCTGTGGCCGGCATTGATTACCGGAACTGTTAAACCATCCTCCGGAATTTTGCCGGCACCTTCGATTCGAAGCGCATCTCCTTACCGGTCAACGGATGGATAAATGCCAGTACGCTGGCATGGAGTCCCAGCCTGCCGATGGGACTGTTGGTGGCACCGTATTTTTTGTCTCCTGCGATGCTGTGGCCCAGCTCCTGCATATGAAGCCTTATCTGATTCTTCTTGCCTGTCTCCAGCATTATCTCCAGAAGCGTATAATCCTTGTTGCTCTTCAGTTTCCTGAAGCGCGTGATGGCCAGGTCGCCCTTCTCAGGGTTACGCGTTGTGTGCATCACCAATGCCTTGCTCTCGTAGATATATGATTTGAGTACCCCCTCCGGCTCGACTACCTCGCCCTCCACCAGGGCAACGTAGGTCCTTGCGGTGACGTTATGCTTCCAGTCGCGCTGCAGCAGGCTCTGCACCTTTTCGCTCCGCGCGAACATCATCAGTCCCGATGTGTCACGGTCAAGCCTGTGAACGATGAAGATCCTGTTTGAAGGTTTCTGCTGTTTGACGTAGCTGCTGAGAATGTTGTATGCGGTGAGGTATTTCTCGTTGTCGGAGGCCATTGAGAGCAATCCGGCGTTCTTGTCGATGACTATCAGGTGTTCATCCTCAAAGACTATACGCATGTTGCGTGCTACTATGCCGTCAGCCTGCCTCTCGCCCCTGACCTCAACCTGGTCGCCGGGCTTCAGCTCATGATTGAACTGTGTCACGGAATCACCGTTAACCATAACCTGTTTGTTGCGCAGTAGCGACTTGATATTGTCACGGCTCTTGTTATTCAGCGATCCGAGCAGGAAGGGCATGAGGGTGACGGGCTCGGAGACAGTCAGGATAATTTCTTTATTCATCTTGGAGAAGGTTGGTGCAAAGATAGTACAAATTGTACAGGGCGAAATGCTCAGCGAGCACCGGGAGTGGAGAGACGCAGCCCCGCTTGGCAGGAGGGCGCAGGGCGAGGAGCAGAGAGATCAGAGCAAGGGGTTCAGAGCTAAGTATGAGTCAAACTAACAGTATCCGGGATCTTTAGATTATATTCAGTAATTTTGATCCACATAAAGTCCTTAAATGAAAAAGACCTATAAAAAAGCTGTTCTGGAGGCTCTGGAACGCACAAGAACACTTAAGAGCGAAACGCTGACAGAAGAAGATATACGGCACTTACCTGCCATTGTTCAAAAGTATCTTCATTACACAGGATCGGTCGGGAAAGAAAAAGTGCTGAATTTCAGAGCAGAGTTTTCCGGAGGGATCAGATCAACTTCCTCCGAAGATTTTATGCCACTTAAATCGGTGCAATATAATTTCACAGACAACCCTACCCGGCTTTTTTACATTGTTGCAAAGAAGAAGGGAATTCCTGCCAAGGGCATTCACCTGTACAGGGATCAGAAAGCAATCATGCTTGTAAAAATCCTTGGACTGTTCACAGTGGTTGATGCTAAAGGCAAGGAAATGAATCAGGGTGAGACTGTCACACTGTTTAATGATATGTGTTTCATGGCACCGGCTACACTGATTGACAGGAATATAGAATGGAAGGAGATTGACCCCTTAACTGTTGATGCAAGATTTACAAACGGCAATATTACTGTTGGGGCGACATTGTATTTCAACGGGGAGGGTGAGCTCGTTAACTTTCTTAGCAATGACAGATTTGAGACCACGGATGGGAAGACATATCTTAACTATCCATGGCTCACTCCGGTGACAGGTTATACAAATATTAACGGGTACCGTCTTCCTTCAGGTGCAAAACTAATCTATAAGCATCCTGATGAAGATCTGTGCTACGGAGAGTTCAACTTACGGAGCATGGAGTATAACTGCAAGGATTTTAAATAAGCTTCAGGTGCCTTGCACCGGTAATAAGGGATTACTCGCTCATTTCATTCGCTCGTGATCCCTTGGGGGGGAAGCTACCCCGGTACAGCACGCATTCAGATCAGAAGGGATTGCTCGCTCATTTCATTCGCTCGTGATCCCTTGGGGGAGAACCTGCAGACCATAGCACTCACTCATGCACCGCGGTGCATGAGCTTTTTTTTTATTTTCCGTCACAACTCGCTCCGGCAAGCCGGGCTCATTCTGCCGTAAAATAAAAAACCTGTTCCGTCACGGACGGAACAGGTGTGCTATGGTCTGCGGAGAAAGAGGGATTCGAACCCCCGGTCCAGTCGCCCGGACAACGGTTTTCAAGACCGCCGCAATCGACCACTCTGCCATTTCTCCAAAATTCCTGCCAGCATCCCCGTAATGTGAAGGCCATAGCCTTTGTGATGGCCTCCTGCGAGGCAGGTTGAGGGTGCAAATATAATCTTTTTTTGATTTCCCCTCTGACACCTGAAAAATATCGGAATTCAGCTGTTTGCCATGCGTCTGAGATTCCCCGCAGATGGGCATCTGCTAACGCCACGATAGCTGTATCCATCAAATA
>JBGSLG010000006.1:0-8186 GCA_041740815.1 Bacteroidales bacterium
CATCCACGGACAGGGTGAATACCACCTCAACATACTCAAGTGGCATCTTGACAACATCTTCAAGATAGAGACACAGTATCTCGCACCAAAGATCCCCTACCGTGAGACCATTACAAAGTCAGCGGTAGCCGACTACCGTCACAAGAAACAGTCGGGTGGCGCAGGCCAGTTCGGCGAGGTGCATATGATCATCGAGCCGTTTGAAGAGGGTTCAGAGGCCAAGTCGATGATGAAGATCGCAGGCAAGGAGATCAAGCTCGCCAACCGCGACAAGGAGGAGATTGAGCTCCCGTGGGGTGGCAAGCTCGTATACATGAACTGCATTGTGGGCGGCTCCATTGACGCACGCTTCATGCCGGCAATCCTCAAGGGGATAATGGAAAAGATGGAGGTAGGTCCTCTCACAGGCTCCTACGCACGTGACATCAGGGTCTACGTCTATGACGGCAAGATGCACCCGGTTGACTCAAACGAAATCTCCTTCCGCCTGGCAGGCCGTAATGCCTTCAGCACCGCGTTCAAGAACGCCGGTCCGAAGATCCTCGAGCCGGTCTATGAGGTTGAGATCATGGTTCCCGCCGACCGTATGGGTGATGTCATCAGTGACCTCCAGGGACGCCGCGGGATGGTTCTCGGCATGTCAAGCGACAAAGGGTTTGAGGTCATCAAGGCAAGGGTTCCCCTGGCAGAGATGAACAAGTACTCCACCGCCCTCAGCTCGCTCACCGGCGGCCGTGCCATGTACACAATGAAATTCTCCGAATATGCACAGGTTCCCGGTGACGTTCAGGATGCCGTCATCAAGGCCTACGCAGGAGAAGAGGAAGAGGAATAGAATTTCAGAACTATATTCTTACAGGGTCAGAGCCGTTGCATGCAACGGCTCTATCTGTTTATTGCAGATCCATCCCTGTTATCACGCCGGGCTCCGGAAACCGGAAGGGATTAGCCACACTGCCGGTACGCCCGTCAGAAAAGTGGATCCGCAGGGTGTCGGCATTCACATATCCGAAGATATTCTCCGGCGTTGTGAGCGTATTAACAAACCACACGGTGGCAACCTCCTCCCCGGACGGTTCCAGGGATGTTTCAAACCCAACCACCCCCTCATCATTCGATAGATGACTGATCATGTGGTTATACATATCCCTGTGCTCTGTGTTTGACCCCAGCTGCAGAACATAACCCCGCAGCAGTTCAACGCCAACTTCAGCGTAACCATTGAAGAATGAGGCGGTCGGTGTGTACATCTGGCGGGCATAATCCCTGACTGATACCGTAACGGCCGGTTCCTCGAAGGTGATCACTTTGTAAGGAAGCCTGACATTGAATTCGTTCTCTCCCGACATGAAGCTGAGCTTCTTTGTCTCGATGGCAGCTATGAGTGCGGCCCTGTCCGGCTCCTCCCCTGCCGGGAAGTATACCCGTACAATCACCGGGCAGGCAAACTCGCTCTGATAACCGATTGCCCCGGTAGTCTGGTCAATGAGGTGCTGCAGGTAGATGGCATCCAGCGGATCAAAGAACTTGTCGATTGTCAGTGAATAGTAGGTGACGGAGTCGGTATCACTGCCCGGCTGCTCAATGACCCGTGTTACCGGAACGAATAGCAGGTTCTGGAGTTTTTCGGCGTCATATTTTGCAGTGTCATAAAGGATGTGTACCGAATGGCTGGCTACATAGGTTGAGACACCGTAGACACCATCGACACTCCTCATCTGGTTGGCAAATGCCGTTGAACTGCCGAAGCATTTGATGTTCTTGAGTCCTGCCATCTCAAACAGGCCTGCGCTTTCAATCTCCTCAGGAGTACCCCATCTCTGGCTTATGGTCGGCAGCTCAAACAGTGTTCCGGCTGTTATGCCGAGGATGATCAGGGCGCCGAGTACAACTGCCGGCAGCCACTTCATATTCTTCTTATTTATCTGCAGCGTATCCTTCTCGGGGCATGCATGGAGACAGTCGCCGCACAGGGTGCAGTCGGCGTGCGTCACCTTCTCCATGGAAGCCACGTCAATACCCTGCGGACAGTTGACTGTACATAGTCCGCATGAAGTGCAGGTGTCAGTGTTACGGGTAATATGGACCGGGTCAGGTCGTACCCTGTTCATCCGTGTCACCTCCAGGATATAGCCACCGGCCGTTACTGTCAACAGAGGCCAGACATACGAAATATCAAGGCCGATGAGAAGGAGTACCACATAGAGCGCCATCACTCCCAGGAACCACCATGAATACTTGAATATGGCTGAGAGGGCTCCGAGCGGACAAAGATAGCGGCACCAGAAGAGCCTGAAGAATAGCGAACCCAGCAACAGCGCCCCGATAGCCAGCAGGGCCCAGAGCAAAGAAACATCTGAATCAAAGCCTGAGACAGCAGCATAGTAGGGGTCGAACTTCTTGCAGAAGAGTTCGCTCGACTTAAGGGTATAATAGAAGGTAATGAAGAGGAGCGCATATTTCAGAAGGCGAAGGGCATAGTCAGCGAATCCTTTGGGTGTCATTCTCACCTTGAGCCTGTCGCCCAGCTTCCCGATCCACTCTCCTATTGTTCCGAGTGGGCAGATATATCCGCAGAAAAGTCGTGAGAAGAGGACTATGCCTATGAAGAGCACCACTCCCATCATTATCTGTGTGCTTGTCATTGAGCATGACAGCGAATCCATTGTGAGATAGCTTCCAAGGGCCTGCAGGCCTCCGAAGGGGCAGTATGCCTCAAAGTCGGGCGTATAGGCTTTGTCAAACAGCAGGCGGAATCCCATGAATGAAAGGATACCGATGATGGCAAACTGATATATCAGCTTGTACCAGTTTTGCTTCTTCATAGATCAGGGTTGTTAGTGGCATCCAAATATATCATTTCCGGAGAATTCCCCAAATGAGATATGGCAGGGTCAGGCACGCGCGCGCTATTCAGCAGCGTGTCATGTTTCAAGCCCCATGAAATGCGGTTTGCACATAAAACGGCAGCGACGCCCCTGCGGAGCGTCGCTGCAATGTATTACCTGCGGTGTGGTTTTGTTAAACTGCCTGTTCTATGTTCCAGACGAAGGCCCTGATACCCACCTCTTTATTGATCTCGTCGATGCGTTTTACCGCTTCCAGGAGCGGCGCCACCTTCTCATCATCGATGAATGTCAGGGTCACGCCGTTTATCTCGGGCCATGTGTGGGTTCCCAGGTGCGGAGCGCCGGTGAATGACCCCACTCCTTCCACATTGTCCCACTGGGTGTATCCCCTGATCCCGAAGTGTTCGAGAGTATACTCCAGCTTTTCGGTCAGAGCCAGGTTGTATGTTATCATTACTGCTTTCATAGTTACTCTTTTACTGATTTTTCTTGTATGTCTTCCAGGAACTTCATGTCGCGGAAGGCTACCTTGTGTTTCTTATCGCGTTCGCCGTGGCGTGCAATGAGCACATAACCCACAGGTACCAGTACCATAGTAACGAAGGTGGAGAACACCAGCCCTCCGATGACGGCTATACCCATCGGCTGCCACAATTCGGAACCTTCGCCCGGATTGATAGCCAGGGGAAGCATAGCCAGGATTGTGGTCAATGATGTCATAAGCACCGGCCTGAGCCTGGAACGCCCTGAGAGCAGAACAGCCTCGTAAAGCTCCACGCCCCTGTCACGCGTCAGGTTGATAAAGTCGACCAGCACAATTGCGTTCTTGACCACGATACCGATCAGCATTATGGCGCCTATGGCAGCTATGAGGCTGAGGTTGGTGCCGGTCAGGAAGAGCGCCATGGCTACTCCGGAGAAGGCAAACGGTATAGAGAGCATGATGATCACCGGCATCTTGAGCGATTCAAACTGTGATGCCATGACCAGGTACACCAGGATAAGCGAGATTGCCATCAGCAACCCGATATCCATGAACGATTCAGACATATCTTCGAATGCCCCTGATATCTCAACCATTACCCCGGATGGTATTGCCATGCTGTCAAGCTCCTTCTGGATATCGGCAACGATCAGGTTCAAAGCCCTCTTGTATGGTGTGACGGAGACGGTGATAATACGTTCCTTCCGTTTTCTTTCGATATTTGGAGGCGACCAGTATTCCTTAATCTCAGCTATCTCACTGAGTCTTATCACCTGCCCTGTAGGACCAGCTATGCCAATGTTCTGCAGCTCTGTGATCGAGTTGCGCGCCGACTCCTTATATCTCACAATGACATCATACTCATCACCATACTGACGGAGGCGTGTAGCGGTCAGGCCGTCAACGCGGCTCCTGATCATATTCGACACCTGCACTGTCGTGAGTCCGTACCTCAGGAGCTTGTCCTGGTCGAGGATGATCTGAAGCTCGGGCTTCGACTTATCGCGACTGACATCTACGTTTGCAGCGCCCTGAATCTTTCTAACCCTCTCGGCCAGTTGTTCTGCCAGCATGTTGGTCTGGGTGATATCAAAACCGTAAATCTCTATATCAACGGTGTTACCTCCGCCCATTGCACCCATGCTTCCGCTTGAGGCAAGTACAGAGAAGTTGATCACCTCGGGCATAGGGGCAATTATCCCGCGGATCTCTTCCGCGACCTCCTCCGATGATCTTTTTCTGTCTTCCACATCAACAAGGGCGAAGGTGAATGTCACAACGTGGGTCCCGCTCTCTGCGAAGAGAGAAGAAAACCCGCCACTGTCATCAGTACCGGCTGACAATGAGATCAGTTTAACCTCCGGGATCTGTTTCCTCACGGTGGCATCTATTCTGCCAGCAACTATTTCCGTCTCGGAAACCCTGCTGCCTGTCTGAAGCTCTACGGTTGCTGTTACCTGCGATTCATCAGCCGAAGGCATGAATTCCGTGCCGATGATTTTGAAAAGGAACATGGATCCGGCGAAAACAATGATGGCAGCAGCGACCACGAATTTCTTGTGATAAAGCACCCATGCGAGGGTCTTCACATAAAATTCGTCAAGCCGCTCGAGGAATTTGTGAATTGAACCGTCCCATGTCCAGAACGGGGCATCCTTCCTGATGGGCTTAACCCTTAAAAGCAGCGCGCTGAGCGTCGGCGTCAGGGTGATGGCGGCCAGGGTTGACATAATGATAGTGATCGATACGATCCAACCGAGCTGTGAGAAGAGCACTCCGGTCAGTCCCTTGACAAAGGTCAGCGGAAGGAAGACTGCCACAACGGTCAGGGTGGTGACGATAACCGCCAGCCACACCTCGTTGGTGGCGTAGATGGCTGCCTCGCGCGGACGGCTGCCCCGTTCGATATGCTTTGTGATGTTCTCAAGCACCACTATGGCGTCGTCCACCACCATCCCAATGGCTATAGATAGTGATGAGAGCGAGATTATGTTGATGGAGCTTCCCGTAAGGAATATGTAGATAAAAGCAACCAGCAACGATATAGGTATTGTAAGGATAATGATGAGCGTAGCGCGCCACCTGCCCAGGAAGAAGAGCACCACCAGCACCACGAAGAGAGCGGCATACATCAGCGTCTCCGTGAGGTTGTTGATGGAGCCCTGGATGAACTCCGAGGTGTCAAATATCTTATCGATCCGGATATCCGGAGGCAGATCCTTCTGAAGCTTTTTTACTTCGCTGTCCACCTCGCGACAGATCTGAACGCTGTTGGCACCGGACATCTTCTGAACGAAGAGGGTCATGCCCTGACTGCCGTTGATCTTTGACACAAGCTTGGTCTCCCTGATTGTGTCATTTACCGAAGCCACATCACTCAGGTAAATATTATTGCCGTTATAGTTGCCTACAATGACATTAGCAATCAGGTCACTTTCCGCAAACTCGCCCTGTATCCTGACCGGGTAGTCCATCTTCCCCATCTCGAGGTACCCCGCCGGCATATTAATGTTTTCAGCCCTCAGTACGTTGCCAATCTGCTCTATCGTAAGGTTGTAGGCTTCCATGCGCCTTGGGTCAACCTCCACATAGATCTCCCTTCCCGGCACCCCGGACAGCCCAACGTTACCGACACCGTCGATACGGTTCAGGGGGTTAACCAGCTTCTCATCGAGAATCTTCTCAAGGCCCTTGTAGCTCTCTTCTGCTGTGATGGCGTAAAAGATAATAGGCATCATGCTGGAGTTAAACTTGAAGATTGTCGGATCCTCCGCATCTTCGGGAAGGAAGCTCTGTATGAATGACAGAGAACTCCTGACATCGTTCGATGCTTCATCAAGGTTGCTCTCATATTCAAATTCCATGAATATGACCGAGACGTTATCACTTGATGTGGATGTCATCTCCTTCAGTCCGGAGACGGAGTTGAGGGCGTCCTCGAGGGGTCGGGTTATATTCGTTTCAATATCCGCAGCACTGGCTCCGGGGTAACTCGTGTAAATCGAGAGGAACGGAAGCTCGATCTCAGGGTAGAGGTCGATTGGCAGCTGCGTCAGGGAATAAAGCCCCATGACCATCGTGATGACGAAGATCAGTATCGTGGTTACGGGCTTCTTTACTGCACTGGCATATATACTCATAATCTATGATTGTATTTTGTTAGTCATCATTTCGCAATCTCTACTTTCTGTCCGTTGTTGAGCCTTGCCTGGCCTTCGGTAATGATGCTCTCACCCTCTTTAAGTGCCCCGTCTGCAATCTCGAAGCGGTCGTCAAACCTCTGTCCGAGGGTTACGGGCTTTCTTACGGCGATACCATTCTCAACCACAAATATGTATCTCTCATTGGTTCCTTCCTGCAATAGGACGGCGTTGGCAGGAACCACGATGGCCTCCTCCCTGCCCATGTCGATGAATGACCTGGCAAACATCCCGGGACGAAGCAGTTCGCTGCCGTTGGCTATGCGTACCTCGGCACTGAATGAGCGCGACATGGGATCGATTGTCGGATGGACGCGGAAGATAGTACCCTCGAAGCTTTTGTCAGGGTAGATATCGGATGCAATGCGAACCTTCATTCCATTCTTTATTAGCGGGAAATACTGTTCAGTGATGCTTACTGTGATCTTCACCGGGTTGATCTGCATAAGGGTGACCACGGCAGCCTTGCCTGACATGCCCGGCGCACCTGAATAAAGTTCACCGTTCTCAAGGTATTTGCCTGTGATGATCCCTGTAAAGGGAGCCTCAAGCTGGGTGTTATCCTCCATGAATTCGACATTGGTCTTCATCACCTCATACTGTGCCTTCGTCTGATCATAAAGCTGCTCCTTAACGCTCCCCATCTTGAGAAGAGTGTCGAGCCTGGCCAGGTCCTTCTCAAGGTTGGCGAGCTGTATCTTGTTGGCATAATACTGGGTGCGGTCCATCAGGAAGAGCTTCTGCCCCTTCTGCACCCTGTCACCCACCTCAACATAGATCTCATCGACCCTGCCAGGTGTTGCCGGCGCGAGGTTAATCTCCTCATATGCCTGTATTGTTGATGTGTAGTCTATTGTCCGGGCTATTGTAGTCATGCTTACCGGCATCACCTTAACGGGTATGGCGGCGACGGAGTCGGCAGCTCCTGCTGCAGCGGCTCCGGTCTTGTTTTCCTTCGGGGCACAGGATGCAAGCAGAATGCCTCCGGCAAGGATCAGTGAGAAAATTTTGCGATTCATTGTATTCTGTTTTATTGTTGTTTTCTGTTAAAGTTTGTTCATCAGTTTGTCAAATGCCACCTTGGTCTGGAGCAGGTTCATCAGGGCTTGTATATAGTTGTTCTGCGCCGTCAGGTAATTGTTGTTTGCCTGCGTCAGGTCAAGGCTGGAAGCCATCCCCTGGTTGTACTTATTCTCGAAGCTTTTAAGGACGCGGCCGGCGATCTCGATATTGGCCTTCTGGCTCTTGAACTGCTCATTGGCGTTGAGCATGTTGTACCTGAGCTGCCGCTCCTGCATAAGAAGCTGTTCGGAGACCATCGATTTTGAATTGCCGGCTTTCTCGAGGTTGATCTTTGCCTTTTTGATCCTGGCATCTCTCAGTCCCGATGCAAAAATAGGTATCTGGAGCTGCATTGCCACGGCGGAAGAGGGGAAATACTGCATATGCATCAGCTCATCGCCCATCCCGTTCCTGTTGTAGTATATAGATGCTGCGAGGCTGGGCAGAGCAGATGCCTTTGCACTCTTCAGCGCCAGTTCCGACATCGCCACCTGGCTCTCCATAAGCTGCCAGGTAATATTGTCTTCCATCCTGAACTCCTCTGTGATCAGAGCATCAACGTCGATCTTCCCTGTTATATCATCGAGTGTC
>JBGSLG010000007.1:0-3313 GCA_041740815.1 Bacteroidales bacterium
GTGATGAAGAAGAGGATCACGACTGCGCCCACTATCATGTCATAGGTATTGGTCATGATGAAGGCATTGGGTTCAACATCGAGAGCCAGTGCAATTGAGGCCAGATTGACAGAGCCTCCCGTGTACAACCCGATCAGCATACCTCCTATCTTGTCAGCGCCCTCAACCCTGTCCCTGAATATCAGGTAACCTGTGGCCACTATGACCATAACGGAAATCAGGGCAAGCAGCATCGAAAGAAAGCCTTTGCCTGAAAACCTCAGCCACCTCCTGACATTGAGAGAAAAGAGGATCAGCGGTATGGCCAGCGGAACCAGCGCCGTCTGCATGTTGTCCTGCACAGCGGCAATACTGTTTACCTTCAGGTCGCGATCTGAAAGGGTCCCGGCAGCCACCATCTCCACTGCCTCGGATTTTGGAATGAACGGCCTGTCCTGACCTATCGTTGCTTCACGGAATGCATCACTTCCCCGTGGCAGGATGCCAACATTGGCAATAAGAATACCAGTTGCATAGGCAAGGACAATAGCCCCGATCTTCTTTACAAAAGGATACTTCAATGTTAGCCAGATCAGAAGTATCGGAAAGGCGATGTAAAAGACGATTAAAATGATCAGATTCAGCATGGCGGTCTGGTTTTGGTACACCTAAAATAAACAATGCGCCCTGCATGGGAGGCAGGGCGCTGATAAAAGAGGTATTAATGCTGATTTCGGTAAGTATAATTACTTATCGGGACACTCATCAAAGCTCTTGCGATACTGCTCTATTGCCCTCTGACTCATCCCCATGCTTGAGAACCCACCGTCATTGAAGATGTTCTGCATTGTAATTTTCTTAGTCAGGTCCGAGAACAGTGTGATGCACACATCTGCACAGTCGGCTGCATCAGCATTACCAAGGGGCGACATACGGTCGGAGAAATCGACCAGTGAGTCGAACCCGGAAATACCTGCACCGGCTGTGGTGGCTGTGGGCGACTGTGAGACGGTGTTCACCCTGACATGCTTTTCTTTGCCGTAGATATAGCCGAAGCTCCTTGCAATGGACTCCAGGAGGGCCTTGTCATCAACCATGTCATTATAGCCTGCCAGCGTGCGCTGGGCAGCCACGTAGGTAAGGCCTACCACTGACCACCACTCCCTGATGGCATCAAGCTTATAGGCTGTCTGCAGAATCCGGTGAAAACTCAGGGCTGATATGTCAAGTGTCTTGAGCATATTCTCATAGCTTATCTCCGCGTATGGTATCCCCTTTCGCACGTTGGGCGACATGCCGATTGAGTGCAGAACAAAGTCGACCTGACCGTCAAAGTGTTCCACTGATCTTCTGAAGAGCTCTTCAAGGTCCTTCATGCTTGTTGCATCTGCCGATATTACTTCGCTTCCGGTTTTCTCGGCGAGTTCGCCGATAGTACCCATCCGTATCGCCACAGGGGCGTTGGTGAGCACCAGCCGGGCTCCCTGTGCATGGGCCTTTTCGGCTACATGCCAGGCAATGGACTTGTCGTTCAGGGCGCCGAAGATTATACCCTTCTTTCCCTCTAAGAGATTGTTAGTCATTGTATTTGCGTTTCTGTTTAATTCAGTTCAGTTGTCACCTTGCGCCGAGCAGTTCACGGGCGTTGCGCATGGCAGCTTCGGTTATGGTGCTCCCGCTCAGAAGCCTGGCCACCTCCGTAACCCTCTCTTCGTCATTTAACAACCTGATGCGGGTAATTGTTGAGTGATCACTCTCTTCCTTGTACACATGGTAGTGGAGGCTACCCATGGATGCCACCTGGGGAAGGTGAGTGATATTGATGACCTGCATGCTCCTGCCCATCTCAGCCAGGATGCTGCCTACCATAGAGGCGACCTCACCTGACACTCCCGAGTCTATCTCGTCGAATATTATGGCCGGCAGTCCGGAGCTGGTTGCCAGCACCGACTTCAGGCAGAGCATCACCCGTGACAGCTCTCCTCCTGAGGCGCAGCGCGAAAGCTCCTCCGGCTCAACCTGCCTGTTGGCAGTGAAGAGAAAATCAACCTTGTCGAGGCCTCCCGGGCCGGGGGTATCAAGGGTGTTAAGGCGTGCCGCGAACCGGGCGTGCGGTATCCCAAGCTTCTGCAGCATTGCTGTGATCTCTTTTGCCAGGGGGACTGCCGAACGGCGCCTGGCTTCAGAGAGCCGGCCCGCGAGCGTCACTGCCTCGTTATACGCAGCATCAGCTCTCTTCTTCAGCTCACCTGTCTTCTCATCTATGTCTGCAGTAGCGGATACAGCCTCCTCTACCTGATGCTGACGTTCAAGCAGCTCTCCCAGGTCACGGCAACGGTGCTTCTGCATGAGAGAGTAAATAGTATCAAGCCTTTGAGTCACATATTCAAGCCTCCCGGGGTCAGCAGCAGCCCGGTCATTCAGTTTTTCTGTCTCGTATGAGATGTCGTTCAGGTCAATAAGCTGTGCGTCGATGCGCTTCTCAAGCTCACCGGCCCCCGGAAGCCATCCGGAGATCTTCGAGAGACCCCCGCGGGCGAGACGAAGCAGCGAGATGGCCGAGACATCATCGCCTGACAGTGCCGAGGCTGCTGTGGTAAGAGCTTCCTTTATCTCCGCAGAATTGGTGAGCATCTCCTGCTCAATCTCCAGGGCCTCCTGCTCGCCCGTTACAAGTTTGGCTGCATTGAATTCATCAAGCTGATGCGAATAGTAGTCATGGTCTGCCCTCCCCTTCTCCATGGCCTGGGCAGCTGATTCATACTCTCGCCTGGCTGCAAGATACCTGACATAGGCAGATACATACTCCCTGAAAAGAACCGTGCTTCCAGAGTAGGAGTCAATCACCCGCATCTGGAACATATTGTTCCCAAGGAGCAGGGTCTGATGCTGTGAATGGACGTCAATAAGCCTATCGCCCAGCTCTTTCATCACACTGAGAGTGACAGGTGTGTCATTGATGAAAGCTCTCGACTTGCCTGCCGGTGTAATCTCCCTGCGAAGTATCGCTTCGTCATCATAATCGACACCGCTGGCCTCGAAAAGCTCCCCTAAATCATATCCCTTAATGCTGAAGTCGGCCTCGACAATGCATTTCTCCTTATCGCTGAGGAGAACCGAAGTGTCTGCCCTGTCTCCCAGAACCAGTCCCAGTGCCCCAAGCAGGATAGACTTGCCTGCGCCGGTTTCCCCCGTGATAATGGTAAAACCCTCACTGAAGCCCATGTCAAGCTCTTTGATGATGGCATAGTTCTTAACTGTCAGTCTTCGTAACATGGACTTTTATTATCCGGAAGGAGTAAGAATCTTCTGGTACTTTGTTTCGTTGGCAGGG
>JBGSLG010000008.1:0-15834 GCA_041740815.1 Bacteroidales bacterium
ACTATATTTGCCTTACCGCAATCCGTAACCATGACCGCCATCACCACCCCACCCAACCCGCTCCTGCAGGAGTGGAACACCCCGTTCAACATCGCACCCTTTGACCTGATAATGGCTGAACACTTCAAGCCGGCTGTTGAACAAGCTATTGAGATGGCCCGTACGGAGATAAATGAGATTGTCGGAAACACCGCTGAGCCTGACTTTGAAAACACGATTGAAGCCCTCGAGCGCGCCGGGGAAATGCTGAACCGCATCACCCCCATCCTGTTCAACCTCAACAGCTCAGACACCACACCCGAGCTGCAGGTTGCCGCCAGGGAGGTCTCACCCCTCCTTACCGGCTTCGCCAATGATATCAGTCTCAATCCCGAACTCTTCATAAAAGTCAGGGCAGTATATGATGTCCGCAACACCCTCACTCTTGACCCCGAACAACAGATTCTCCTTGACCGTAAATACAAGGGCTTTGTCCGCGGAGGTGCCGCTCTCTCCGATGAGGACAAGGAAAAATTCAGGGCTGTCACTATGGAGCTGTCAACCCTCACTCTTCAGTTCGAAGAGAACGTACTTGCAGAGACAAATGACTTCACGATGCACCTCACCTCTGAGGATGAGGTTACCGGCCTCCCCGAAGGCCTGCGTGAGGCAGCGGCAGCGCTCGCAAAGGAAAAGGGAATGGATGGGTGGTTCTTTACCCTGCATGCACCCAGTTATGTGCCCTTCATGCAATACTCTGAACGCCGTGACCTCCGTGAGAAGATCTTCAGGGCTTATGCAGTCCGTGCATTCCGCGGCAATGAGCACGACAACCGGACGCTTGTGACCCGCATCGCCGACCTGCGACTACAGCTGGCAAAAATTCTGGGCTTCAGCGATTATGCCTCATACGCCCTTGAAGAGCGTATGGCCTCAACACCTGCCGAGGTGGACAGCTTTCTTGAGAAGCTCCTGGAGGCATCACTACCAGCGGGAAAACGTGACCATAACGATATTGAACTGTATGCCCGCAGCCACGGTCACCAGGGCAGAGTGGAGCGCTGGGACTGGGCTTACTGGTCCGAGAAGCTGAGGCTGGAGCGGTTCAATATTGACGACGAGGCGCTGAGGCCCTTCATGCCACTGGAAAAAGTAAAGGAGGCTGTGTTGGGTTTGGCAACACGGCTTTACGGACTGACTTTCACAGAAAACAGTGAGATACCGGTTTATAACCAGGAGGTGACATCATATGAAGTCCATGATGCGGACAGGGGCATCATCGCCATCCTGTTGCTTGACTTCCACCCGCGGAAAGGCAAGGGAGGCGGCGCATGGATGACCGGCTTCCGGGAACAGAGCAGGGAAAAGGGTGAAAGGATAATCCCGGTTGTGTCGCTGGTGATGAACTTCACCCGTGCAACACCGGCACGGCCATCGCTCCTTTCGCACAGCGAGATGAACACCTTCCTGCATGAGTTCGGCCACGCACTGCATGGCATGCTGTCAGACTGTACTTACGAAAGTCTGTCAGGCACAAATGTAAGACGCGATTTTGTTGAGTTACCGTCGCAGATAATGGAGAACTGGGCATGGGAGAAGGAGTGGCTCGACACCTGGGCAGCACACTGGGTGACCGGGGAAAAGATACCTGAAGAGATCCTGACAAAACTCAAGGAGTCGCTAACCTACAATGAGGGCTATTCATGCATGAGACAGCTCGGCTTCGGGCTGCTTGACATGGCGTGGCACACACTGGAAGAACCATTTGCCGGAGAGATAATAGCATTTGAACGCACAGCAATGGCGCCGGCTGAAATTCTTCCACCCGCTGAAGGTGCATGCATGAGCGTCTCGTTCGCCCATCTCTTTTCGGGTGGTTATGCGGCAGGCTATTATGGATATAAATGGGCTGAGGTGCTTGATGCCGATGCCTTCAGCCTCTTCAGGGAGAGAGGTATTTTTGACCGGAAAACAGCAGAATCATTCCGTCTTAATATCCTGGAAAGAGGCGGCAGCCGGGAACCGGATGAGCTCTTCAGGGCTTTTCGCGGACGTGAGCCCTCTATCGATGCCCTGATCGAGAGAAGCGGATTCACAAAAGCATAAAAAGCAAAAGGGGTGCCCTGTTACAGTGACACCCCTCTTACACGATTGCTCAAGTCTTCACCTGACTATTCTTTATCCCACCATACGGGATCACTCCAGATGGCATCCTGCATGGCCAACGGGTTGGAAAGCAACAGCTGCTCATTGTTATAGTTGCTCTCGTGCGTGCTCTGGCTGAAACGGCGGAACCAGTATGTAGGGTCAGAAGGACCGGAACCAGTCATGATATTGGTTGCCGTGAACTCATAAGGTCTCTTATAGTCCCTGTACACTACGCCAAAGTCGCCAATGTTTCCGGCGCTGTAGTTGAAACGGCGCATATCATTCCAGTTCTGCGTATTGAGACCCATGGCTATGATCTTCTGCTGCATTATGTCAGCCATGGTGAGAGCTGAGGCAGTCTGAACAACGGCAGCGCTGGCCATATAAGCGCTGATATCTGCTTCATCCATTGGCATCTGGTCCGGATTGATCGTGCCCGCTGACCTCCAATCATTAAGTTTGATCTGCATCCGGTCAAAATGAGCCTGAATGCCAGCCTTATACGCGTTTAATGCTTCCGGTGCATTGCCCTGCCTGAGGTAGACCTCAGCCTTGATGAAGCACATCTCAGCATAAGTAAGGATATCGGAATCAGAGTCAGGCCTGGCATAGAAAGTACCTGTTCCAGCTACTGCAAGGAAGCCGGCAGAAGGATAGTAATACATATCAGTGGCTGACAATCCGCTTGTTGACATGCTGTTAGCCCTCATATTCACATACACCGTATCGCCGGCTCTTTTGTAGTTGGTACTGTTGATGTAGAATGATCCTTTACGGTAGGTCACGGTGACATTATTCCCGTTGACTGTATGCGGATGCGGCAGGGCAGCTATGAAAGCAGTCCTCTCGGCTTCATCAGCAATAGCATAGACCACTGTACGGTCAGCCGTAGCGTATGATGCGTTTAATGGCCCGCTGTTCTGACGTATATCCGAATACAACATGTCCACGCCAATATCTCTTGCCCACTCATAGCTGATTATGTCTCCGGAGGCGTTTAGTTTGATGTTTGTCATCATGGCAGGAAGAAGCTTGGGCAGGCGGGGATCAATAACGCCTGAACCGCCTGTAAAGCTGTTTGTCAGCATGTTGGCATACCACCTGGTGGCACGCTGTGAGGTTCCATAAGCGGCAGCATCCCATGTGGTATTTGCCTGGTAAGGATCAGCAACTGTAAAGTTAGTTGCATCGCCTTCCACATTATAATGCTTCATTACAATATTATCAGCATTTGACTGTGGTGCATTTTGCAGAGCGGCCAGAACAGCAGTCGGGTCGTATATGGATTTCTTTGAAACCTGAAGGAGGTACCGCGCTTTGAGGCCATAGCACAGTTTGATCCATTTTTCCACATCACCGCCATTCCAGGTATCTCCTTCCGAGAGTGCCGGAGCACCTGCCTCCTGGGCCATACCAAAATACTCAATGGCTTTGTCAAGGTCTGCCAGGCATCCGTTGTAAATTACATCTCCCTGATCATAAACAGGATTATATTTCCCGGTCATGGCCTCAGTATAGGGCATCTCACCGTGGAGATCAAGCATCATCATAAAGCCCATGGCCTTGATACAGTATGCAGCTCCAATATAATGATTAGCACCTGTTTCTTCAGCTTTGGTAATGAGAGGATTGAGGTTTACTGCTGCACCCAGAAACCAGTTCTGATACACGGTGGTACAGCTTGACTGTAGCGGGTTCCATGCAGCAAGCCTGCTGCTGGCAGCTGTGGAGGAGGTATATGTCAGCAGCCCGGCAATAAAACTGGTGCGCGTATTGGCGGTTCCCCATGCATACATGTAGTAATGTTGTATCCATGGAAGCCTGATTTCGGGTGTTGCGCTCAGGTCATTTGGATTGTCCGGGTCAACATTGATATCCAGCCATTTCTCACAAGAGGACGAACCCAAAAGAAAGGCCAGAGCAATTATGATAGTTAATATCTTTTTCATAGTCATATCTTTTAAAATCCGTTATTAAAAAGTTGCGTTAAGACCAAACGTAATACTACGTGTTGCAGGCACCCCGGCGTAGTCAATGCCCATTGAACCGGAGCCTCCCGTTCCTGAGCCGGATACGCTGACCTCCGGATCCATTCCCTTATAATTGGTCCATAACCATAAGTTATACCCGGCAACAGAAGCAGAGAGACCTTTGATGAAACTCCTGTTTCCAATAAGGTCTGTGAAGTCATATGAAAGTGCCATTGAGCGGAGTCTCAGCCAGTTGGTACTTGTCATGAAATTATATGCGTTATTGCTGTAGTTTATCCAGTATTGCTGGATCATATACTCACCAGAATAAGACACACCGCCTATGACATATGTCTGACCTGCATCGTATGTAAAGGAGAGGGCCTCCCCGGTAGCAGAAGAGACACCTTCCACGGTAACAGACTCGCGCTCGAGCGTTCTCATACTCAATCCATTCACAGTCAGATAATACTCGGTGCCGTTGTAAATGTCGCCTCCTTTTCTGATGTCAAACAGGAAAGAGAAGTCAAGGTTCTTATAACGGAAATTGTTACTAAGCCCGCCAAGGAAGTCAGGCTCACGATTCCCTATCACGTTAGTGGTGACCTTTGTGTTCTTATAGAGTCCGGTAGCAACGTCAATTACATATCTTCCATCTTCTATAACATTACCCTCACCGTCCTTCTCTCTCTCCCAGTAATCACCGGTCAGACCGAGGAAGTAACCGCCGTTTGGAACGGAGGCTGCCTTTACTCCTCCGATCTGTACATCGGTTACATAAAATAGTCCGACTCCCGGGAGGAAATCGCCAAGCGTGCCCCGGTTACCTGAAAGATTCAAAGTCATATCCCAGGTAAAATCGGGGTTACTGACCGGGGTGGCATTAATCGAAAGCTCCATCCCCTTGTTTTGAACAGAACCACTGTTAAGTGTCAGGAAGATATAGCCTGTCGACTGGGCGAGACGCGGACTGGCAAGCTGGTTCTTGGTAATACTGTTATAGTAAGTGAAATCCAATCCCAATCTTCCTTTGAGAAATTGCAGCTCTGTACCAAATTCGGTCGATGTCTGAATCTCAGGCACAAGGTCCGGGCTTCCTCCCGTCCAGCTGTTTCCGGCGCCGACAAACTGCCCGCTCACAACCTGGGGAGACCAGAGATAAGTGTTTGTGGCATAGGCGTCAGTATCTTTACCCACCTGTGCCCATGATAAGCGTAGCTTTCCAAACGAGAGGATGTCATTCTTTGGCAGAAGCTCGGTAAATACGAGACTACCTGAGACTGAGGGATAGAAATAGGACCTGTTCTCAATAGGAAGAGTCGAAGACCAGTCATTTCGTCCTGTTACTGTAAGGTATGCAATGCTTTTGTATGATGCACGGAATTCGCCGAACACCCCTAACAGACGTTTTGTAACATTCCTTTCGGTAAAAAACTTCTGATCATTCACAATGTTTCCAAAACTGATTGTGCCTGCGGTTGAAAAACCATAGCCCCAGTTTGTGCGGAGAACCCGGTTTGTATTTTCTGCAGTCTGTCCCAGTAAAAGGTTAAAATTAAAGTCGCCCAGGCTCTGTTCAAAGTTCAGCATCAGGTTTGAAGTAAGAAACTGATAATCCGAGCTGCTCTTGCTGAGCCGGCCATCCTGGTACTGCTCCAGGACCGCTCCTCCGGGAGCAATATATGTGTAAGCACCGCTGTTATAAGTATCAAAACCAACACGGTAGATAATGTTAAACCAGTCGGTAAGATCCAGCTTTGCATTTATTCCTCCGGTGAAACGGTTCACTTTATCAGTCAGCTCGTTTTTATTTATAATCCAGTATGGATTTTCAACATCGCTTGCGAGTTCCTGGAGACCTTCGAACATCCTGTATTTTGTTCCGTCATCGTTCAGGTACTTTGTAATATCATCACTTCGTGACCATCCGTACAGAGCTGTCATTGTCCCGTTACCTCCGCCATTGTACAGGCCGGCAGATGTCAGAGTCTTGACAGTATTTGAGACTGAATAGGCAGCATTTGCTCCAACAGTCAGTTTGCCATATTTCTGCTCACCATTGAAGCGGAATGTTGTTTTATCATATCCGGTCAAAGGAACAACACCCGTCTGGTCAAAGTTAGATATTGAAAGGTAGAAATTGTTGGTCGAGCTCCCTCCTGAAATGCTCAGGCTATTGTCAAAAACATTCCCTCCCTGGAAGAAGCCGCCTACATTGTCGTACACGGTTCCTGTAATCGGATTGCCCCACGATTGGGTTGTGTAGTCACTGAAAACGCCGGTCTGGTTATAGAACCCTCTTCCGTAAACGCCCTGCAGTTCAGGTAGTATGCCAGTCCAGGAATATGAATACTTGGAGTTGAAGTCGATTCTTACCGGACCCTCACCGCCTTTTTTTGTCGTAATGATGACTACTCCGTCTGCAGCCCTCGATCCATATAGAGCAGATGCAGCGGCACCCTTGAGGATTGACATGCTCTCTATATCATCAGGGTTGATGTCCATAACACGGTTACCGAATGATGTTGCATTCTTTGTTACGCCGTCTGTTCCCGAATTGCCGCTGTTCACCGTGGAGTTGTCATATATTATGCCGTCAACCACGAACAACGGCTGGTTATCTCGCGACTCGCTTGCCGAGTTGCCACCGCGGATGATAATGGTGGAACCGGAACCGGCTGAACCGCTTGACTGGGTAACATTGACGCCTGCAACCTTGCCCGCAAGTGAGTTGATGATGTTTGTCTGCTTATTTCTCATGATCTCATCACTCTTCAGATCCTGAACAGCATAGCCGAGGGCCTTTTTCTCCTTCTCGATACCCAGGGCTGTTACCACAACTTCCTCAACAATCACAGCTGACTCAGCCATAGTGACATTGATGACTGTCCTGTTGTTGACTGGTATCCTCTGGCTTTCCATCCCTATGGCTGAAAAGAGAAGTACCGCATTGGCCGGGGCCTCAATTGAGAAAGTACCGTCATTCTGTGTTGCCACGCCGGTTGTGGTACCCTCAATAATAACAGTTACACCTATTGCAGGAAGGCCGGTATTTTCAACCACCCTGCCGGTAACTCTTATGTTCTGTGCAACCATGGTTCCGGATATAAGAACCAAGGCGAATACCGAAAGCAAAATTCGCTTCTGTATTTCGGTCAGTTTGTGCGAAACCAACAATAAAAGCCTAGTTTTCATTCGATTGGTTTTAGGGTTAAACTTAATAATTGACATATAATTTTGATTAAAAGTCATCCTATAATTTCGGACATCAAGGTACTAAATTCAAATTTAAAATTATCAGGGTTCAAGATACTATTTTGCTTATTAAATTCAACATTTATGTTAACTATTGAATATATGACAGTCCTCGATTGATTCCCAAATCTTCAGACACTGGCACACAGCCATCGAAAAAAGCGAGGACGCTGAATTAAGCGTCCTCGCAGTAACCAACCCTGATTCTACCCCATGAGGGGCAAATCCTTCAAACTGTACAAAAAATTACAAAGCTGTAAAGACCCTCACGGCGCTTGCCGGGGCCGCAGCCCTCATGCCGCTGAAGATATGGTGATACCTTCTGCCAATGGTGCCCGTCCAGTAATCGGCGTAGTTTACATATGTGCCGATGGAATTGCGGATCTGAAGATCTCCGACAATATTTCCGGCATCATCTACAACCTTGATACGATAGTCTATACGACGTGACCCTGCAGTCACCAGTTCATTCGGTAATTTCAGAAGAAGCACCTGTTGCCATCCTGTTGTCTCACCGAATGCGACGGGCTCGCCAATATTCACAAGCTGAGTGGTGCGATGGCTCATGTACTGGTACTGAAGTTTGAGAGTGGTGGGCACACCGGCTGTCTCATAGAGGAAGTTGTAGAACTTCACCCATGTGGTTGTATCGGTTTCCACCGTCTCCCTGCGAATGTAGGGATACTCGTTGTCAATAACCACAGGCGGCAGGTTGAAATCGTGAATGAACACATTTTGCTTTCCTGCTGTAAGAGTTACATTCTGGTCATAGACAAGTACATCCATGGCAACTCCCTGGTACATCTTAATATTGACAGAACCCGGATTCACGGTATAGAATCTCCCCACACCACCACCCGGGATGGCATTGTAAGTATTCAGAGGTGCCTTGTTGTTAGCATATAACTGATTGTTAATCTCAACCTTGGTTATATTATTGGCAGCCACGGCGGTTACCGGTACAATGTAATGCAGCTGGAACTCAGCCACCTCGCCAATTGGAGTGGTATCATATTCGATCTCGTTCTTTTCGCATGAAACCATCAGGGTCACTGCCAGTATCAGACTTAAGTATTTTATGATTTTCATAATTGTTGATTTTTAATTTGTCAATTACTTGGTCGGCATTTCACCCGGATAAGCAAACCACGGGATTGAGGTCTGGTAGTTGGTGGCCAGTCCGGAGATCGGCTTCAAACCTTCAAGAGATGGTTTATTCCACATGTACTCCGAATTGTAGCGCGGACGAATCCTGTAGGAGGGTGAACCTTCGTTGAAGGTGTTGTAGGCTGATTTACGACCCTGGACCTGTGCAGGTGCCAGATAAAGGCCCTTGTAAACCTTGTCCGGATCTGAATCCCACTTCATCGTTACGGTGGAAAGATCCCATCCGTTGCCATCCCCAGGATAGTCGCCTGTATACTCGATATCATAATGGTATTTCCTCATATCGACCCATGCTTCAGCTGCTCCCCATGGATAGAGGGCGACCCATTTCTGCATCATGATGTGTGACAGGGTGAAATCAGCCTCTGTTAGAAGGTCAACATACGGTCCGGCTGCATATTCGGCAGCCATGGAGTTATAAACGGCTGTCGTCACCTTATCGCCACCAGCCACTCCGAGTGTAGTCTGAACACCCTCAACAACCTTGCCCTGTTTTCCGGTGAAAATATAGGATCCGGTAAAGTCCAGATCTGCCTTGACACCGTCCCTGAAAGCCTGGAGTGACTCTGACTTGCGGTCAAGTTTCCAAAGTGCTTCCGACAGGCAGAATTTTAGTTCGGCATATGTCATCAGGATATATGGAGCGTCATCCCGGTAAAGCCAGCGACCAATACCGTCATGGGCTGCATCATTGAGGCTTGTTGCAGCGGATGTGGAGTTGCGCCCGAAGAATGAAGGTGCGGTACCGATGGGGCCAGTCAGCCCGGTGAAGGTTCCGCCGTAATACTTGCGCTTCTTGATTGCATAAGCATTATCAAGATTTGTATAGGCGGCATCATCAACAGTGGCAAGTTTCACAGCAACCCGAGGATCATAATGTCCGGGTACTGTGATGATTGTATCGGTTACTATCTGCTTTGCAGCCAGCTGGTACGGGAAATATGTGTTACCTGTAACCGCGGTTTTGTTTCCTGTTGCCTGATCATACTCCGGCACGGTGCCTGTGAATACCTGGACAGCATACTCGTGCTGAAAGTAGGTTCTCGAAAGGTTAGCCCTGCTGGTACCCCAGAAGTTGTTATATCCAGATTGGGCAGCTGCTGCACTACCTCCGGCAACTCTTACAGTCGCGTTGTCAGCGTTTGATGCAAATGATTTCGATGCAGCATCAATGAGCTCATTTGCATAAGCTGTGGTGAAATCACTCTTATTTGTCAGTGATGAGAGGTTGCGCACAATGACGCCGTAGGCAAACTTCTTCCACTTTTCAGGATCGCCGCCGTATATATAGTCGTTGGCGCTGATTTTGGTACCGTAGTTGGTGGCATCGGGCATTGAAAGATATTCAATAGCCTTGTTTGCCCAGCCGCGGACTGCTGTATAAATGGTATCCTGGTAGTCGTACCTGTGAGCCAGAAGACCTGGCACAAAAGCGTCTTTGAGGATGAGTTCGCCGTGATATTTGGTCAGCTGGTCCCATGTGTACGCTTTAATTGCATAACCGATTCCAGCAAGAGTCCAGTTTTCTGCTTCTACAGACTGATTGATCATATTTTCGAGGTTCATTCCCTGAAGCCAGTAAGCTACTCTCCATTGCTCAGCACCATTATCATTTCCACCGGTGGTGTAATGCTGTGCATAATATGTAAATCCTGTAGTTCCCATCATTTGGGTGAGCGGGCCTGTAGCACGGATATCCCAGTACATGCCCTGGTATTGCTGGATGATCCCTGCAAGGTACAGATAGCCTTCCACCTTATCCGGAGCATCCACGTTTTTGTTGACATCAAGCCAGTCCTCACAACTTGTTGTAATGAACATGAACGATGCCAGCAAAAGAACGGAAATTGATATCTTTTTTATCATTGTTTCAGTTTTTTTGTATTATCAATTATTTGAATGTCACGTTTAGGCCGATAGAGTAACCTCTCGGGTTGGGCAGTGACCAGACATCAATACCTTCACCGCCGGTACCGCCTGCAGCAGCAGAGGTTGTGTTTCCTACGGCATCAATGCCTGAATAGTTAGTCCATACAGCGAGGTCATTACCTGTAATGAACACGCTGGCCTGAGAAAGGACTGCTGTCTTGGCAAGCCATTTAGAAGGCAGGTTGTATGAAAGACGCAGTTCCTGCAGACGCAGGTAGTTGATATCCTTTTCAATCCAGTCCTCATCACCGGTATATAAACCTGAATATGTGGATGGGAAGAGATTAAAGTCAACAGCTATATTATTTTTGGTAGGATTGGCTGTGTTCTCATTACCATCCTGTAAAACACCATCGAAAACTACCGGACCGCTTTCACGAAGCTCCACTGATTCCCAGCTGAGGCCTTCCGTCATCATGTAATGTTTTGTGCCGTTGACAACTGTGGCCTTGTACCGTCCGGAGAACATTGCCGATAAGCGCAGTCCCTTATAACTCAGTGAAGAGGTTATCCCATATCTCAGTTTAGGTTCTCTGTCGCCAAGGACACTCCAGGTGGTGCTGGCAACCGGAAGACCCGATGTCGGGCTGATGAGCACGTCACCTGCTTCATTCCTGAGATAGGCGAGACCAGTAATTGTTGTTACGGGGTAGCCCAGCATAATACCGTTACGTATGTTGCCGGCGTTCCATGTGTATGGGTTGTAGTATTCTGTAACGTTTGCCGGAAGGTAGATCACTTCGGACTCTGTATGCGATGCATTGAACCCGATGTTCCAGCGCAGGCCGTTGCCCATGCGGAGGACATCACCGTCAACATGAAGTTCCCATCCCTCTGTCTCGAATGTACCTACGTTCATGTTATTCAGAACGAAACCGGTACCGTAGCTGAGACGGAAGCCCTTCACAATCTGGTCATCACAGTGTGTCCAGAAGTATGTGAAATCGGCATTTAACCTGTCATCAAGGAAACGACCTTCAAAGCCTACCTCCTTTGAGGTGGTGATCTCAGGCCTCAGGTTCCTGTTCGGACCTGTGAAACCATATTTGTAGCCTCCGCCGGTTAGATTTGTGGGCTCAAGCTGAGGATCGATCTCGAGCGGACCGGCATCCTTACCAACCTGTGCTATAGAACCGCGAAGCTTCAGATAGTTAAGGAATTTGTTATCCTGAATGAAAGGCAGTTCGGTAACAATGAACGATCCCTCAATTGCAGGATAGAAGTAACGATTGTTTGCAACAGGAAGTGTTGATGACCAGTCGTTCCTTGCACGCAATGTCACGTAAGCCATCTGGTTATAACCCAGTTCCAGCTGCCCTGACAGAGCCTGAATCCTTCTTTTGGTGTGACGCTGTGATGAGCTGACTGAGAGCGGATCGACGTTGTTAATCGACTGGAAGTCCACCACTGCAAACTTTGTACCGTATGTACCAAGACGGGTTACTCCATTCTCAAGCTGGTGATATCCGAACTGAGCTGAAACTGAAAGTTTATCATCAAGGAACTCATTGGTATATCCAGCAAGTACGTTCAGGGTCGGATCCGAGAAGTTTGACTTTGATATATTGTATATACCGGTTCCATCCTGATAAGTGTCATAATACGGGTGCCTGGTTGCAATATATGTCTGCATACCTACGTCCCAGCCAACCTGTGCACGGACGAACGTATGCTCAATAGGTACCAGTGTTGCTGAAACGTTTGAGATGAAACGGTCAGAGTCATCAAACAATTTGTTCTTGTAAAGACCGAAAAGAGGGTTGATCAGGTCACCGTCAAGATAGTAGTCTGGTGTGCTCATATGTGATCCGTCAGGAGCGAGCCACACTGACATATCGTCAACCATCGGCCAGCGCATTGACCTGTAGAGAGGTCCGTCTGTTCCGATGGGTACCTTGTTGTTTTCGGTAGACACATACTGCATTGAAGATTCCACTGTAAGCCAGTTAGTTACCTCTGCTCTCCCGGAGAGTGAAAGGTTAAACCTTGAAAAGTCCGAAGTCTTTATGACACCCTGCTGATCAAGCGTGGATGCTGAGGCACGGAGTGTAACCTTGTCTGATCCGCCTTCAACCGAGATGTTATGTCTCATTGTAAATCCGGTCTGAAGAACAGCATCGATATTATTGTAAAGTGTCATACCCTCTATATACTTTCCACCGTAACGGGTAAGATAATAGTAGTTAGTTGTTCCGTAGTTCCCATTTGTATATTTATCCTGCAACTCGGGTATACCATATGCATCATCCCATCTGAAGGAGTTGCTGTAGGAGACTTTGCCCCTGCCGGCCTGACCCTTTTTCGTAGTAATGATAATTGCCCCGTTTGAGGCATCAGAACCGTAGAGGGCTGCAGCAGCCGCGCCCTTGAGAACAGTCATTGATTCAATGTCATCCGGGTTGAAGTCGTTACCGCGTGATGCGAAGTCGAGATTTCGGACAGAAAAGTTTGCTCCGGCATCCGCCATTGACAGAGGGTCAAACGTCGAGTTGTTCATCGGTATACCGTCAACGACATAGAGAGGCTGGTTGTTACCGGATATTGAGGTGATACTCCTTAATACCACAGAAGTTGAAGAACCGGGCGCACCACTGGTGCTACCGACATTCATACCTGCTACGCGTCCCTGCAGTGCAGTGATGAAGTTGTCACGTCCCGATTCCATAATATCAGATGCTTTGACGTTCTGAACGGATGAACCTACCGCGCGCGATACGCGCTTCATTCCGAATTCGGAGGTTATCACCACATCCTCTATCATCTGAACATCAGGGGTGAGGCCCACGCTGATCCTGTTCCCCGCCCCTACTGTCACTTCGTAGTTGGCGTATCCCAGAGAGCTGAATACAAGTACCTGCCCCGGAGCAACATTGATCGAGAAATTCCCGAACGGGTCTGTACTTGTACCAGTGGTTGTGTTCTTGATTATCACGTTGACGCCGGGCAACGTTTCATTCGTTGTGGCGTCTGTGACAGTCCCTGTCACGGTCTTAGGCTGAGCATAAATGCTTTGAGAGAGCATCAGTCCCAAAACCGCAAACAACATTAATAGTTTTGTTCTCATGTGATTGGATTTAGGGTTAAATAGTATTGATTAGGTTATATATAATAGTAGTAAAACAGTTTCCTATCCTTGAAGCAAGATACATATTTCCTGTTAGGATGTATTACAAGTTCTCAATTTTTTTCTCAATAATTCCGATGCCGGGACGGTCTGGAATGTTTATCCTTCCTTCAACAACTGTCATCCCTTCGTATACATCGTTGCTTATCAGCAGGTTACCATCGAGGTCAGCCCAATCGACCAAAGGAGAGAGTTGTGCCGCCGCCGAAACAGCACATGAAGTTTCGGTCATACATCCTATCAAAATCTTCATGTCCATCTGCCTCGCCATTGTAATCATCTTGTATGCAGCATGCATCCCGCCGCACTTCATGAGCTTGATGTTGATCCCGGAGTATACACCTTTCATCGACAGCAGCTGACTGACCGTCTGCAGAGCTTCATCAGCAACGATGGGCAGCGGACTGCCTGCCGTGAGCCAGGCTATATCTTCAACCTGCTCCTTTGGCATTGGCTGCTCAATGAACAGACAATTCTTCTCACAAAGGTAATGAGCCATCTCCATGGCGTAGACCCTGTCTTTCCAACCCTGGTTGACATCAACGAATATCGGGACATCGGTCACTGACCTCACAGTCTCTATCATCTCCCTGTCGTTGTCTCGCCCCAGCTTGATCTTGAGCATCTTAAACGCACTGGCCTCAAGGGTTTTCTCCCTCACGACGTCAGCGGTATCTATCCCGATAGTAAAGCTTGTATTTGGTGTCTTCCGCGGATCCAGTCCCCACAGCCTGAACCATGGCTGCCCGAGAAGCTTGCCGGTAAGATCATGCAGCGCGATGTCAAGCGATGCCTTGGCTGCATAGTTGCCCGGCATCACACCTTCTATATATGCAAGAATATCCTCCATAAGGAAAGGATCACTGAACTGCTCCAGGTTCACCTTTGAAAGGAAGCCGAGCACAGACTCGTGACTCTCACCAAGATACGGGGGCATTGACGCCTCACCGAAGCCGGTTACACCGTCATACTCGATCGACGTAAGTACCACCGGGGTGGTGGTTCTGGAGTTCGTTGCCACCGTAAAGACATGGCGCAGTTGCAGCTCATAGGGTCTGTAGCTGAGCTTGAGTACCCCGCTACCCTTTTTCCTGATGATGCCTTTTGCCGTTGACGGTTCTGCCGGTGAAGCCGTGCAGCCTGCTATTACAGCTCCTGCTGCGAGCCCGCCGATTTTGATGAAATCTCTCTTCTTCATATAGTCTTAAAAATACCAGCTATGTTGTGAAACACGGACAAATCCTTCTCCGGGAGGAACGCCGGCGATCCTTCTTGCGCCCTGCAGGATCTCCAGCAGATACTCGCTGTAGTTTGCCCTGGTTGAATCAAAGCTGTTGATCCTTACCAGCCGCGATGAGTGTATAAACTCACTGTCACCTATATACATTCCCGTATGGGTGATTCTTGGCCTTCCGTCCCTGACTCTTCCGAAAAAGAGCAGATCACCGGGGGCAAGCGAATCACTGCCATTCTCAATGCTTCTCTCTAAACCATACCTGAATTGTCCAGAAGCGTCACGCGTAAGTATCAGTCCTGCAGAATAATAAATTGTTTTTGTAAATCCGCTGCAATCCACTCCCTTTGTAGATGTGCCGCCCCAGAGATAAGGAGTACCAAGAAATGTACGGGCAAATTTTATCATCGTGGCAGGGTCGGGTTCAGTTTTCTCAGCCCATACCCTGAAATCAGTCACTTCACTTTTTTTCACGAGACCCTCCCTTCCGTCAGGAAGTATAACGCTGAAGTGATCTCTCTGTTCACCGGTTTTTGCGAGAACGACCCCGAAGACTATGTCTGAAACTGTCATCTCATCAGCGTCAGTTATCACGCCAGTGTTTTTCAGATATATCAGTCTTTCGCTGTTTTTCCAGGCAACCAGTCCGCTGTCACTCAACTCAGCCAACGGGTCATCGGTCCATCCGATATAGGCATCAGGAGTCTGAACCATCAGCCATCCGCCACGCTTGTTGAGTATCTTAACAGGTGTGCCCATAAGAGCCTGGGTAGCCATCTCCGCAGCATGTGACGGCTTTGTACGCATGTTGCAAACGCTTACCGACACCAGTCCCCAGGGGGTTTCCACAACCGCGGGATCAGGCAGCACGGTGATACTGTCAGTGAAAGCGTAACCCGATTTGCCAAGCATTGCAAGTATCTCTTCCTTTGCCTGCGGCAGGTTCGTTTCACCTTTTGCAATCAGGAGTCCGTCCTCTCCCATGACAATGTTAATGTCACAAAGGGATTCTCCGTGCTGGGGCACCA
>JBGSLG010000009.1:0-39976 GCA_041740815.1 Bacteroidales bacterium
CAGTCTCCAGTCTCCAGTCGGCAGTCCCTTAATATCAAGTCAGTCAATTAGTTGGTGACCCTTCCTTGGACTGTGGACTGTAGACTGCTGGCTGTGGACTGAAATGCCAGGGTTAAAAATCCTTAACGCCCCGGCCGGAGAAGATCGGGGGAGGAAAAAACTTTTACCTTTAACAAAATTTTTCCATATCCCTATGAAGAAACTGACGATGATTTTGGTCCTGTTTGCCGCTGCCGGCATCGCAGGAGAGCTCTGGTCATGCACCACATTCCTTATGTCAGGCAAGTATACTCCCGACGGAAGGCCTATTCTTTACAAACACCGCGACACCGGTACCCTCGATAATGCCCTCGTATTCTTCACCGACGGCAAATACCAGTTTATCGGGATGGTAGATTCCAAAGAGTCGTGGAAACAGGAGGTGTGGGGCGGGTTCAATTCCGCCGGCTTCGCAATAATTAATTCGGCCGCCTACAACAACAACGACGGTGACACCACCAGATTTGCCGACCAGGAGGGTGTGGTTATGCGACTGGCCCTGGCAAGCTGCGCTACGCTCGCCGACTTTGAGAAGATGCTCACCAACATGCCGAAGCCGCTTGGTGTGGATGCCAACTTCGGGGTCATCGATGCTCACGGCGGTGCCGCCTATTATGAGACCGGCAATTTCACCTATAAAAAGATCGACGCCAATGACCCGTCTCTGGCACCCTACGGACTGCTGATACGTACCAACCACTCATTCACAGGCACGGTGGATGTCGGAGGAGGATATATCAGATTTGCAGCCGCAAGCGAGGCCCTGAATATGGCCCTGGCACAGAAGAAGCTTGACCCGCAGAACCTTATGAACATCATATCACGCAACCTGAAGCACTCGCTCACCGGTGTGAACCTGCGCGAAGAGCTCCCGGCCAGCTCAGCTGAGACCACCTTCAGTAACTTCGAAGACTTCATCCCCCGCACCTCCTCGGCATCAGTGATGATGGTCGTCGGAGCCGCAAAAGGCGAAGACCCTGACAATGCCATGATGTGGACCCTGACCGGCTTCCCGCTTACTGCAGTTGCTGTCCCCGTATGGGTCAGCGCCGGTAAAACCCTGCCGCAGGTGGTGAGCATGAAGGAGAACATGCATGCACCGCTGTGCGATGCCGCCATGACGCTTAAGCGTCAGCTCTTCCCCATCACCCGCGGATCAGGAGGGAAATATATGAACGTGGCATTGCTCTTGAACAGGGAGCAGACGGGCATAGTGCAGAAGCTTGCCCCGGTGGAGGATGAAATATTCAATAAGACCGCAGATATGATGGCCTCCATGACCGGCAATGCCAAAGCCCGGAAGGAGAAGATTACAGAGCACTACATATGGCTTGACAGTTATATAATTCAGAAATACAATGAGTTATTCGGTTTAGAGATAAAATGAAAGAGTTAATAGCCCTATAAAGCTTTCCCGAAATGAAAATGACAAAACCACCTGCAATGAGAGGCGTGTTGCTTCTTGTTGCTGCCCTTTTATCCGCACCGGCGCCGGCTCAGGTAACAGAAAAATACAGTGACCCCGTCGCGGTGAGCCGCAGGGCCGAGCAGCTTCGTCAGGCCTCCGCATCAATTGTGAAAGTCCATAAGCTTGCCGTCACCCCCGGCGCCAGGGAGATGCTGATGATAGAGATTGGTAAGTCAGGTACCACCGTACCGGCCGTGCTGGTAACGGCAAACATGACGGGCACCACCCCGCTGGCTACCGAGGCAGCACTGTCGCTGGCATCTCGCATAGCTTCGGATGCCTCACTGACGGCCAACCAGACGTGGTATATAGTACCCCTGGGTAATCCGGATGCATATGCCCGATATTTCACGAAGCCACTCTACACCGATCCGGGCAACACTACGCCCTTCAATGACGACACCGATGACCAGACGGATGAGGATGGCTATAACGACCTCAACGGTGATGGTATTATCACACAGATGAGGGTGAAATCGCCCGACGGCACCTGGGTGCCCGTTGAAGGTGAACCCCGGCTGATGCGCAGGGCTGATGGCTCCAAGGGAGAGAAAGGCATATATAAGCTTTATACCGAAGGCATTGATGACGACGGTGACGGCCAGTATAACGAGGATGGCCCGGGCGGAACCAATGTCAATATCAATTTCCCGCACCTGTTCAAGAGCTTCGGGAAGCGAAGCGGACTGTACCCCGGCTCAGCACCCGAATCAGAAGCGCTGCTTAAGTTCGCCTTCGCACACCCTGAAATAGCCATGGTGATGTCTTTCGGTTCAACCAACTTCCTCCTGGCACCACCGCAGGGCGGCAGGAAAGGATCACTGGACACTGAAAATATACGCATCCCTCAGGATATGGGCAAGGCTATGGGTATAGACGTCTCCCGTTCCTATACAATGGCTGAGATCATGGAGTTGGTGCAGCCTATGATGCCGCCCGGTATGACGGCTGATGAGAGCATGATAGCAAGTTTCCTGGGACTGGGGGCAGTTGTCAATCCCCTGCCGGAAGATCTGGCATTCTATAATGAGATTTCAACCGACTTCAAGGAGTACCTTAAGAAAAAGGGGGTGACCGAGGAACGTTTTGATCCGGCACAGCCTGAAGACGGGTCGTTTGAACTGTGGGCCTATTATCACCTCGGCCTGCCGGTCTTCACAATGGATATATGGGGTCTGCCGAAACCGAAGGAGGAGAAGAAGGAGGGCAGCGGCCTTACAATTGAGGCTCTTGAGAAGATGTCCGCTGAGGATTTTCTTGCCCTGGGCGAGGAGAAGATCGGCTCTTTCCTGAAGGAGAGAGGCGCCCCGGCACAGTACAGCGCAACCATGGTCATGGGAATGATCAAGGGCGGACAGATGAAGCCGGCTCAGATGGCCGCCATGATGAAGCAGATGCCTGCACCAAAAAAGGATGAGAAGAAAGGCGACCCGAAAGAGACAGCACTCCTGGTCTTCTCAGACAAATACCTGGAAGGAAAGGGATTCGTGCCCTGGACAGCATATAAGCACCCTACACTTGGTGAGGTGGAGATAGGAGGGATAGCACCCTTTGCCGAAAATACTCCTCCGGTGTCTATTGTGGATTCGCTTCTTAATCTGAACCTGCCGTATGTGTTCGAACTGGTGAAAAGGCTGCCGAAACTTGCCATTACCCAGGTGAAAGTGACTGAGAAGGGTGGCGGTGTTTACCAGCTCGAGGCCTGGGTGACAAATGAGGGTTATCTCTCATTTCCCACTGCCATGGGCAAGAGGAACAAGGTGCCCGCACCGGCAATCCTGACTCTGGAGGGCGAGGGCATCGAGATCCTCTCGGGAAAAAAGAGAACTCCCGTCAGTGAGATGGGGGGAATGAAATCGGCCAGGTATATATGGCTCATCAGGACTCCCGCAAAGCGAACCCTTAAAATTAAGCTTGAGTCAAAGCAGGCCGGGAACGATTCGGAACAGATAATTATCGGAGGTTAGCCATGAGAAGAAAAAGATCATTCATGACAGCGGCACTGACGGCACTGGCCATCATGCTCATACAAGCCCAGGAGGTTAAGGTACCACTGCGGTTCGATTTTTACTACAGCTACGAGAAGGTGGTAGAGGCGATGAAGGCCCTGAACGCCGCATACCCTGAGCTAACAAAGCTTGACCAGGTGGGTAAGAGCGAAGAGGGGCGCACAATATGGGCCCTTACAATCAACAACCAGAAGACAGGCGAACCCATCTCCAAGCCCGGGGTATATGTCGACGGCAATATTCACGGTAACGAGATACAGGCCGCCGAGGTCTGCCTCTACCTGGCCAACAGGTTGCTGACAAACTATGGCAAGCTGAAGGAGATAACCGATGTTGTTGACCGTAACGTCTATTATATCATCCCTGTGGTCAACGTAGACGGCAGGGCCCATTTCTTTGCAGATGCAAACACCCCCAGCACCAATCGCGGACTGCGGATACCATTCGATGATGACCGTGACGGACTCCTCGACGAGGATGGTCCGGATGATATCGACGGTGACGGGCATATTACAACCATGAGGATAAGGGATACACTGGGCAAACTCAGGACCGATCCGGCCGACAGCCGGCTGATGATCGCCGTTAAGCCGGGAGAGAAGGGCGAATGGACACGGTTGGGACAGGAGGGCATCGACAACGACGGCGACGGAGTGGTAAATGAGGACAGCGAAGGGTTTGTTGACGGTAACCGTAACTGGGGATTTAACTGGCAACCGCCATACGTCCAGAGGGGAGCGGGGAACTACCCGTTTGAAGGCACTGGCATAAAAGCCATTGCAGAGTATATGCTTGCCCGGCCAAACATAATCATGGTGTTCGCCTTCCACAACAACGGGGGGATGTACCTCAGGGGCCCGTCGTTCAAGGCTGCCGGGGAGCTACCGCAGGGCGACATAGCAGTCTATGACTACCTCGGAAATAATATCGAGAAGATCGTTCCGGGATATGAATACCTGATCAGTTGGAAAGACCTCTATTCGACCTATGGCGATTTTACCGACTTCACAAATAACCTTGTAGGTTCATACTCATTTGTGGGAGAGCTTTTCCAGGCGGAGACGGAGACATATGACGGTACACCCATGAGGAAACAGGAGGAGAGATCCAGGTTTGGTGAAGCCTCAGACGCCGAGAGACAGAGGCTGCTCTTCAATGATAACGTTCTCCAGGGGGAACATTTTGTTGAGTGGAAGTCATATAAGCATCCGCTGTACGGCGAGGTAGAGATCGGTGGCTGGACAAAGATGAGCACGAGGCTGCCACATCCCTTCATGCTTCAGGACCTGGTTCACCGCAATGCATCTGCGGTGATCTTTACGGCACAGTATACCCCCAGGGTGATCATGGATGTCTTCGAGGTTAATAAGATCGACGGCGACCTGTGGAGTGTCAGGGTCAGGCTGGTGAACGACGGGGCAATGCCGTCCGTCACACATGCTTCCATGAAGAATAAGCTTTATCCGCCTGATATACTGAGTGTTGCAGGACGCGGTGCGAAGGTCATCAGCGGCGGTGTGCTTACCGACGTCTGGATGGGCCTGGTTGACTATAAGGAATATAAGCCTGAGGTGCAGCTGTGCCAGGTGCCCGGATTCGGGAAGATTGAATACCAGTTCCTTGTAAGTGGAAAGGGCAGCATCGATATCAAATTTGAATCACGGAAGGCAGGAACGATAGCACAAACTGTTACGCTCAAGGCAAAACCGTAGGAATTTGGTGTCAGAGGTTTGAAGCAGATTACTTTTTAGTGCCTCCGGACCGGCTTTTCTTTGTCCTGGCCTCAGGTTTCTTCTTTACTTCCGGCTTTGACTTTGCTTTCTGCTTTGTCTTTGCCTCCGGCTTCACCTTGGCTTTCTGCTTTGTCGTTGCCTCCGGTATCGTCTCTACCTCAGGCGCTGTTTTGGACTCCTCCCATACCCTTTCCGTAACGAGCTCCGGCCACTGCAGGTCGAGCCCTTTCAGCGCCTTGAGAACCACCGTGGCAACGGCATAGAGCTTCTGCCAGTTCTTGTCGGAAGGGGCTACATGCCACGGCACCTCATTGCACCGCGTAAGGAGCTGTTGATATACTTTCAGATACTCCTCAAACTGCTCACGCGTGTCCCAGTCGCCGTCCTTATGCTTCCAGTGCTTCTCCTTTAGCTCGATGCGCTCCAGAAGCCTCTCCTCCTGCACCTCCTTTGATACGTTAAGGAAGAACTTGAGGACATTCGTGCCGTTAGCTTCAAGCATCTTCTCAAAGGTGTTAATTGTCTCATACCTTTTTTCGATGATATCGGCGGGAATATATTTACCAACCGTAGGTACCAGTATATCTTCATAATGTGACCTGATAAACACCTGCATCACACCCTTGGCCGGGCAGACATTGTGTATCCTCCAGAGAAAATCATGCGCATATTCAAGCTCGGTCGGTTTCTTGAAGCTGTGCACCTCAACGCCAATCGGGTTGCAGTATTTAAGGAGTCCCTTCGTGATCCCGTCCTTGCCTGATGCATCGGTACCCTGGAGCACAATGAGTATGCTGAATTTGCCCTGGGCGTACATCTTGTACTGAAGCTCACCTATCTCCTCCAGCATCTTCTCAGTCTTCTTCTTAATCTCCTTTTTGTCCCACTCCTTGTTGAATGTAGGGTAGTCAGTTATTTTCATGATTTTCCGGTTATTAGCACCACTGTAAAATTAAGAATTAAGAATTAAGAATTAAGAGTCATTGTGGATTTTGTGGCCTGATTTTTTTAGAAATCCGCAGTTTAAGATATTAAATTAATGAGAACCTGCGTTATACAATCTCAATAACCCAAATAGGAATGAAAAAGAGTTTAGTAATGTCAGTGATCCTTGCTGTGGCGCTGACATTTCAGGTCAGATCGCAGCAACTGAAGATTTCAGACGCAGTAAGGTATGACGGCGTGGTCACCATGCATGATCTCAAGCCGGCGGAACAGTCGGTGCACCCTGCTGCAGCAAGGGCTATCGCCCGTGGCGAGAAGCCGGGCACGTTCAATAATGTGCAATACCGTTTCGCGGGTAACGTCAGGACTCTCACTCCGTCACAAAAGAACAGGGTGAAGCTGATGCAGGATGGCATCCTTGATATTTCCGGAGGTGCCTTCAGGCCCAGTCCTGACTCGGTTTATGTTGATCCCTCCAGCGACCTTGTCATGCAGGCCGAAACGGTGGATGACACCCGCATGATAGCGCTAAGGCCTTCACTGTCAGCAGTATTTGATGACATTGATGTCCCTGAGCAGGAGGTGCCAATAACACTGGCAAACACTGTCTCACTGGCAGAAGGAATAGTGGAGAGCTCTTTGCAGATGAACGACAAATACGCTGTTAATCTCCAGTTTGACAGCGTCACATTTCTCCTTGACAAGGTCGACAATGACTCTCTGACGGTTACGCTTGACGGGCAGATCCTGCTCACCAATCCTCGTGTTGAAGGCAAGTATTCAAAGAACGGCGGCTACCGGCTAGTGTTCCTTGCATCGGAACAGGTTGACATGAAGATCTATACAACCATGAAGCTGAATGAGGAGGTGAAAACGCCGATATGGGGTACCGAGATAGAAATGTCAGACCTCGGCAAATGCGAGATCGGATTGTTTATACTATGCAACATGGAGGGGAAGCTGACCCTTGCCGTTGAGATACACCAGGGTATTGAGATGGCGTTGGGAGCAAAGGGAGGCACCTTCTGGTATGTGCCCACCAGCATTAGCAATATCTCAACAATTGATGCCTGGTGCGATGTAGATTACAATGTTACATCGCAGATGAAGGCCTTCGCCGGGTTTCAGTGCACTGCCAATCTCAAGGTCAAGGGTTATAATGCCCTCGATGTATATGTTAACGGTGGAATGGAGGGAACGGTAAACACAGACGGAATGAACCTTGACGCTGATATTGGTCTCAGGCTCAAGGCCGGAGGAAAAGTTGTATCGAAGAAGTTTACGCTTGTAGATAGTTATTATTCCCTCTGGAAATATAAGAAGCCCGATTATCACGGTTACGAGATGGTCATTCACGAGGCATGTGCCTGGGGCGATTTTGTTGCAGGCGAGGTGGGCAGCCTCACTCCCTCAGTAAATGTCCCCGGGGTCATGGATACAATCCCTTACGTCGGGGCCCTGAAGGTAATTGTCAGCCATACCGGCAGCAGTAATGTTGAATACAATGCCACAACTGATGAAAATGGCGTTTTCATTGCCAGGGATGTTCCGCTGAAGAAGGGCGATAAGGTTATGTTAAAGCTTCCCGGTGTGCCCAACCCAAGCACGGCCGTGGATGCTACTTTACCGTTCAGGGAGATTAAACTCTATTCGGCTGACTATTTTGCCGGTGTTGCCGAAGGTGTCGTCGCAGGCTCGCGGAGCAGGTGGGCCAGGCTTGCCGGTGCTCCCACAGGATCGCCTTCAGGAGCGTCAGCAGCCATTGCTCAGAGCTCGCCGGCAGGGAGGCTCAGGGGAGTCATTGCACAGCAGGAGACTGTCAGGCGGATAGAGGAGTTCAGGAGCAACCTCACCGTATATCGCGGTCCGATAGAATTCATAACTCAGTCAGTCCCGGAGGTGGTTCTCACAGGCGCCAATATTCAGGGAACCCGGTCCCAGACCCCGTCGAGGTCGACAGCGGCTGCAGGGGTATCTGCCGGGGCATCCACACGGGCAACAACCGCAGCATCCACGCGGGCAACCACCGCGGCAACCACGCGGACAACCACGGCGGCAACAACGAGGGCAACGTCAAATGCTACATCAAAGGCACCGGCTGTGGCAGAAAAGCCAAAGGCCAACCGGGGAACGGTCAGCTCGCCGCTGGGAACCTTCAGCGTCAGCGGCCTGACATTTGAGCCCGGACAGAAAGTCAGAGCACGGGTCATGATTGAGGGCTTCACCCTCGAATCGGACTGGGTGGAGACTGAGGGACTGATGGTGTCAGCGATTGAACATGAGGGGATTAACTCTTCAGTGAGGCCGGGCAGTGAAAGTATCACAGCGCAGAACAGCTTCGTGGTGGTGAGTTCCATACGAGGTGAGACAGCGCCAGAAGGCGAGGTTAAACTGGTTAAGGGAGCCGATGCTCCTCACGCTTCTCTGACAGGAGCTCAGCAGGTGCCGGAGTTCCCCGCAGCGAAGAAGGCAAAGATATGGTTCAGCCAGAGCGTTCAGCTGGCACCCCTTGCTGATCATCCTGGAGCAGCTATCGCATCTACAGGCCCATGGAGTGTAAGCTATGGCTACTCCTCGCCGGGTGATGCCATCATACCTGCGAAGAACCGCAAGCATCCATTCGAGATGGTGACATACATATACAAGGGCAGGGACCTTGGTTACTCAAGCTTCATTGATGAGTGCGCTTCCTGCTCCTCGCCGGTGAATGTGGTTGATAAGATGGAAAAGGTGTCAAAACCCGGTATGCCAGGCAGGCCTGAAGGAGAGGTGATGCAGCCGCAGATTACTGTGCCTGCCGGACAGCCCCGGCTGACCAGACCAACTGTAGTAAGGTAAGCCTTCTTACTTGTCGAAGTAGACCTTGACCGATCCGGAGCCGAGGCGGGTTGAGAGCCATTTCTGAATCTGCTCCCGCTCCTTGTCGGCAAGGCTTCTTCCTTTGGTTGAGATGGTGACCAGGGTCAGAGTGTCGGGGGTGGTTTTCCCATGGATAAATTTCACGGTCTCGGAGTAAGAGACCTCCGACACCTGCGGATACAGGATGGCCAGCTCCGCAAGCAGCTCACCGCCGCGTTCGGGCGTGGTTTCAAAGCCGGATAGCCTGGCGTTCCTTTCCCTGATGACCATGGTAAGACGGTTGATCTCAGCCTTGAGCGTCTCAACCTCGCTGTTCCTGACGGTCATGTCAGAATATGAGAATCCCTGCTGGATATCAATGAGAACATCTTTCAGGTCGAAGTTTAAAGCCCTGCCAGTAATTTCTTCCTTCTGTTCAGCGGAGAGTGATGTGCCTCCATAAACAAGCTTGATGGTCCGCCTGTTGGCGTCTATCTCATTCTTCAGAAGATAATTCCCTTCCACCACGTTGATGTTGTCGACGAACCTTGCAGCACGTTCCGTAAATTTCTCCTTCTGCACCAGGTTGTAGCCGAAATAGATGCTGGGTATAAGCACAAGGGTGAGAATAAAGGAGATCATCTGGTTGATCCTCTTTTTCTGGGAGTCATCAATAGTGCCCCTTATCGGCAGTTTCAGTATCTGAGAAATCAGCAGGGCAGATAGCGCAATGAAGACAGTATTTATTGTAAAGAGATACAGTGCACCAAAGAAATAGGTAAACTGAGCTGTTGCCAGTCCGTATCCTGCAGTGCATAGAGGGGGCATGAGGGCAGTAGCAATAGCAACTCCCGGGATGACATTGCCTTTCTTTTTGCTTGTGATTGCAACAATTCCTGCCATGCCGCCGAAGAAAGCTATCAGTACATCATATATTGTAGGGCTGGTACGCGCCAGCAGCTCGGAGTGTGCCGTGGAGATGGGACTGATGGCAAAATAGGCGGTGGAGGCTATCAGTCCCGCCAGCACCGCAAAGGAGAAGTTCTTTACAGCCTGCCTGAAGAGAATCGAGTCATAGGTGGCTATACTGTAGCCGATACCGTTGATGGGTCCCATGAGCGGAGAGATGAGCATGGCCCCGATGATCACTGCCGTGGAGTTCATGTTCAGTCCTACCGAAGCGACCAGAATCGCAAAGACCAGGATCCACAGGTTCGTCCCCTTGAAGACAAGATCCTTCTCTATCGTTTCGTGAATATTGTCGAAAGTGTCAAGGTCGGTCTCAAGCTTTATGAGCTGCAGTGTTCTGCGGAGAAATCGGTTGTGTTTCATAGATATGAAGACTAGGGCAGGCAAATATATAAAATTTGGAAATAGGCAATAGTCAAAAGGCAGTAGTCAAAATCCATCCAAAGTCAGCAGTCAGCAGTCAGCAGTTGGCAGTCGCCAGTCGTTCCAAATATCAGATTATGTGTATTTTGAGAGCTGAGAGCTGAGGACTGAAGACTGAGGACTGAAGACTGAACGCGCAGCGTTTGCAAGCGTTATGCAAAAAATGTACATTTGCCATGCATCAAAAGAATTCGTGACATGATAAAGGTAAATGAGTATTTCGACGGAACGGTTAAATCGCTGGCGCTTGAGAATGAGGACGGCCGGGTAACAGTGGGCGTGATGGCCGCTGGTGAGTTTGAGTTTGGAACCTCAACAACCGAGTACATGACTGTGGTTTCCGGCTCCATGACGGTGCTTCTCCCCGGCGAGACAGCATGGAAGACCTTCAGTCCCTATGAGACCTTTGTGGTTCAGGCCGGTCAGCGCTTCAGCGTGAAGACCGTTCAGCCCTGCGCTTACAGGTGCATTTATAAATAATGGGGAGAAGATCTATGGCTGGACATAAGGGACAACCCTACTACGATATTTTCCTCAGGTATGACATGTGGCTTGAGACGGTCCGGAAGGACAGGATACTTGACGGTGAGGGCTTTGCCCTGCTGCTTGATATTGACCGTACCGGATCGCTTACCGCCTCGGCACGTAACATGGAGATGAGTTACCGCAAGGCGTGGGGCCTGTTGCACGATGTGGAGCATCATCTCGGCTTCCGCCTGACAGAGAAGAGACGTGGAGGGGCTGCCGGCGGCCGCACACTGTTGTCAGATGACGGAAGACAGCTGGTGCGGGCTTACAACAGCCTCATCCATGAGACAGATATAGCCATGAAGAGCATTGCAAAGGTCTTCTTTAACCGTGTCAATGAAATTACTGAAGGGAAATGAGAAGAACCCTGGCACTCCTCTCTCTCATCCTTCTGACACTTACCGGATGCGGCGACGGCAGTGGTAAGAATCTCATCATCTTTCATGCCGGCAGCCTCTCGGTGCCGGTGAGGAGGCTGGCTGAAGCCTTCGAAAAAGCCAATCCCGGCGTCACCGTACTCACCGAGGCGGCTGGCAGTCTTCACTCCGCACGCAAGATCACCGAGCTTGGCAAACCCTGTGACATCATGCTTTCAGCCGATCACTTTGTGGTGAGCAGCATGCTCATTCCCCGCTTTGCTTCCTGGAACATACGCTTTGCCACCAACGAGATCGTGATTGCCTACAGGCCGGAGTCAAAATTCTCATCGGTATTTCGCAGTGATAACTGGGCTGACATACTCCTGAAGGATGATGTCATCACCGGCAGGGCTGACCCTGACGCTGATCCGTGCGGGTACCGGACCGTCTTCGCCGCCAGGCTGGCTGAGAACTTTTATGGCAGGCCCGGGCTGGCAGACTCGCTCCTGGGCAAGGATAAGGATTACATCAGGCCCAAGGAGGTAGACCTGGTGGCCCTGGCCGAGACAGGTGTCATCGATTACATGTTCCAGTACAGGTCAGTAGCCATCCAGCACGGTTTACTCTACCTTGAGCTGCCTGACGGGATCAACCTGTCGTCACCCGAATTGAAGGAGCATTATGCCGGAGTCAGTTACATGATCCCGGGTGATGAACCGGGGTTACGTACAGAGGTCAGAGGCGACTATATAAGCTACTCCGGCACCATCATGAACGAGGCGCCGCAGAAAGAGCTGGCCATGAAGTTCTTTGCCTTCATGCTGAGCGAGGAAGGCAGGCAGATCTTCCGCGATTGCGGACAGGAGCCTCTCATGCCGGCTGTGGCTGACGATCCGGCTGTGGTGCCTGTGCTGTTGAAGAATTTTATAACTGCAGGAACCGATTAACCAACCAGTATGAAAGGTCATACGCTCTTCAACTGGGTTTTCACCCTACTGGCAGCACTGGTACTCCTGTTCATCATAGCACCCCTGGCCGGCATGTTCCTCGACTCATCGTTCGGTGAGGTCAGGACGACGGCTGCTGACCCCGCTGTCAGGCGAAGCGTATGGTTCACTCTCGCGATAGCTTTTTCCTCAACCCTCATTTTCGCCGTCGGAGCTGTGCCGCTGGCATGGATCATGGCCCGCAGAAGCTTCCCCTTCAAGAAGGTGGTACAGGGTATCATTGACCTGCCGGTGGTCTTGCCGCATACGGCAGCGGGCATCGCGCTGCTGGGTTTCATCTCGCGCGACGGCGCCCTCGGCGGTGCGGCGCAGAAGGCCGGCATACTGCTCGTCAACAACGGTGCCGGCATAGCGCTGGCCATGGCATTTGTCAGCCTGCCCTTCCTTATCAACGCCGCCCGTGACGGTTTTGCCGCGGTGCCGGAGCGTACGGAGAAAGCGGCACTGACCCTCGGCGCCTCACAGTCGCGCATCTTCTTCACGGTCTCCCTGCCCCAGGCATGGCGTTCAGTGGTCTCAGGATTTATAATGATGTTCGCCCGCGGCATGAGCGAGTTCGGGGCGGTTGTAATCATCGCCTATCACCCGATGATTGCGCCGGTGCTGATATATGACCGGTTCAACACTTACGGCATCAGCGCGGCACGGCCGGCATCAATCATATTTATCCTCGTAGCGCTGGTCTTTTTTGTGATGTTCAGGGTGCTGGCCACCGACCGGCGCCCGATATTCAGGAGGGAGGACGATGCTGCGGACTGATCGACTCAGCAAACGGATCGACGCCTTCGCACTGAGAGATATATCTCTGGAGGTGGCGCAGGGCGATTACTATGTGCTGCTCGGCCGGTCCGGCGCAGGCAAGACGCAGCTGCTCGAACTCATCTGCGGACTCACTCCGCCCGACAGCGGAAGGATTTTCCTGGAAGGGGAGGAGATAACTCACAAAAGAGTACAGGACAGAGGGATCGGCCTCGTCTTCCAGGACCTGGCCCTCTTTCCTCATTATTCGGTGAAGGATAATATAATGTATCCTCTTAAGATAAAGAATCTGAGCCTGAAGGAGCGGGTTGACAGGGTACAGCACGCAGCAGCGGAGATGAACATCACCGACCTTCTCCTTCGCAAACCCGATACCCTCTCGGGAGGAGAGAAGCAGAGGGTGGCGCTGGCGCGTACACTGGTCACACAACCTAAGATCCTGCTGCTTGATGAGCCAATGGCCTCCGTTGACGCCAGCCTGAAGGACGACATCAGGAGGATGCTCCGCCGCCTGAACCGCAGCGGACAGACGATAATTCACGTCACGCACGACTACGGTGAGGCGATCAGTCTCGCCAGCAGGGTGGGTGTGATGCATAACGGAAGGATAATACAGGAGGGGACACCCCTGGAGGTGTTCAACCACCCTGTAAATAGGTTCGTGGCACGGTACGCGGGCATAAAGAACTTCTTCAGGGCTACATTCATTAAATCATACAACAGCTGCTCGGGAATAACAGAGAAAAGGACAAAGTTCAGGCTTCCGAAGGGGTGCTACCCCTCCGCAGGCCTCCTGATAATAGGCAGCAGCGAGGTGCTGCTCTCAAGACAGGGAGCAGCCGGAGTGCAGATCAATAACATCCACGGTATCATCGATGACGTGGTGCCTTCACCCACAGGGTTCGAGATCACCGTCAATGCCGGTGATTTCTTCTATGCTGATATCACTCACCGTAAGATGGAAGAGAATCGATTCGTCACCGGTGAGAAGGTCATTGTCTCATTCAGATCCGAGTCACTGCGGGTGGTTGGGGAAGGAGATGAGAAAAAAGAGTACTGACAGTCATGATAACATTCGAAGAAGCTTTCAGAATTGTAACAGGGACCGCTTTCCACACAGCGAAAGAGGTGGTGAAGATCACTGATGCCGCCGGCAGGGCCCTTGCGGAGCCGGTGAGGAGCGACATGGACATGCCGCCGTGGAACAAGAGCGCCGTTGACGGCTATGCATGCCGTCATGCGGACATCGGGAGTACGCTGACGGTGCTTGAGACCGTGGCCGCCGGCGCTATGCCGGAAAAGACTGTGGTGCCGGGCACATGCTCGCGCATAATGACCGGGGCTGCTGTGCCCGAAGGGGCCGATTATGTCTTCATGCTTGAGGATAGTGAGGAGACGGAGGACGGGAAGGTCAGGTTCACCGGCAGACCCGGCAATGACAACATTGCCAGGGCAGCGGAGGATTGTTACAGTGGCCAGACGGTACTGAAAGCCGGTCAGATCATCAAACCCCAGGAAATAGCTGTCATGGCTGTCGTAGGTGCCATGGAGGTGACGGTGAGCTGCAGGCCGAAGGTGGGTGTCATCAGCACCGGCAATGAGCTCGTTGAGCCCGGCCAGATACCTGCCGGGGCCCAGATACGCAACAGCAACGCCTCACAGCTGATGGCACAGATTGCCAGGGCCGGGGCCATAGGCAGGTACTACGGCATAGCACGTGATGAGGAGGCATCAATTGAGGCATTGCTACACAAGGCGTTGGAGGAGAACGACGTGGTTCTCATATCGGGAGGCGTGTCATTCGGCGACTTTGACCTGGTGCCTAAGGTGATGCGTACACTTGGCCTCACGATGCATTTTGACCAGGTGGCCATGCAGCCGGGCAAACCTCTCACCTTCTGCACAGGCGAGAAAAAGGCGGTCTTCGGCCTGCCGGGAAACCCCGTATCCACCTTCGTCCAGTTTGAGGTGATGGTGAGGCCGTTCCTCGACAGGATGACGGGGGTTACTGTCGATGAACCGAAAATGATGATGCCGCTGGCCGCTGACTACTCGCGCAAGAGGGCTGAACGGCTGGCATGGATACCGTTCACGGTTACCCCGGCCGGAGAGGCACTGCCGGTAGAGTACCACGGGTCGGCACATATAACAGCCCTTACCGGTGCATGGGGACTGATAACCATACCGCGGGGACAGAGCTGGATACAGAAAGGAGAGATGGTGAGTGTTAGACAGATTTGAAAGAAATATTAACTACCTGAGGATATCAGTCACTGACCGGTGCAACCTGCGTTGCATCTACTGCATGCCGGAAGAGGGGGTCAGTCTTATCAGGCATGAGGATATCCTCACATACGATGAGATCACAGCCTTCGCCCGTGCAGCGGCAGCAGCCGGGATCACAAAGGTGCGGATAACCGGCGGTGAGCCGCTGGTGAGAAAGGGTGTGACAGAGCTGGTTGGCATGATCGCCACCATTGAGGGTATCACAGACCTATCGATGACCACAAACGGGATCCTCCTGGCGGAGTATGCTGACGGCCTGGCGGCAGCAGGGCTTATGAGGGTGAATATCAGCCTTGATACCCTCGATGCTGACAAGTTCAGGCATGTCACAAGGGGTGGTGACATCACAGCAGTGCTCAGGGGCATTGAGGCGGCACAGAGGGCCGGACTGAGACCGGTGAAGATCAACTGTGTCATCAAGAGCACCCCGGATGAGGCTGACGCCCGCACTGTGGCGGACTTCTGCATGAGGGAGGGGCTGGAGGTACGTTTCATCAGGCAGATGGATCTGGCAACCGGTACCTTCTCTGTGGTTCACGGCGGAAGCGGCGGCCACTGCGCAAGATGCAACCGGCTGCGCCTCACGCCGGAGGGAACGGTCAAGCCGTGCCTCTTCAGCGATGCTGGCTACAGCATTCGTGAACTGGGCGCAGAGGAGGCACTGCGAAGAGCAGTTGAGGAGAAGCCTGAAAGAGGTACTGTAAATAAGGTGAACTGCTTTTATAATATAGGAGGATAACCGATGGATAAACTGACACATACAGATGACAGCGGACGGGCTCACATGGTTGACACCGGGGGCAAACCGGTACAACACCGTACAGCCATGGCCTCGGGAAGGATAAACATGCTTCCGGAGACACTGAGACTGGTGGCTGAGAATATGATGAAAAAGGGAGATGTCATGACGGTGGCTGAGATAGCCGGTATACAGTCGGCCAAGCAATGCGGGTCACTGATACCGTTGTGCCACAATATCGCACTTGACCAGGTGAAGGTCACGCTCGGGGCCGATGACAAGGGGATAGCCGCTGTGAGCACAGTGCGGTGCACCGGGCGCACCGGCGTGGAGATGGAGGCACTGACGGCGGTGAGCGTGGCCCTCCTCACTGTTTATGACATGTGCAAGGCTGTTGACAAATCGATGACTATCACTGATATTCAACTCATTAAAAAAGAAAAACATGACATTACCTGAGAGATTCAAGGTTCATGTGATCACCCTGAGCGACAGGGCGCACCGCGGCGCCTACAGTGATCTCAGTGGCCCGGCCGTGGTCAAGTACGTGAAGTATGCAATGGCCGCCGCAGGATGGGAGTGTGAGATCAAAACAACAATACTGCCTGATGACGCCGTTGCCCTGCAGGCGGCACTTAAGGAGGCGCCGGTGACGGATCTGATAATCACCACCGGCGGAACAGGTATCGGTCCTCGTGACATCACCCCTGACGTGGTCAGACCACTGCTTACCAAAGAGATGCCCGGTATCATGGAACAGATCAGGGTCAAGTACGGAACAAAGAACCCCAAAGCGCTTCTGAGCCGTGCTGTGGCAGGCGCCATCGGCAACACACTCATCTACACCCTCCCGGGTTCAGTAAAGGCAGTGCATGAGTATATGGCTGAGATTGTCAAGACCATGGAGCATACTTTCTATATGCTATATGGGGTAGATAAACATTAGAAGTCATCAGTCCTCAGTCTTCAATCCTCAGTCATTAACATATTGGCAGACTGTAGACTGGCGACTGGTTTTGACTGCCGACTGCCGACTGCCGACTGGCGACTGCCGACTGGTTTTGACTGCCGACTGCCGACTGCCGACTGCCGACTGGTTTTGACTGCCGACTGCCGACTTTGTTATTGCCTGCCCCTGGTGTTGACCAGGATGGCCCCGACAAGCCTATCATACCTCTTAGTGGGATCCCGGAAGTAGGTGATGATGAGATAGTCATTCTCCGTTTCCCAGTGACTGCCTTCAAAATGAAATCCCTCCGGACGCGTTTGGCCGGTTGGCACAAAAACGTACTCATAATTATACCACCCCTGTTTCAGAAGGAACGACGCCTCATAACATCCCCTGGCGGCATTCCACGTCATCCTGTTATCAGGTCCGTATGACCATCCCGTGAAGTCGGCCGCAACATATACCGAACCGCCCTTCAGCTCGTTATATGAAGGCATTGTGAAGTATACCTGCACATAATCGGCCTCCCTGTCCGGGTCATTACTCTCCTCCATGACCACAACATGCTTCCCGTTGAAGTCCTCATTGAAGAAATAGGGCTTGAACTCCCTGTCATCGGACGGAATCAGGAAGGCCTGGTAGAAACCATTCACATAATCGATGGCCCGCACATTCTGTCTTGTCTGCCTGATTGTCTTGATATCGAAAAACCTGAATTCGTTTCCTCCCGGCATCAGAGTATTGTCTGACAGGGAGTTGAATTCAAGGGTGCTGTTTCCCACAAAGTCGGGACTGATGCTCATGGCGGCCCTGTCCCATCGTCCGTTCTGCATCACTGTGAGTGTCACCTGGCGGTAGGGGTCGGTCACCCCGAGGCCACCGGTTGACACCGTGATCTCCGGCTGCTGGTGCGTGTCTGTCGCTCCCGGTTTCATGGGCCTGCGGAAGACAACCTGCGCTGAGGTGCTCCCCTCACTCACGAAGAACCGTTTTCTGAGCAGGGGAGTTTCAGGCTCTCCGGGAGCCCAGACGGTGATAATATAATTGCCTGATAGAAGGAACCTGACATCATCATTCGGGAGTCTTAAGGAATAATTTGTATAGTTGATCTTTGTATTGAATGAGGGCAAGTATGCGGTGATCTGGTTTTCCTCGTAACCCTCAAGATAATCGCTCTTGAACAGATCGCTCTCGTTCCAGTCTCGGTCACAGTGTGTTATGCCGTACCAAAGCGTCCCGCCATCGCCATCAATGACATCGAAATGAAGGGTCATCTCCTCACTGGTGCCCTGTTGGATGAAGGGATAAGCCAGCATCCAGCCATCCTTCTCAAACGCTATGCTCTTCACATTCGCGGCAGCATATTCCATGGAGGAAAAATCCTGGGAAAGGGAAGAAAAGGTCGAGAGAAAGAGACAGGATATCGATAAACTTAATAATTTTATCCCGGTTAATTTTTCGGCCATAACTAATATTTCCGGCTAAAGTACAAATATCCTGCCGCACTGTAATAAACCCGGCAGAAAATCAGAAATGTGATTTTTATTATCTCTCACTGTGAATGTTTTAACAATGTTGTATTATTGCAAACTAACAGGAATTAAGTTTCAGTTAACATATGTCAACACTGATCAGATTACGTAAAGGACTAGACATCAAGCTTGCCGGCAAGGCGGAGAAGATTCTCCTGCCGGAGGTAGCTGTGACCCGTTTCGGTGTAAGGTTTGCCGATTTTCCGGGTCTGGTAGCCAGGCTTGAGGTTCAGGAGGGCAGTCCGGTTAAAGCCGGCAGCGTGCTCTTTCATGACAAAGCCTTCCCCGAGATTAAATTTGTCTCACCTGTCAGCGGAGTAGTCAAAGAGATTATTCGCGGCGATAAGCGTGTTCTCCTTGAGGTTGTGATAGACCAGGCGGGAACGGAGAAGGTCGACTTCGGTGCAGCTGATCCTCTCAAGCTCACACGTGAGGAGGTGCGTACCAGGCTTCTCATCTCCGGCATGTGGCCTGTTCTGAGGCAGCGGCCCTATCATATCGTGGCCCGCCCGGATTCGGTGCCCAAGGCTATATTCATCTCAGCTTTTGACACTGCGCCGCTTGCCCCGGATCTTGATTTTGCCATGGCCAATACGCATGGCAATCACCTCCAGACCGGTATCAATGTTTTATCACGTCTCACCGAAGGTAAGATACACATCTCGCATGATGCTGAGGGGTCAAGGGTTGCCGGGCTGAAGAGCCTGCAGAACGCAGAGTTCCACCGGTTCACCGGTCCGCACCCGGCAGGCAATGTGGGGGTACAAATCCACCACATTGACCCGGTAGCCAAGGGCGAGGTGGTGTGGACGGTTGACTTACAGGATGTAGTTGCCCTGGGAAGGCTCTTTGACACAGGCTTCCACGACCGCGAGCGCATCATTGCTCTGGCAGGGAGCGGCGCCATCCACCGCAAGTATCACCGCATCAAACCGGGAGCTTCGGTAAGCGGGATCCTGAAGTCGAACCTGCAGGAGGGCAATCAGCGCGTAATCAGCGGCAATGTGCTCACCGGTAAGAGGATCACCCCCGATGGCTCATTCGGCTTCTATGACAACATGCTGACAGTGGTGCCCGAGGGCGACATCAGCGAGTTCTTCGGCTGGGCCACGCCGGGACTGAAGAAATTCAGCTACTGGAGGACCTTCCTCTCGAATCTCATTCCTGCGAAGGAATATAACCTGAACACCAACCTCCACGGCGGACACAGGGCCTTTGTTGTGACAGGGCACTATGAGAATGTCCTGCCGATGGATATCTACCCGATCCACCTGCTTAAGGCAATCATGGCGGGCGACATCGAGCTGATGGAGAACCTGGGCATCTACGAGGTGGCCGAGGAGGATTTCGCCCTGTGCGAGTTTATTGATCCTTCCAAGACCGAGATACAGGAGATCATCCGTAGCGGGATCAACATGATGATTAAAGAGATGAACTAATTTAAGGAATGAGCTTGCTATGAATTTCCTGCTTAAGAAAATGAAAAAGATAGAGCCCCTTTTTGAAAAGGGGGGCCGCTTTGAGAAGCTGCATTCGTTCTATGACGGATTTGCCACCTTCCTTTTTGTCCCGGACAAGGTTACCACCCGGGGCTCGCACATAAGGGATCATATGGACATGAAGCGCACGATGACAGTGGTCATACTGGCGCTGATGCCGGCCCTGCTCTTCGGCAGTTACAACATCGGACTGCAGCATACAAGGGCTTTTGGCATTAACGACTGGACCCTGATCCAAATGTTCTGGTTCGGATTCCTGAAGATACTGCCCCTTATTCTGGTGAGCTATATCGTAGGTCTGGGCATCGAGTTCGTTGCCGCCCAGCTGAGGGGACATGAGATAAACGAAGGTTACCTCGTCACAGGCATGCTTATTCCTCTTATAATGCCTGTTGATGTGCCGCTCTGGATGGTGGCTGTCTCTGTAGCCTTCGCTGTCATCATCGGCAAGGAGATCTTCGGCGGTACGGGAATGAATATCCTTAACCCGGCTCTCACGGCGCGGGCATTTCTCTTCTTCAGCTACCCGGGGTGGATGACGGGCGACAAGGTATGGATTGAGGGATTGATGAGTGGCGGTGGCCTTGACGGGTTCTCGGGTGAGACACCGCTGGCGCTGGCCAAGCTCGATGGCTTTGACCAGATGCCCTCAGCTATGGAGATGTTCATCGGAACCATTCCCGGCTCGGTGGGCGAGACATCTGTCGTGGCAATACTCATAGGAGCATTCATATTGCTCCTCACCGGTGTTGGCAGCTGGCGCATCATGCTCAGCATGACTCTCGGGGCACTGGGAATGGGACTGCTTCTCAACGCCACCGGCGGCAATGAGTATACACAGATTCCGGCTTACTATCATCTGATCATGGGCGGCTTCGCCTTCGGCACCGTCTTCATGGCCACTGACCCTGTTACGGCGGCACAGACCAACACCGGAAAATACATATACGGAGCACTGGCAGGCATACTGGTTGTAATCATCAGGGTCTTCAACCCGGCATACCCGGAGGGAACGATGCTGGCTATACTGCTGATGAACGTGATGGCTCCGCTGATAGACCATTATGTGGTGAATGCCAATATCAGGCGGCGACTGAAGAGAGTACAGAGAGCTTAACAACAGATGAGATGAAAGATTTCAGTAATAAATATATTATGATATTCTCGGTGGTGATGGTTGTCTCCGTCGCCATCCTGCTGTCACTGACGGCGCTGCTGCTGCAGCCCAGACAGGAGAAGAATGTAGAGGTGGAGAAGAAGATGAATATCCTCTCCTCCATAAATGTGATTTCAACAAAAACCGATGCGGTTGAGATGTATGATAAATACATAAGGGAGAGCTACGTCATCAACACCGACGGAAAACATGTTGAAGGAGTTGACCCCTTTACCGTCTCCCTCAGGGCAGAACATAAGAAACCCCTGGAAGAACAGTATCTGCCGGTATTCATTGCAGTGCCTGAAAGCGGGGACACCTTGCATATTTTCCCTCTTGAGGGCAAAGGACTGTGGGGGCCAATCTGGGGATATGTGTCGCTTAAGTCAGATATGTCTACAATTGCCGGGGTGACCTTTGACCACAAGGGCGAGACGCCCGGCCTGGGAGCCGAGATCAACACCACGGAGTTCGAAAGCCAGTTCGTTGACAAGACCCTCTTCAGAAACGGATCATTTGTTTCTGTAATGGTTGTCAAGGGAGGGGCGCAGCCCGGAAGCATGAGCGAAGTGGATGGAATCTCGGGGGGTACCATTACCAGCAAAGGCCTTGAAGCAATGGTGTACGACGGGATCATCAAATATGAAAAATACCTCAGCCAAAACAGGAAGTAGATATGGAAAACGTTGAAAAAGAGCCGCTGTTCTCGGCAAAGTATAAAAAACTGATTACAAACCCGCTGGGGATTGACAACCCGATTACAATCCAGGTGCTGGGCATATGTTCCGCCCTCGCAGTGACCGTGAAGATGAAGCCTGCCCTGGTGATGGCTATATCTGTCACCGTAGTTCTGGCACTCTCAAACCTGATCATCGCTTTCATGCGCAAGGCGATACCCGGCCGTATCAGAATCATTGTCCAGCTGATAGTGATTGCCGCGCTTGTGATTGTAGTAGACCAGTTCCTAAAGGCCTTCGCCTTCGATGTCAGTAAACAGCTTTCGGTGTTCGTGGGACTGATAATAACAAACTGCATCATCATGGGACGTCTTGAGGCCTTTGCCATGAGCAATGACCCGTGGCCCTCATTCCTCGACGGGATTGGCAACGGAGCCGGCTACGGCATGATACTGATCATTGTATCCTTCTTCCGCGAGTTTCTCGGCAGCGGGAGCATAATGGGCTACCCGGTGATGGAGAAGCTGGGGCTGTACAACTTCGGGTATGAAGATAACGGCTTTATGATACTGCCGCCCATGGCCCTAATCACCGTGGGGCTGATAATCTGGGTCCAGCGCAGCCGTAACAAGTCACTTCAGGAAACAAAGTAACACACTATGGAAAACCTGCTAAATATATTCGTAAAGTCGATCTTCATCGACAACATGATCTTCGCCTACTTCCTGGGTATGTGTTCATACCTGGCAGTGTCGAAGACTGTGAAGACCTCAATGGGACTTGGCATTGCAGTCATTTTCGTACTGGTGATAACCGTACCGGTGAACTTCCTCCTGGAACAGTACATTCTGAAGAAGGGGGCACTTGTATGGCTCAGTGACAGCTTTGCAACACTTGACCTCAGCTTCCTGTCATTCATCATGTTCATAGCCGTCATCGCTTCCATAGTGCAGCTGGTGGAGATGGTCATCGAAAAATCAAGCCCCGCACTCTATAATTCGCTCGGTATTTTCCTTCCGCTGATAGCCGTTAACTGTGCTATTCTCGGAGCTTCACTCTTCATGCAGGAGAGGGAGTACGCCAACATCGCCGAGGCAACGGTCTTCGGGCTGGGATCAGGTGTAGGCTGGTTGCTGGCTATAGTGGCCCTGGCTGCCATCAGGGAGAAGATGCGCTACTCAAACGTACCTGCACCCTTGCGCGGACTGGGTATCACCTTCATCCTTACAGGACTGATGGGGATAGCGTTTATGAGTTTCCTGGGTATCACACTATAATGAAACACTCATGTATCCGGAAAAAACAGATACAATATCAATGGAATCAATAACATGGGTGTCACATTATACAATATTTATCAATTTTTTATCATGATGAAATTCTTACAGAAATGATATTAGGTTTATCAATTGCAGGCACCGTTCTTATAAGCGTGGCGATATTCGTCCTGGTGATGATACTGCTGGTGGTTGTGCTTCTGTATGCAAGGCAGAAGCTTACTCCGCAGGGCGATGTGACGCTTAAGATAAATGACCGTGAACTTGTAGTCTCCCCTGGCTCGAATGTGCTCGCGACCCTTTCAGGCAACGGAGTGTTCCTTCCGTCAGCCTGTGGCGGCGGAGGTACGTGTGGTATGTGCAAGTGCCAGATAACCGAGGGTGGCGGGTCAATACTTCCTACGGAGACAGGCTTCTTCACGCGCCGCGAACAGCACGACAACTGGCGCCTCGGCTGCCAGGTCAAGGTGCGCGAGGACATGACAATCAAGGTGCCGGAGGCCATTCTTGGCATTAAGAAGTGGGAGTGCGAGGTGGTGTCAAACAGAAACGTCGCAACCTTCATCAAGGAATTTGTTGTGAAACTGCCTGAAGGCGAAGACCTGCATTTTAAATCCGGAGAGTATATCCAGATAGATGTTCCAAAATACGAAGTTGACTTCGCAAAGGATATCGAGGTGGAAGAGGAGTATCGCACTGACTGGGACAAGTTCAAAATGTGGGACCTGAAGGTGAAGAACACCGAGGAGACCTACAGGGCTTATTCAATGGCCAACTACCCGGCGGAAAAAAACCTCATCATATTGAATATTCGTATTGCCACCCCGCCGTGGGACAATGCCAAAAAGCAGTTCATGAATGTCCCTCCGGGGATCTGCTCCACGTTCATTTTCTCCCGCAAGCCCGGTGACAAGGTATCCATCAGCGGGCCTTACGGCGATTTCCACATCAAGAATACGGAGAATGAGATGGTCTATATAGGCGGCGGTGCCGGGATGGCCCCGCTCAGGTCGCATATCTTTCACATGCTCAATACAATGAAGTCGAACCGGAAGATATCATTCTGGTACGGTGCCAGGTCGAAGAGAGAGATCTTCTACGAGGATGAGTTCATTGAGCTGGAGAAGAAATTCCCAAATTTCAGTTTCAACATTGCACTCTCTGAGCCGCTTCCTGAGGATAACTGGACTGGCTATGTCGGGTTCATACACAAGGTGCTGCTTGATAATTACCTGGGTAAGCTCGATCTGCCTGAGGAGCTTGAGTATTATTTATGTGGTCCTCCCATGATGAACTCAGCCGTCTTCAATATGCTTGACAACCTCGGCGTGCCGCAGGAGAGCATTGCGTTTGATGATTTTGGTGGATGATTGTCGTGCAGTCATGCGGTCATGCAGTCATTCAGTCTCGGACTGACGGAGGTAATGATTTGACCCCAAGACCCCAAGACCGCAAGACCGCAGGACGGAGCGGAGCGACAGACATCACCTTCAGACCTCAATTGAATATATGAGCAGATTTATTGGAATTTTAGCAGTAATACTGGTTGTGAGCAGCTGCACTCCGCAAGCGGAATATGCTGAAATCAACGGCCTGACCCAGGGAACCACCTATCACATCGTGATTGAGAAGAGCCCCGGCCTCGATATCATGAACCTGCGACAGGATATCGAAGCCCTACTGACCGATATTGACAATTCACTGTCCATTTACAACGACTCTTCGGTTATCTCACTAATCAACAGCAACCGGAGCGATATAACCGACACCCTCTTCCGGGAGGTATTCAGGGCATCGTTACTGATATCCGAACAGAGCGGTGGTCTCTTTGACATTACAATCGGGCCGCTGGTAAAATCATGGGGATTCGGTCCTGACGCCCTGAAGCGCTTCGACCCGACCATGCTCGACTCATTGAAGGCCCTGGTAGGAATGGATAAGCTGCGTATTGATGGCGATCGCGTCATCAAGGCTGACCCCTACATGTTCATTGATGTCAACGCCATAGCTCAGGGATACACTGTTGACCTTGTGGTTGACCTGCTTGCCGTCAACGGGATAGATGAGTGCCTGGTCGAGGTGGGCGGCGAGGTGAGGACCCTTGGCGACAAGAACGGGGTGGGGTGGAAGGTAGGAATCGATACTCCCACCGACGGCAATTACACCCCGGGCGCCGATCTGCAGGCAAAAGTGAGACTTGACAACCGGGCACTGGCCACCTCGGGCAACTACCGCAAGTTCTTCGTGGAGGACGGCGTAAAATATTCCCATACGATTGATCCGCGCACCGGTTACCCGGTGAGACACACACTCCTGAGTGCCACAATTATTGCACCGGACGGAGCCACTGCTGACGCCTGGGCAACAGCATGCATGGTGGCAGGCACTGAGGCTGCCATCTCATTCATTGAAAAATATGATAATCTCGAGGGGTACCTGGTTTATTCAGATGAGAAGGGTGAGATGAGGAGCTGGATGTCAGAAGGAATCAAGGATCTCATTACAACTTATCATTGATTGGTCTGAAGGTCTCTTTTCAGTCCACAGTCCTCAGCCTTCAGTCCACAGTCATTAACATATTGGCAGACTGTAGACTGTAGACTGGCGACTGGTTTTGACTGCCGATTGCCGACTGAGGACTTCACTACTGCCTATTGCCTACTGCCTACTGCCTGATAGGACTGCCGACTGTGGTGCAGCCGCAGCAGGCTCCGCTGTCGACGGGATTGCACCCGGTGTCGGTGTTCTGAGCACAGCTAATACCTCTTTTCCGCATCTCCTTATTGTGACCTACATGGGTATCCGGAAAGCGTCCCTTCGGCTTTACCAGTATGGTTATGGCCATCCCTGCGAGGGCCAGGGCCAACAGTACTGCTGATATTATGATGAGTTTGATGAGCATGTTTTACTTATTCCGGGTGCAAATATAACCAATAATGTAACAGCGATCAGCCTCCTTTGTTCGCCGTGACATATTTCAGTTACCCTCTTCCTCCCTCAGTAATTCCCTGCCGGCCAGGTCGGCTTTCAGCTCCCCTCTTCCTCCCTCAGCAATTCCCTGTCGGCCACGTCGGCTTCGTCCTGCACCCTGGCGAGCTCCTCGGGTGTGTATCGTTTTATCTTATAATTGATGGCAGCAATAAAGATGCTCATGAAAGGACTGATAATGTTAAAGAAGCAGTATGGCGCATAGGCCAAGGTGGAGACACCGAGCACACTCGACTGTGTTGCACCGCAGGTATTCCACGGTACCAGCACCGATGTCACTGTGCCGGAGTCCTCGAGGGTACGACTCAGCAGCTCGGGCTTGAAGCCCATGTCCCTGAACTTCTTTGCATACATCCTGCCCGGAACGACTATAGCGAGGTACTGGTCAGAGGCAGTCACATTAAAGAAGAGGCAGGTGGCCACTGTTGACCCGACGAGGGTGCCGGCGTTGTGGACGAATTTCATCAGCCTGCCGGTGATGGTTTTGAGCATGCCGCAGGCCTCCATTATGCCCCCGAAGACCATGGCACAGATGATGAGCCAGACGGTGTTGAGCATCCCGGCCATCCCCCTTGTCTTCAACAGCTCATCTACTGTGAGGTCGCCCGTGGTAACGGCCACGCTTCCGAACATTGTCTTCGTGACGGCTATATAAGCCTCTTTAATGAATGGTCCGCCAGTCCCGGCTATCTCCTCCAGTATGTGAGGCTGGAAGATGATGGCAAAGATGCCGCCAAGGAGCGTACCGGCAAGGAGCGAGGGCAGCGGCGGTACTTTTTTAACAATAATATATATTAGCAATGCAGGCACGATGAGGAGGAGAGGGGTGACATTGAACTTCGCCTTGATGGCTGCCTGAACGGAATCGGCGCTTGTGGCTACCGTGTCAAGATCAATTGTGAAACCTATCACCAAAAATATCAACAGAGTTATGCCAATTGAGGGCACTGTGGTGATGACCATGTATCTCACGTGGGTAAAAAGGTCTGTACCTGCCACTGCCGGAGCCAGGTTGGTGGTATCGGAGAGGGGCGACATCTTATCGCCGAAATAGGCTCCGGAGATGATGGCTCCGGCGATCATCGCCTCATTGAATCCCAGTGCCTTGCCAATGCCCAGAAGGGCGACGCCGATAGTGGCAACGGTTGACCAGGAGCTTCCGGTGGAGACGGACACCACGGCGCATATTACCACCGCAGCAAAGAGGAATATCTTCGGATGAAGTATCTCAAGACCGTAATAGATCAGCATTGGCACTACACCGCTGATCATCCACGTGCCTGCCAGTGATCCGATGAGAAAGAGAATGAGTATTGCCGGCATGGCCGTCCCGATGCCCTTGATGACCCTCTCTCGAATGAAGAGCCACCTGTACCCAAGGCTCATTGCGATGACACCCGCCACGGCAGCGGCCAGGATCAGGGCTATCTGATTGGCCCCGGAGAGAGTGTCGTCACGAAAAAACTTAACATTGAGTGTCAGGAGGATTATAAGCACCGCAATAGGCAGCAATGATTGCAGCATTGACGGTGTTCTGATCTTTTTTGCAGACATGAAAAATTTCTGGCGTTGGAGCGTGCAATTTACTATTTTCCGCGATTTTTCTTGATTTTGAGCTTAAAAGTTATTACTTTGTATGGTTGATTTCAGGTCAGATGAGCCATTATCCCGACATATTCAGTATCAATCCCGAGGACAAGATCCCCGGTAAGGGCAGGGTTCTTATTTCGGAACCATTCCTCACTGACCGTTTCTTTAACCGTACGATCGTTTTTATTACCGAGCACACTGCACAGGGTACGGTGGGGTTTATCCTCAACCGTGTTATCGACCTGATGGTGAGCAGCGCCGTGGAAGGCTTTGACGGATGGGATGAGCATCTCTCCGTGGGAGGTCCGGTGGCGCCTGACACCCTGCATTACCTGCATACCCTGGGGTCAAAGGTACCGGGCAGCGTGGCCGTCATACCGGGCATATGGTGGGGAGGAGAGATCGATGCCCTGCGTAACCTGATAGCTACCGGCACGGTGGGACGTGACCAGGTACGATTCTTTCTCGGCTACTCGGGGTGGGAGAAGGGGCAACTGAAGAAGGAGCTTAATGAGAACTCCTGGATGATCGCAAGGGTCCCCGCCGACGTGATCATGACCAGCCGCGGCAACGTATGGCGCGAGGTGCTTCGCTCACTGAACAACAAGTACCGCATCTGGGCTGAGTTCCCCGAGTCGCCGGAGCTGAACTGACACCATTCTGGCTGAGTTCCCCGAGTCGCCGGAGCTGAACTGACACCCGGTTTAATTACGTTTTCCCGCTGTATAAATCAGGCACATTGTAGCACATCAGTATCCTCGGGGATTGTTGCAGCCTTGGTTGGATCATGATATCTCTGTGGCTGTAAGGAGACCACTCCGGTTTCAATGCATAATCTTAAAAACCATCTCGCGCAGGAGGTCGCCGGCGTCACTTCCCGCCTCACCGAACCCCTTCGCCTTGAGATCGTATGAACGGATCAGGGTGATGATGTTCATGCAGGCCCCGACGCTGTAGATGGCAGCGGCAGCCTTGAAATCCTTAACATAACCGGGATAGGTCTTCAGCATGGCTACCACGTTGCCGTCCGTCTTGTCCCTGAGGCTGTGATAGATAAGTACCCTGCTGAAGCTTGAGAAGAGTACCGGGAAGATCAGCGGTATGATCTCTTTCTTTGAATGGGAGGCATAGTAGTTAACCACGCGCGCAGCTTTCAGGGGGTCACGGTACACGATGGATCTCCACAACTCATTTGGGGTGTAGTCTTTGCTGATTCCTATGCCGGCTTCTATCAGATCGGTGGTGATGCGTGGATTCTCCTTTGGAAGCGAGATAATCAGCTTATCCAGCTCGTTGGCTATCTTGCCAAGGTCATTCCCGAGGAACTCAGAAAGGAGCCTCGAAGCATCCGGACCGGCCATGATACCTTTGTCAGTAAGATAACGGTCTATCCACCCAGGGATCTGGTACTCCGGCACCTTCTCGGACTCAACATACCAGCCTTTTTTGGAGAGCGATTTATAGAGCGATTTCCGCTTGTCAAGATCCTCGTATTTATAGGCGATGACAAGGATGGTGGAGTTCAGGGGATTATCAACATAGACCAGGAGTTCATCTATCTTCTTCAGTTTCTGTGCTTCGCGAACAATGACCACCTGCTGGTTAGCCATCATGGGGAAACGCCGGCAGGTTTCAATCACCTGTGTGACAGTCACATCCAGACCGTAGAGAACGGTCTGGTTAAAGTCCTTCTCCGACTCGTCAAGCACATTGTCCTCAATGAAATCGGTAATAATGTCAATATAATAAGGTTCTTTTCCGGCAAGGAAATAGACCGGTTTGTAGATCTTGTTACGGATGTCCCTGATTATTTCCTTGTAATCGGCAGCCATCAGAATCGCAGATGTTTTACAGAGATACCGTTATCCTTGATCTCTTTCAGCGCTTCAATGCCGATGCGCAGGTGCGTATCAGTGAACTCGCTGGTCACCTTATGATCACTGGCCTCGGTCTTTATGCCCGTGGAGATCATCGGCTGATCAGATACGAGCAGGAGGGCACCGGTGGGGATCTCATTGGCGAATCCTACCGTAAAGATGGTGGCTGTCTCCATGTCTATGGCCATAGCCCTGGACTTGACAAGATACTTTTTGAACCTGTCATCATACTCCCACACGCGGCGGTTGGTCGTATATACGGTGCCTGTCCAGTATTCAAGGTTATTTCTCACTATGGCTGCAGAAACGGCACTCTGCAGTTTGAAGGCAGGGAGGGCCGGTATCTCAATGGGGAGGTAATCATTGGAGGTACCGTCACTTCTGATGGCGGCTATGGGAAGGATCAGGTCGCCCAGTTTGTTCTTTTTCTTCAGACCCCCGCATTTGCCAAGGAAGAGCACGGCCTTTGGCTGAATGGCGCTGAGAAGATCCATGACGGTGGCTGCATTGGGACTACCCATGCCGAAGTTGATGATTGTCATACCGTCAGCAGTGGCGTTGGGCCAGTTCTTATCCCTGCCTTCAACCTGTACATCATGCAGTTTGGCGAACATCTCTACATAGAGAGTGAAGTTGGTGAGGAGTATGAAGCTGCCGAATGATTCTAGATCCTTGCCCGTATACCGGGGCAGCCAGTTGTTGACTATATCTTCTTTCGTTCTCATGATCTCCGGTACTGATTATATATATTTGCCTTTCATAAGGGTTATCAAAAATACAAATTAAGTTGAAACCGCTGAAACTGCCTCCATGTTCATTGCGCATAAAAGATGGTCCGGGGGGAAAACTCCTTTATGACCCTCTGAGGAGGAAGTACGTGGCTTTCACCCCTGAGGAGTGGGTGAGGCAGCATTTCGTCAGTTACCTGACCGGGCATCTCGGTTACCCTCCCGGACTCATACGCATCGAAGCCTCGTTCAGGCTTCATTCGATGCTGCGCAGGGCTGACATACTGGTGCATGACCGGTACGGGGAGCCGGTGATGATAGTCGAGTGCAAGGCGCCGCAGGTGAAGCTCAGCCAGGAGGTCTTCGATCAGGTCATCAATTATAACTTCAGTTACGGGGTCAGGTACCTGGTGGTCACTAACGGCATTAATCACTTTGCCGGCAAGATCGACACAGAGGCCCGCACTTTCGCCCTGCTCGATCATATCCCTGATTATGAAACCATTACACGATGTGAGCCATGACAGATGTTACCTGTGCCCTGATACGCAATGATGAGGGGCTGGTGCTGGCGGTAAGGCGCGGTCCCCTGATGGACAATGCCGGCAAGTGGGAGTTCCCGGGGGGGAAGACAATGGCTGGGGAGGATCATGAGGACTGTATCATCCGGGAGATAGGCGAGGAGCTGGGTATCTCCGTTATCATTGCCGGCCGGCTCGATCCGGTTGAGCATGATTACGGCTACAGGCAGATAAGACTCATCCCTTTCCTGTGCGACACCCTTGCACATAAACCGGTGCTCAGTGAGCATGATGAGTACAGGTGGATGATACCCGGCGAGCTGGTGACACTTGACCTGACAGCCGCGGATATTCCCATTGCCATTCAATATGCCACTGATCACAACGTAACCGTGGCCGGTGAGCCGGAGATGCAGGAGTCCCTGCCGGGGACTGAGACAGGTGATGAGCTGGCACTGATGATGAGCCGCATTCACAGCACGGATGAGGTCACCATGGTAGCCCGTTCTGCTGCCGTCAACGAGTCGTTGCTGTCTCAACTGGTGACACTCTCATCAAGTCCGGCAAAGAGGGTCGGGTTCATGTCTTCGTGGGCGCTTTCCAAGGTTTCTGACATCAACCCGAAGGTGCTGGTCCCATTTCTTGCAATGATGATTGATGCCCTTCCCGGAGTGCCGAATGAGAGCGTACAGAGATCATTCATGAGGATAATAATGAAGAGCGATATTGACAACATTCCGGAGTCACATCATGCACGACTGATAGAGTACTGTCTCTCTGCGGTGCGTGCCGTGAACACCCCGGTGGCGCCTAAGGCATACGGCATGGAGATCCTCGCATTATTCTGCGAACGCTATCCGGATATGATCAATGAGGTAGCAGGGGTGGTGCAGATTGCCATCACTGATGCCTCCGGGGGGATGAAAGCGGCAGGAAGGAAGGTCATAAGAAGGTTAAAGGTTAAAGGATAAAGGTTAAAGGAAGTCCACAGTCGGCAATCGGCAGTTGGCAGTCAGCAGTCAAAACCAGTCAGCAGTCGCCAATCAGAAGTCTGTAAATTACTGATTGACTGAAGACTGAAGACTGAGGACTGTGGACTGAAGACTGACCTTATTTCACTTTCATCGTCTTCCTTATCCAGACCGTCATCATTTCAAGTACCTCCGGTGAGAATGTCTCCTCAATTGTGGCATATTCAGAGATTGCACCTGTCGCGGCATGCTGAAACAGGTGATTGAGGTCCGGCAACGATACCGCTTTTACCTTCCTGTTACCGCCTTTCTTCACTGCGGCCTTAATTGCGGGCAGGTTCTGCTCATGGTTCACCTGGATATCCTTCTCTCCGTTCAGTGCCAGCACCGGACATCCGACGTTGCTCCAGAACTGAGCCGGGTCAGTGGCCAGAAAATACTTCCACCACGGGTTATTTGTCTGCACCAGAGCCTGAGCAAATCCTGACATCTGTCCTCTGCGCTCTTCGGCCGTCAGCCCTTTGGCGTCAAGCTCTTTATTGTACCATTCCATTGCCTCTTTTGCCACGGTGCGCTGATCATCACCGGCGACCACAAATCTGAAAATATTCCTGAGCATGTGAAGCTGCTTATCAAGATCCTCCTCAGACATGCCGGCGACCCTGAAGAAATCGATATTCTGCTGGATAATGGCATCATGCCCGGTCACTCCCGGTCCTGCCAGTGAGATGACGAATGCGATACTGCCGTTACGCGAGGCCACTATCGGAGCAATAACTCCCCCTTCGCTGTGGCCTGCAAGCCCGATCTTCTCCGGGTCTATGTCCGGACGTCCGAGCAGAAAGGCTACCGCTGCCTCTGCGTCACCCGCAAAGGAGAGTGAAGTAGCCCCGGTGACATTGCCTTTGGACCCGCCAACGCCCCTGTCGTCATATCTCAGCACGGCAATCCCGTTCCGGGTCAGGTGATCGGCTATCACCTTGAAGGGCTTATGATTGAAGATCGTCTCATCACGGTCCTGCTGACCCGAGCCTGTGATCAGAACCACTGCTGGAAAAGGACCGGTGCCTTCCGGGAGAGTGAGCGTGCCTGCCAGGTCGAAGCCCTCGGCGGTGTTCCGAAAGGTGACCTCCTCCTCCCGGTACGGATATGGAGGTTTGGGCTCCTGCGGACGGTTATAGACCGTGGGTGCAAGGGTGCCACGTTTAAGGTCAATAGTATACATCTTGCCGAGCTGAATCCAGGTTCCTGTGATGAGAGTATCAGTTATGATCCGGCCGACATAACGTCCTTTGATCATCGGTCCCTCCACGAAGATCGAATCTCCCGTAAGTGTCACCCTGCCGAGGGGAATGCCTGTGGCATTCTGGTCCGGAGAGTCCAGTGTTGCTTTGACAGTATCAGCCTCCGTCATTGTGAAGTTAAAGACCATACGCAGATCCATACCTGACTCCTTCAGCCTCCCCGACCATGAGCCTTCAATGTCGCTGAGCGAATACTGTCCTGTTGCCATTCCAACCGACAATACCAATAACACCATAAATAAAAAAGTCCTTTTCATCTCTTCGTTTTACGCTAACTCCAAAAGTAGCCATTTCTGGTTATATTTGAGTGCTGAAAATGAATTTATGAAGACAGTAGATACACGCGGTCTTACATGCCCCGCTCCTCTCATAAGGACCAGGCAGGGGCTGACGGAGGCGGCTCCGGATGAGACCGTTCAAATTCTGATTGATAACCCCACCTCCCTCAGTAACGTGAAGAGGTATCTCACTGACAACAGGCTGGAATTTGCCGTCAGGGAAGAGGGAGATCTGGCAATTGTTACGGTGACGCGCGGGGAAGGCGGCGAGATCAGCACCAACGAAACAGAATACTGCACCACGGATATCCCGCAGGCACGTTCCGGTAAAAGGAATACCGTGGTGGCTGTCACCTCTGAGAGGATGGGCTCCGGCGATGACGAGTTAGGGACGAAGCTGATGGTTTCATTCTTCAGGACCCTCGTGATGATGGAACCGGCGCCTGCATCTGTGGTCTTTTACAATGCCGGGGTGAAGATGGCGCTGGATGATTCACCTGTTCTTGAACACATCAGGGAGCTGGCTGAAAGGGGTACAGGAATCTACCTGTGCACGACCTGTATCAACCACTTTGGGATCAAGGATCGCCTGCCCGTTGGCAGCTTCAGCGACATGTACCAGATACTGAACTTACTTAAGGATGCAGATCACATTATTCGACCATGACCGTGGACATTAAGTATAGCCTTCACAAATAGCGGATCCATGTCATTCGATCTTCTGACAACGGTTGAGACAGGAGGGTGTTCTTCAAAGATACCCCCGCGACAGCTTGAGGAGCTGCTCGCGCGGCTGCCATTACCGGTTGACCCGAAGATCCTGGTTGATATTTCAACACATGATGATGCCGGAGTCTATAAGATCAGTGACGAGATGGCACTTGTGCTGACCACCGATTTCTTTCCGCCGTTGGTGAGCGACGGGTATGAGTTCGGACTGATTGCTGCAACAAACTCAATAAGTGATATTTATGCCATGGGAGGTATGCCTCTGCTGGCTCTGAACATCATGATGTTCCCCTCGTCGGCCATACCTCTGGAGGTCTACTCTGAGATCCTCCGAGGCGGTTACGACAAGGCTCATGAGGCAGGGGTGAGCATCATCGGAGGGCACAGCATTGATGATTACCCTCCAAAGTACGGCCTGGTGGTCATTGGCATGGTGCATCCGGACCGGATCATCACCAATGCCGGGGCGCTGGAGGGTGATGTGCTTATCCTTACCAAGCCGCTGGGGACGGGCATCATTCTGGCGGGGCACCGGCTGAAGATGACGACGCCGGAGCAGCTTGAGGGGGCAAAGAGGCTGATGATGAGGCTTAATAACGACGGGGCGCGACTGATGCAGAAGTATGGCGTAAGAAGTGCCACGGATGTCACCGGCTTTGGCCTTGCAGGCCATGCACTTAAGATGGCACGGGGGTCAGGTGTGACAATTAAGCTGAATATGAGTGCAGTACCACTGGCTGATGGCGCTTACTCACTGGCAGAGCAGGGGTGCATCCCCGGCGCAGCCTTCCGCAACCTCGATTATACCGAACGTGAAACCCTTTTTGCGAAGGAACTCGACTATAGTCTCAAGATGATTGCTCATGACGCGCAGACCTCGGGAGGGCTGCTTATGGCAGTTGTGCCGGAGAAAGCGGGGGAGCTGCTTAATGAACTTCATTCATCCGGTCACCCGGAAGCCGCGGTCATAGGAGTGGTTGAAGCAAAGGGCGACGCAGCGCTGGTGCTGCGGTGAAATCAAACGGGTAGGGCTATTACGAATTCCGTACCGCCGCCTGGACGGGTCCGGACTGAAATCTCCCCTTTATGCAGCAGAATGGCGTTCTTGACGATGGCCAGACCCAGTCCGGTGCCTCCGCTCTTACGCGAACGGCCGTCATCAACCCTGTAAAACCTCTCGAATATTCTTGGCTGATGCTCCTCAGGGATGCCGGTGCCGTTGTCTGAAAAAGAGATTGTGTGGTATCCGGGTTCACCGGGTATGCTCCAGACAGAGACGGTGACCTTTTCACCTGCGTAGGTCACGGCATTCTCCATCAGGTTCTGGAAGGCCGAGAAAATAAGCGACCTGTTGCCGCTGATTGTGATTTCGGGGTCAAGACCCACCTCAACGGTTATCTTTTTCTTGTTGATGGCCGTAATAAGGTTATCGCGCACTTCGGTTACGACCTCAGCCAGGTTTATCTCCCCGAAGGTGAAGCTGCTTCCCGTCTCGTCAAGCTTGTTCAGCGTGACAATGTCATTGATAAGGTCTGTAAGGCGTGTAGACTGTGACAGAGCCTTATCAAGAAAATACTGCTTCTTCTCCTCATCAAGATCTTTATTGACCATCATCGTCTCAAGGTATCCCCTGACGGATGATATGGGTGTCTTAAGCTCATGTGCGATGTTAGAGGTCATCTGCTGCCTCATTGCCTTGTTCTGCTCGGTGCGGGTGATGTCGGTCACAACAATCTCGAAACTGTCGTCATTGAAAAGGATACACCTGAGGCCGAAGTATTTTCCGGCCTTTTCAATGTGAAACTCTGTAGACGGTGTCTCCTGCTTCCTTATGCCTCCTCCCTGGCGGTTATCGAGAAAGGCTTTGATCCCTGCGAAGTGAGGATGCTCTATGAATCCTTCCGGAGTAATTGCATGTTCTCCTGTCAGGGCATTGAGAAACATCATGAAATGACTGTTGGAGAGCGTTACCTTCCGGTCTGCCGAGAAAAATGCAACCCCCTCGTTCAGCACATCGAGGTGTCTGAAGAGTTTCTCCTTCTGGAGTGTCAGCTCAGCGGTGTTGCGGGCCAGGTTATTGTAAATCCTGACGATCTCCTTGCCTGTCTCGCCGATCTCGTTTTTGGGGAAGATGATTGCCGGGTCATTCCCTTCACCTCGGCGAACCCTCGCGGCAAAATCGCGAAGCATGGTGATACTCTTTCCCATCCGCCTTGTCACAACTGCCAGCAGTACCCAGATTATTGCAAAGACTATGGCTATGAAAATGAGGAAAAAATACTCCCGCTTCAGGAACCCCGTGATGTTAATGTTATATTCCTCGGCCAGCCTGATATAATAGTTGTTGAAATACCTCGACAGATAGTAATAATCCTTGCCGGTTGATTCTGATTTCCGCACAGAGGTCCCATAGGAAGCATAAAGCGATTTGTCCACTTCCGGCCGGCCGAGATGGTTCTCCATCGCCAACCAGTTCTCTACTGAGCTGTCATAAAGTACCTTACCGTCCGTTGCGATGACGGTGATGCGCAGATCGGGGATAGGTATCAGGTTTAAGATAGAGTCTACGAGCCTGAAGTTACCCGAGTCAGTAAGGGCGTTGGCTCTTATGTAATTATCGACTAGCTCCGACATATCGTTCAGCCTGGAGTCAAGGGCGTCGATCCTGATCTTCTTCTCCCGGTGGTACTGAAAGACGATGATAATGACAGTGAAAAGAAGGAATATACTGTAATAATATAAGAATAACCTTTGTCTGTAGCTTTTGCTTTCAGTCATGGCACCCTGTTTTTATTCGCCAAAATAGTATCCGTAACCCGATTTGTTTTTTATCATGCTACCCCTGTCGCCAAGTTTTTTCCTGATTCGTGCTATTGTTACATCCACGGTACGGTCTGTTACAATAACCTCATCGCCCCATATCCTTGAGAGGATCTCATGCCGGGGGAATATTTTTCCCTCGTGGCGGATGAAGAGTGAAAGTATCTCATACTCCTTGCGTGTCAGTTCCAGAGGCTTACCGTCGGAAAAGATCAGTTTGTTTTCTGTATCCGCAGTAAAGTCACCTGTTGCGGTAGCCATCGTCACCTGTGAGGGGGCGGACCTGCGTAGAATAGCTTTGACCCTGGCGGTCAGCTCCCTGACGCTGAAGGGTTTTGCCAGGTAGTCGTCGGCGCCGAGGTTAAAACCTGTGATGCGGTCATTCTCGGTATCCCTGGCAGTTAGGAATATTACAGGGGTGGTCAGGGAGAGTTCTTTACGGATCTTCTCAGCCAGCCTGAAGCCGGAGATGGGACCCATCATCACGTCGAGGATAAACAGATCATAGGAGGCGAGGTTATTGCGAAGGGCCTCCTCGGCGGAGATGGATGTGTCTACGGAATATCCTTCACCGGTGAGGTTGAATGAGAGGATCTCCAGTATGTCTTCCTCATCATCAACGGCCAGGATTTTCTTTTTTTCGCTCATACAATCATTTAACTCCTGCGGAGTAAGATTTAATTTTTGTTTTCTTCGTCTGCACTAGTGCAACCCTTCAATAAATCGGGGCAAGCTCTGCGGGGTAATTCTTAATTCCTCTTGCCATAGTCCCGATTAAAATTTCGCCACAATATTCAGTCCGATGGTGGTGACCATGTCTGAGCCTTCCGATGCCGGGAAATATCCAAAAAAGTTAGGCGATATTCTGATATTACGTACGGGAGAGAACTCGATTCCTGCAACCAGGTATGAGCCGTCTCTGTCGATGTTCCACGGCTCTGTTTCCTCTTCGGGAATCACCGAGCTAATGTTGTCATACCTCGCGAACAGCGCCACCCTTTCTGCCAGCCTCACCCTGGTAAATATACTGAATCCTGAGTAATTGTCGCCTTCAATCATCAGATGGTTATCCTGTCTCAGATATTCGGCTCCTGCCGTGAACTCCGGTCCGGTCCATGCTGCAATTATGCTCGCTGTTCGCTGCATGCGGCCTGAAGGTCCCATGAGGTCATAGTAGCCACGGATAATAACGTTCTCGACAGGCATCAGTGTGGCGCCTGCTGTGAGCCTCACGGTCCCGTTGGAGGCAAGGTCCTTGAAGCCTCTTCCGTTAATAATTGCGAGGTCAAACGCCACCTTATCACCGGCAGTGAATTTTGTCATGACTCCCAGGTCTGCAACCTGAATCATCCCCGAATAGTCTATGGGGGGCCTGGCTAAGAACCTGTAGCCCCATATCTGTTCTGTCACCGATATCTGCTCTATGCCAATGAGTCCTCCGCGAACCAGTACGCGGCCATAGTCATACTGGAGATATGCATTTCGAAGGTAAGCCGAGTAAATCGTTTTCCCGTTGATGACCTGGGTGGTGCCGTCATACATGATCCGGGTTGAAATCTTTTCCGAGAAGAGATAGTCGAATCCAAGAAAGGATCGTGTGACCTCGAATGCAGCGTTGTTCTCAACGCCTTCGAAGGTGGTATGATAATTGGCGAAAAGCATTCCAAAAAGCTTGCCCCCCGGCTTGAAATCGTCACTCTGCTGGGCAACGGCTGCTGCAGATGTCAATACCATAAAACTGATGGCAGTGGATAAATACTTGATATTCATAATAATAAATAGTTGAAGGTTTGACAATACAAAAATCTCTCACTTTTGTTACATCCGGATTACACAAATGTTACAAAGTTGTTACAAACATAACATTAAGGCCTGACACGCAAGGGGGTAAAAAGACTGAAAAGGCTCTCAGTGTAAATCATTAACTTTACGGTACGAAAATTGAAGTTACAGGCATACTATGAGACATATCCTACTTACACTGATATTGACGGCCTTATGCCAGATAATTGTGCCGCAGAGCGTTGTAACCCCGAATTACGGTATCAAGACGCCTCTCACGGCGGAGATAACAAAGGTTGATTTTAACCAGGATGCCACGGTTGTCTGGCTGACCATAATGAGTGACATCAACAACGCGTGGTTCTGTATTGACAGGAATACTTTCCTGATCAGGCCAGACGGCATGAAGCTGAAGCTTACCGGTCTCAAGGGGCTGCCTTACTGTCCTGCAACTTATAAATTCAAGCGTCCCGGTGAGAAAGCTTCCTTCTCGATGACTTTTCCGGCAACGGGTATGCTTCCCTGGTTTTCAATAGTGGAGGAGTGTGTCGGTGGCTGCCTCTCGGTCAGGGGCATCATCACGGATACAGTCCTGAATGAAAAGCTTGACAGGGCCTATGCGCACAGCGACAGGGGAGAGGATGTGTCAGCATACAAAATACTTAAGGAGATCATCGGTGAGACGGATTCACTTAATCTGGGAATTGAGGGATCAGTCTACACTTCACTGATACTGATTGATCACAGGCTGGGGAGGGAAGAGGCCGCCCGGTCATGGTACAACAGGATGATGACCTCCGACACCCCTGACCTGGGACTCTATCTCGAGACCCTGCGGGTTCAGGGAATAGAGTTCTGACAACGCACCGGATATGCGGGTCAGGATATGCTATCTCGTCTGACAAGTCAGGGTCTATACAATGATCTTTTCGTTCTCCCCGTCCCAGAAAATCTTTTTATGGTGCTTGTATGAGAGCGTACCCATATGGGCGGTCATGGCCTCCTGGAATCCCTGGTCAATATCACAGCCTGGCTGTGTGCCGTTCCTGATGGCCTCAAGCCACTCCCTGAGATGCAGGTGAGTAGTGTCTATCCTCTTGCCACCCAGGTAAGTGTAGAGCAGTCCCCTCTCGGCAAAGTACCTTTCAGTGGCAGAGGAGACCGCATCAACGCTCTTCTTGCCGGGGAAATAGGAA
>JBGSLG010000010.1:0-5690 GCA_041740815.1 Bacteroidales bacterium
TCACAGGTGCATTCCCCGGTAAATAACTAACTAAGTGAATAGAAATGGCTAAGCTTACCAAGAATCAGAAGTTTGCCCTCGAGAAAATCGAGCAGGGCAAACTCTATACTTTGTCAGAAGCGGCAGCATTGGTAAAAGATATCACATCAACGAAGTTTGATGCCTCGGTTGACCTTGATGTCAGGCTGGGAATTGACCCCCGCAAATCGAACCAGATGGTTCGCGGTGTCGTCTCCCTTCCTCACGGAACAGGTAAGGAGGTCAGGGTTCTTGCCCTGGTCACCCCAGACAAAGAGGCAGAAGCAAAAGAAGCCGGAGCCGATCATGTGGGATTGGATGAGTGGGTTGAGAAGATCAAGGCAGGCTGGACAGATGTCGATGTTATTATTACAATGCCCTCAGTGATGGGTAAGATAGGTCAGTTGGGACGTATACTCGGTCCCCGTGGTCTCATGCCGAACCCCAAAAGCGGAACGGTGACCATGGAGATAAGTAAGGCTGTCAAGGAGGTTAAGCAGGGCAAAATCGACTTTAAAGTAGATAAAGCCGGTATTGTCCATGCTTCCATCGGAAAAGTATCCTTTGAACCTCATAAAATCGTTGAAAACGCAAGGGAATTTCTCTTTATGATCAACAAACTTAAACCGTCATCGGCTAAGGGAACATACGTAAGAAGTATATTCCTCTCAAGCACGATGAGCCCCGGACTGAAAGTTGATCCAAAGAGCCTTGATGTTTAACTGAAAGAAATAATTCAGAGAGATTATGAGAAGAGACGAAAAAACCGATATCATAAACAGCCTGGCTGGTACCCTGAAGGAGTACAGTCACTTTTACCTGACTGACACTGCACAGCTCAATGCGGCTGACACCAGTGATCTCAGAAGGAAGTGTTTTGAGAACCAGATAAAACTGGTTGTCGTAAAAAACAAACTCCTGAAGAGAGCCCTGGAGCAGGTGGGACTTGAGTGCGGAGAATTGTTCCCCGTGCTGAAGGGCTCAACTGCTGTAATGTTCTCGAACAACGGAAACACACCTGCCAAGATGATCAGGGATTTCCGCAAATCGCATCCTAAACCCCTGATTAAAGGCGCTTATATAGAAGAGTCAGTATATGTTGGTGACAACCTTCTTGAGACCCTCGTGGCTCTCAAGTCAAGAGAGGAACTCATCGGCGATATTATCATGCTTCTGCAGTCGCCCGCGAAGAATGTCATCTCCGCGCTGCAGTCAGGTGGTTCAACAATTCACGGTGTTCTGGAAACACTGTCAAAGAAGTAATAATCATTAGTTAATCAATTAAAAAATTCCTATAAAAATGGCAGATCTTAAGAAATTTGCAGAAGAGTTGGTGAACTTAACCGTTAAAGAGGTTAACGAGCTTGCTAAAATACTGAAAGACGAGTATGGCATTGAGCCCGCAGCAGCGGCAGTTGCAGTTGCAGCACCCGCAGCAGGCAATGACGCTCCGGTAGTAGCCGAAAAAACCTCATTCGATGTCATCCTCAAGAGTGCAGGCCCACAGAAGCTTCAGATCGTCAAGCTGGTTAAAGATCTTACCGGCCTTGGTCTGAAAGAAGCAAAAGCTGTTGTTGATGCCGCTCCCGGTGCCGTGAAAGAAGGCGTATCAAAGGAAGAGGCAGAGAACGTTAAGAAAACATTGGAAGAATCAGGAGCTGAAGTTGAACTTAAATAAGTTATACCTGATTACCGGGTTTACAGGTTTAGTTCCGCCACCAGGCGGAGCTAAGCCTTTTTGTCATTTTTCATAAGTTCACTTAATCCAACAATCAATGTCCTCTAAGAATATCGAACGAATCAGTTTCGCCTCCAAGAAAGAACAGCTTGAATACCCTGACTTTCTTGAGATTCAGTTAAAATCATTCGCGGAGTTTTTCCAGCTCGGCACCACGCCCGAGAACAGGAGGAGAGAGAACCTTTACCAGGTCTTCATGGATAACTTCCCGATAACCGACACCAGGAACAACTTCGTGCTCGAGTTCCTGGACTATTCAATTGACCCCCCCCGCTACACAATCGATGAGTGTATCGAGAGAGGCCTGACCTTCAGCGTCCCGCTCAAGGCCAAATTAAAGCTTTACTGTACAGACCCCGAGCACGAGGATTTTGACACCGTCATACAGGATGTCTACCTGGGTGTCATCCCATACATGACCGAGCGCGGCACCTTCGTCATCAACGGCGCAGAAAGGGTTGTCGTCTCACAGCTGCACAGATCACCGGGGGTATTCTTCGGTCAGAGCGTACACGCCAACGGTACCAAACTCTATTCGGCACGTATAATCCCCTTCAAGGGATCATGGATCGAGTTTGCCACCGACATCAACAATGTGATGTACGCATACATCGACAGGAAGAAGAAGCTTCCCGTCACAACACTTCTCAGGGCCATCGGCTTTGAGGGCGACAAAGACATACTTGAGATCTTCAACCTCGCTGAGGAGCATAAGGTCTCAAAGGTAAGCATCAAGAAACTGGTAGGCCGCAAGCTGGCAGCCAGGGTGCTGCGCACATGGGTCGAAGATTTCGTTGACGAGGATACAGGCGAGGTTGTCTCCATAGAGCGTAATGAAGTGGTGCTTGACAGGGAGACCGTCATTGAGAATGAACATGTTGACCAGATAGTTGACTCCGGGGCAAAATCAATCCTGCTTCATCGTGAGGATATGAGCCTCTCCGACTTTGCTATCATATACAATACACTGCAGAAAGATCCCTGCAACTCCGAGAAGGAGGCTGTGCTCTATATCTACAGGCAGCTGCGCAACGCAGAACCGCCGGATGAGGCTACAGCTCGCGATGTCATTGACAAACTATTCTTCTCAGACAAACGCTATGACCTTGGCGAGGTAGGACGCTTCCGCATCAACCGCAAGCTGAACCTCGAGATTCCCATGGACACCAAGATCCTCACCAGGGAAGATATAATTGCAATTATCCGTTACCTGATCGAGCTCATCAACTCTAAGACGGATGTTGACGATATTGACCACCTGAGCAACAGGAGGGTACGCACGGTCGGCGAACAGCTCTCGGCACAGTTCAGTGTCGGTCTGGCCCGTATGGCCCGCACCATCCGTGAACGCATGAACGTGAGAGACAACGAGGTCTTTACCCCCGTTGACCTGATCAACTCAAAGACTCTCTCGTCAGTCATCAACTCATTCTTCGGCACCAACCAGCTGTCGCAGTTCATGGATCAGACCAACCCGCTGGCGGAGATGACCCACAAGCGTCGTCTATCAGCCCTCGGCCCGGGCGGTCTGTCGCGCGAACGCGCAGGATTTGAGGTTCGCGACGTGCACTACACGCACTACGGCCGCCTCTGTCCCATAGAGACGCCTGAAGGACCGAACATCGGTCTTATCTCATCGCTCTGCGTATATGCCAAGATAAATACCCTTGGCTTCATTGAGACACCCTACCGTGACGTTACCGTCGGGAAGGTCGACCTGAACAATGATAATGTCAAGTGGCTCACCGCTGAGGATGAGGAATACCTCACCGTGGCCCAGGCCAACGCGCCGCTCAATGATGACGGCACCTTCACCAACCCGAGGGCCAAGTCGAGGCTTGGTGCAGACTATCCCTACGAGGAGGTCACCAAGGTACAGATGATGGACGTGGCGCCTAACCAGATCGCATCTATAGCCGCATCACTGATACCCTTCCTTGAGCATGACGATGCCAACCGCGCGCTCATGGGTTCGAACATGATGCGCCAGGCAGTTCCTCTGGTGAAGCCCGAGGCTCCCATAGTAGGCACCGGCCTTGAAGCACAGGTGATCAGAGACTCAAGGATACTCATTGTTGCCGAAGGTGACGGTTTGGTTGAGTTTGTTGACGCCAACGAGATCGTAATAAGGTACAGCCGTACTGACGAAGAGAAGTTCGTGAGCTTTGATGACGACGTCAGGCGCTATACACTGCCCAAATATCACAAGACAAACCAGAACACCACAATCAACCTCATCCCCATAGTGAAAAAGGGAGAGAGGGTTTCAAAGGGACAGGTGCTCACCGAAGGGTACGGCACCAAGAACGGTGAACTGGCTCTCGGCCGAAACCTCAAGGTGGCATTCATGCCCTGGAAAGGATACAATTTCGAGGATGCCATTGTGCTCAGCGAGAGAGTTGTTCAGGAAGATGTCTTCACCTCCGTGCATATTGACGAGTACCTCCTCGAGGTGCGCGACACCAAGCGAGGTATGGAGGAGCTTACCTCAGACATACCAAACGTCAGCGAAGAGGCTACAAAAAACCTCGACGAAAACGGACTCATCCGCATAGGCGCACAGATCAGGCCGGGTGACATACTCATTGGTAAGATAACCCCCAAGGGCGAATCAGACCCCTCACCAGAGGAGAAACTCCTAAGGGCCATCTTCGGTGACAAGGCAGGTGATGTGAAGGATGCTTCACTCAAGGCCGGACCGTCACTCGAAGGCGTTGTAATTGACAAGAAACTGTTTACAAGGGCTATCAAAGACCGCAAGGCGAAGACTGCCGAGAAACCCCTGCTTGACAAGATTGACGCTGACTTCAACAGGTCGGCTGATGACCTCAAGGCAAGGCTGGTTGACAAGCTCTTTATACTTGTCAACGGCAAGACCTCGCAGGGCGTGAAGGATTATCTCAACGTCGACATCATCCCCAAAGGTGCCAAGTTCACCCTTAAACAGCTTCAGGAGATTGACTACCTGAACATCAACCCCAACAAGTGGACGACAGACAAGAAGAAGAACGACAGCATCAAGCAACTCCTTCACAACTATGTCATCAAATACAAGGAGGTTGACGGTGTCTCCAAGAGGAAGAGATACAACATAACAATTGGCGATGAACTGCCTGCAGGCATCGTAAGGCTTGCCAAGGTATATATTGCCAAGAAGCGTAAGATAACGGTTGGAGATAAGATGGCCGGCCGTCACGGTAACAAGGGTATCGTTGCCAAGATAGTCCGCTCTGAGGATATGCCTTTCCTTGCTGACGGAACCCCGGTGGACATCGTTCTTAATCCCCTGGGTGTGCCCTCAAGGATGAACCTGGGACAGATCTATGAGACTGTCCTCGGATGGGCAGGGAAAGAGATGGGAGTGCAGTTCTCAACCCCGATCTTTGACGGCGCCAAGCAGTCAGAGATAAATGACCTGACGGAGAAGGCAGGTATACCGCGCAACGGAACCACCTACCTGTATGACGGCGGTACCGGAGAACGGTTTGACCAGCCGGCCACCGTGGGTATGATCTATATGCTCAAGCTGGGCCACATGGTTGATGACAAGATGCACGCCCGTTCAATAGGGCCGTACTCGCTCATCACACAGCAGCCTCTCGGAGGTAAGGCACAGTTTGGTGGACAGAGGTTCGGAGAGATGGAGGTATGGGCACTGGAAGCTTTCGGTGCAGCACACATACTCCAGGAGATACTCACAATCAAGTCTGATGACGTGATTGGAAGAGCCAAGGCATACGAGGCTATTGTCAAGGGTGAACCGATGCCCATGCCGGGCATCCCCGAGTCGCTCAACGTGCTTCTGCATGAACTGCGCGGGCTGGGACTGAGCATCAACCTTGAGTAATTAAGCCGAGTACACAAAAAGTAAAAGAAAGAAAAAATATATGTCATTCAGAAGGGATAACAAACAGAAGACCAGCTACACGAAAAT
>JBGSLG010000011.1:0-13008 GCA_041740815.1 Bacteroidales bacterium
CGAGAGGGCAATTACGCTTTCCAGAGTTAAAGGTAAAGCCAGACTCAATGCATTTGTCTCCAATCTTCAGCAGATGCTTGCAGAAGACAGGATCGAAGACGCTATCGTTGCATGTGACAAGCAGAAGGGTTCACTCGCCAATGTCATGAAAGCCGGTCTCACACGTTACCGTGCTCTACAGCATGATAAGGAGCTTGAGAAAGACCAGAAGATCACATCTATGAAACAGGCAATTGAAGAAGCAACAGCGCTTGAGCTTCCGGTACTTTCAAGGAACATGGTGATGCTTTCAACAATAGCTTCAATCTCAGTGCTTGTCGGTCTTATCGGTACGGTTATCGGGATGATCCGCGCATTCGCAGCCCTCGCTCAGTCAGGCGCTCCTGATGCACTGGCATTGTCAACCGGTATTTCCGAAGCTCTTGTTAACACTGCATTCGGTATAACTGGTTCAACCCTTGCCATCATATTCTTTAACTTATTCTCATCAAGAATTGACGATTACGTATTCAAAATTGATGAAGCAGGTTTCAGCCTGACCCAGACCTTTGCTGCATCCGTCAGAAGTTAGTTAGCGGATTTATTCTTTTGGTTTAAAAAGAAAGGATTTGAAACATGCCAAAGATTAAATTAACAAATAAGTCACCACGAATCGACATGACGCCGATGGTTGACCTGTTTACGCTGTTGCTCACGTTCTTCATTCTGACAGCAACGTTCAGGCCCCAGGAAGCTGCTCCTGTTGATACCCCTTTTTCTGTATCGGAAAAACCGATGATGGATGCAAACGTTATGACTGTACTCATCGCAAAGGACAACCGGATATTCTTCAATGTTGACAACGGACCTGATACCATTCTTAAATTCAGGCCCAAAGTCCTTGCCGAAATGGGCAAGCGATACAACATTGAGTTTACCGATGATGAATTGCGTAAGTTCGAGAGGTACGGTGCATCATTCGGTGTGGCCATACAGGATATGAAAGCCTACCTGGCTGCCAGGGACTCGGATGAAAGAGCCGCCCTTGAAAAGGGCATTCCGATTGATTCCGCAGACAATCAGCTTGCATTATGGATCCTCTTTGCCCGCCAGGTGAACCCTTCCGTGCAGACGATGATCAAGGGTGATGCAGACACTGATTTTCCAATTGTGAGGGAAGTGCTTGATATTCTGCAGGATAAGAACGTGAACAGGTTCAACCTGATCACCAATCTCAGAGGCGCAGGAGAAATTGTAGTAAGTGAGGAAACAACCGAGTAAGATGGCAGAAATTCAACAACAAGAGCAAACAAAAGGCGGCAAGAAGAAACCCAAGAAGGGTGATGCCCACGTGGATATGACGCCGATGGTGGACCTCATGAGTCTGCTCATCACATTCTTCATGTTAACTGCAGCTTTCAGCAAACCGAAGGTAATGGAGATCGTTCTTCCTGAGAAAATCAGAGATAACGAGATAGTTGAACCTCCGAAGATTGCAGAAAGCCGTACTCTCAACATTATCCTCGGACCTGAAGACAAAGTATACTGGTATCCCGGTAAAGCCGATCCGGCTGTCACCGTGCTCCAGGAGACCGACTTCAGCCCCACCGGCGTACGCCAGGTGCTGCTTGACAGAAACAGGGCACTGTTTCGCAAGATTGACCAGTTTGAAAAAGATGTTATCGCAGGTGTGATAGATATCAGACAGGACTCTTTGCGAAGTGCCATCAGTCAGCTGAAAAAGGATGATGATACAGGGCCAATCGTACTTATAAAAGCCTATAAGACATCTAAATACAGAAACTTCGTCGATATCATTGACGAGATGTCTATCGTCGGCATAGCCCGTTACACATTTACTGACATCAGCTGGATTGAGGAGAACCTGGTTAATGCCGCTATTGGCATTGCCCCGGTCACAACCCCAGGATCAGCACAATAAAAGGAGACTGATATGGCAAAAGATAAAAAACATTACCCCAGCCTGGATGACATAGTCTTCGAGCACAGGAATAAGGAATACGGTGCTTATGACCTCCGTCGGAAATATTCCAGGACAATGGCCATTTCTATGGTCATTGGTCTTGTGATTGTCTTCACGGCTGTGATTGTGCCTTACATCAGGGCCAAGAATATTGCACAGGTAAAGGCCAGGGATGCCAACGAGATCATAGCCGAGATGGCCAATGACCTCCAGCAGGAAGAGGCCGCACCTCCACCTCCACCACCACCACCACCGCCTACAGAACAGCAGACGGTTGTAAAGTACGTGGCTCCAGTGGTGGTTGACTCCGTCAAACCTGATGAGGCAGCTCAGTTCATGACCGCTGACGACGTGGCCGAGACTGTTGTTGACGCTGATGTGGTGGAAGTCATTGCACAGGTACAGGAGGAAGTGCAGGAAGAGGCACCTCAGGAGGTGTTCGTTGTAGTGGAGGAGATGCCCTCATTCCCGGGAGGGGATACTGAGCTCTTCAGGTTCATCTATGACAACATCAAGTATCCGGAACTCGCCAAGGAGAATAACATCCAGGGCAAGGTTATACTCCGGTTCTGCGTGACATACAAGGGAAAGGTAGACCAGGTTTCTGTTGTCAGAGGCGTTGACCCGTCTCTCGATGAGGAAGCCATCAGGGTCATCAAGATGCTCCCGCTGTGGAAACCCGGCAAACAGGGCGGCAAACCCGTCAACGTATGGTACAGCGTTCCGATAAGCTTCCAGCTCAAGTAAACAGGGCTGCATAGAATAAAAAAGGTGTCTCGATTGAGGCACCTTTTTTTTATTTTCCGGAAGCTTGAATCAACCTCAGAGCATAAGTGCGATATATCGCTCTGCCAGAGCTGTTTTATCAAAAGTCAGTCCGCTGACTACTATCAGCCTGCCTCCCTGCCGGGCAATGTGAATCACGCCGTTATAACCATCCTCAAAAGCATATTTGAATATCTCCTCCCCCGGCGTATAGGCGTCACCGGCGAGCCTGGCAGCCATGGCTGAAGCTTCCTCTCCGTCTTTGCAGTTGAAGAGGTAAATTTCAAAACTGTCACCGGCCACTTCGTATGAAGCCCGGAAGGCTCCCCTGAGAAACTCATGACCAAGCACGCTCTCAAGCAGATAGGTCTCCTGATTCTTAAGCAACCCCTCCGCGGGAAAGAGCTTCAGGAGCGACGGGAACTCATTCTTTCCCTCAATACGCCCTGCTATCATGCCAGCAAGCTCTTTCATCTTCTCATTCACCTTTGCGGAACCGGAGTGAGTCATTATCTTCACATAATAACGGTCCTTGTAGAAGTGAACAGCGCCCTCCTCGTTGTATCCCTGAACGCCGGTCTGAATGAAGTTATATCCAGGCGACCGCTCCATAGAATACATCCCGAAAGCCATGGCATCATCACCAAACCTGTATATCTCGGCCTTGATTGTATTCCTCCCCTTTGTGTACTCTGTGATGTTGAGGTCAATGAAGCCCAGTGCCACGAAGGCATCTGCGGCACCGTTGATATAGTCCCACAGGTCATCCGGAGTATAAACCGGGTAATCAGACACTGACTTGTATCCCTTCAGTACGGGGAAAAGCCCTTGTGCTGATGTGACACATGAGAATACAATGAGAACTGCGGTTATTAGTTGAATTTTTACTGATCTCATGATAAAGTCGGATTAAGCGAAAAAGTCCTGGGGAACACTTGCAAGCCTTGAGATATCTGTTATCTTCTCCCTGATATTGAAATCCTTGACACATGTTGCAGTACAGCTGTCACAGCCGGCACAAGGATCAGCGTTAAGGGCCGTCTCCGTGATCAGTTCTGATGCCATCCCAAGGTTGCTGTAACCGTAGGCATACATGTATGCTCTCATCAGTTCAGGAATCGGAAGGTTATTGGGGCAGCCTGGTTTGCAGATGCTGCAAGCATTACAGTACAGGCCCTGAAAAGAACCGCCGGCCAGCAGATCATCATTTTCAGCGGCGGTGAGGGTGATGTCGGTCATGACCTGAAGGTCTGCGGTAAGCTGGTCGAAAGCCGTTATTCCCGGTATTGTGGTATGAACATTCGGATTTGAAAGCACCCATTTCAATGCAGCCTGCGGATTCACAGCGCGGGTCTTCTCCTTATCGAGCCACCCTCCTGCCATCGTCTTCATGGCAACAACGCCAAGATTAGCTTTTCCTGCTGCCTCAAGCGCACTGTTCATGTCACTGAGATGAGTTTGCTTGAAGTTGTATGATGTAAGCACCACATCCCAGATACCGTCCTCAATCATGGTATTGATGACCAGAGGCTCATTCTTGTGGGTGGAGATGCCGATAAACTTAACTCTCCCCTGCTTTTTAAGATCGAGCATGACATTGACGGTTTCCTTGTGCCTGACCATCTCAACGCTGTCAACTGCATGCATATAGAGAATGTCAACATAGTCCATCTTCAGCCTCTGCAGGCTAAGATCAAACTTCGCAAGGAAATCCTGGGCTGTGGTATCCTTCGAGGGAAGACCTGTCTTTTGATCTACGCCTGCCGGCTTGACTTTTGTGGCGATAATAAATGAGTCACGGGGCACAGTGCTGAAGTAACCGCCCAGCATCTCCTCGTTTCTTCCGTTCATATAACCGTGGGCTGTATCGAACATTCTGATACCTGCATCCCAGGCAGCCTTCACCAGGGAGCTGTTATCCGATCTCATCACCCCGAAGCTGACAACCGGAACCTGTAACCCTGTCTTACCCAGGGTCCGGTATATAATCTCATTGCTGCCCCTGTTAACGCTGCCGGCAATGGCTGAGCGGTCAAGTACGGCCAGTCCTGCAGCCCCTGCGAGCCCTGATCTCAAAAAGTTTCTTCTCTTCATATGTCAAAATTTATTATTTCAAAGTGTCTGAACCAATATACGAATATTTTAATTTACTTTAGTGGTGCTGCCATGCAGCTGAAAAAACTCAGGATCAGTATGTCACGCTACATTCATAACCTTATAGCCAAAGGTGAGGGGCTGAATCTTGACTTTAAGTACTGCATCTCTGATCCCCGTAAGATTGCAAGAACACTTTCGGCTTTTTCAAACAGTGACGGAGGCAAGCTGCTTATCGGTGTCAGGGATAACGGGTCACTTGCCGGGGTTAGCTCCGATGAGGAGTTTTACATGATTGATTCAGCTGCCAGACTCTATTGTGCTCCGGAGGTGGTTATAAGCTTCAGAACCCATACCGTCAACGGAAAAAATATCCTGGAGATCGATGTTCCGAAAAGCGCTACGCTACCGGTGAAGGCCAAGGATGAGGATGGCAGGTGGAAATCCTATTTCAGGCAGCATGATCAGAACTTCATGGCTGACAGGGTCATTTTGCAGGTGTGGCGGCGAAGCAGAAATTCACGGGGGTTGCTGCTGAAGTTTGAGGAGAAGGAAAACCTGCTGCTTAATCATCTGCGCAGTGGAGAAATGATCTCATTTCCGGGGTTCAGGACTCTTGCAGGGATCAACTCCAGGACAGCAGAGAAGATCCTGGCTGATTTCATTCTTTGCGGGATAATTGCCTGGGAGGCCAGTGAGAAAGGGATCTTTTACCGGCTGAGTGATGATTTCAGGGCAGCTGAGTAGCGTCACTCAATCTTAAATCCGACAACAAGTATGTCATCTGTCTGCTGCGCTGACCCCATCCAGCTCTTCAGACGCTCCTCAAGCATCTCCTTCTGCTTGCTCATAGGGTAATTCTGGATATCAAGAATCAGCTTCCGAAAATTCCTTTTCATGAATTTCTTTCCGTTGACACCGTTAAACTGATCGGCATATCCGTCAGTGAAGAGGTAGTATGAGGTGTTCTTCTCAAGTTTCCACTCATACTGGGTAAATTCCTGATCACTTCTGGGCTGCATCCCTGCCGGTACCCTGTCACCGCTGACAGTCTCAAGGATGTTCTTCCCGTTTGCAAGGATATCCTCATCATCTCTTATTCCGCCGCCCTTCCATTCTGCTATCTCCTCCTCTGTCATCTCTCTCACCCTGTAACACTGGGTACCTGCTCCCGAGAAACCTATTGAACCATTCAAACGATTGATTGACAGCACCGAGAGTTCAACCGTAGCCGGTTGTTCTCCCGGAATGCCGGTTCTCTTGTGGGCAGCAGCAAGTTTTCTCCGGAACTCGCTCACGATTACCGATGTCTTCAGAATAACCGGACGGTTACATATCTCATCAAGGAATGAGAGACCCATCAGGGTGGTAAAAGCCGATGAGACTCCATGGCCTGTACAGTCACCCACGGCTGCAAAGAAACTGTCGCCCCTGCGCACCATCCAGTAGAAGTCGCCGCTGACGCTGTTACGAGGCTTATTAAGTAGAAAACTGTTGCGTACGGCATCATAAAGTATCTTTTCAGAAGGCATAAGGGCCTGCTGAATTCTGCCGGCATACTGTTCCAGAACTGTCATCTCGGTTTTTGCCCTGTCGGTGGCTTCTGATCGCTGCCTCATTATATTTTCGAGCCTTCTTTTCCTGGTCTTCAGCCTGCCGATATATAATTTTGCAGCATTGTAACTCAGCGCGGCGGCGACCATAAAATACAATAACATTGCAACCAGCGAGGCATACCAGGCCCTTCTGACCGAAAAGGCAAACGTGGCCTCCTCACTCTCGAGTCCTGAAATGGTTTTTGACTTCAGTCTGAAGGTGTAATCTCCGGAGGGCAGGTTGGTATAATCCCTGCTGGTTCTTTTGTCCCAACCCGACCAGTCAGAGTCAAAGTCATCCAGTCTGTAACGGTACTCGGTCTTATCCTCCGCAACATAGGAGGTGGTTGTCCAGTTAAGTGTAATACTATTCCTGCTGTGTCTCAGCGGTATATCATCTCCCTCCGGCTGCAGGGCTGTGGGGATCCTTGCTCCTCCGGGTGAAATACTGTAAAACGATCCTTCCATAAGCACCTTGTTACCGCCTGTGACAATACGGGTAAAGAAAGTATTGAAGGCTCCATAACTGAATGCCAGCTTCGATTTGTCGATGACGTAGATGCTATTTCCTTTGGCAATCCATATATCTCCGTCAATATATGCCATTCCTGTGGTAGCAAGGTCAGGCAGAAAGTCGAATTGCCGCTTGAATATTACATGTCCCTGGCTGGTGGTGGTCACCAGCGCATTGAAATTACGCGAATCAAATCCGGCGATGAATATGTCGCCTTCAGGAGTCTTTATAAGATTGGTTATGTGGACATTGTCAAACCCCTTTCCGATAAGGTCAACATCCTTTTCGAAGAGGTCCTTCTCTCCGTCATACCGACACAAGCCCTTTCCGGTACAGACATAGAGCCTGTCATCTACGGCCAGAATCTGGCTGAGAGTGTCACAGGCAAGGCCTTGCTCCTTTCCGTATTCTATGAACAGGGTGTCTGAGTTGCTGCATTGCATACGGGTAAGTGATGCGGGAGAAGATGTTAGTATCCACCATTCATCCTGACTCAACTGAATTATTTTCTTAATTGGTCCGGCAAACTGACCCTCGTTCCCGGGATTGACGGTTCTCCACTCATCATCCGAGTATTTCAGTGTCTTTATAACACCGTTAATTGATCCTGTAACCAGTAATGTCGGGTCATAACGGCCTGATCCTAATGCGGTCAGGTGTTCTCCGCCAAGAATTCGCGAGGTCTTTCCCCTTGTGTCTGTCTGCCAGAGACCATCGGCTGAAGCTGTCATTAATACTGAGCCGTCAGGCAGTCCTGCACTGACCATCTGATTAACCCTTCTGGCAGGCCTCTCGAGCCTCCTGAAACGTACCGTGCCCGATTTGTCCCTGTAGTTTTTATAGAACCCGTCATCTGACGCTACAAATACCGAGTCATCGAATATCGTTAGCCCGGAAGCTACTGAGGCTAAACCGGATGCACGTCCAAACTCGCGGGCTGGCAACGAGATATAGGCCCTGTTAATAAATCCTCTTGTTGTGAACCAGAGCTGGGAATTGGACCTGTAATCACAATAAATCGATGTCACCGTTGACTCCCGGATTTCGGTGGTGGCATCAGTGATGTGCTGCAACAACTGGCCTTCATGGCTGAATATAAGGACCCCGCCGTTGGCTCCCAGGCCGGCTGCGATCATGTTTCCCGGCAGCAGGGTAACAGCCGTCACCGGGCCGTTCCTGATCCGGTTGTTGTCATCCCTGTTCAGGAACTGCGTGTTCAGCACCCCGGTCTTGTGATTGAACAGCACCAATCCTCGTTCCTCAGTTGCAATCAGAATATTATCCCTGTCATATCGGAGCAGTCCGGCAAAATTGACCATACGTATCTTTTCCCCTCCCGGCAGACGTGTCAGTTTTCCGTCTATGTACCAGAATAGTCCCTCTCTGTCATCAGCGATGAAAGTCTTTGAATCAGTGGATAGCATGGTACCTGCGTTCTTAATGCCATACTCCTTCTCCATATCTGTCACCGACACTGAATCGCCTTCAATATCGTACATATAAAGCCTTCTTCCGTCGATGAAGAATACCTTGTTGCTGTCAGCGGTAACAGACAAAACGGATCCTACCTGGCTTCTGGAAGTGGAATCCTTAATAAGGCCGGTAAGTGAGCTGAATTTCAGTCTGCCAGTGTTATCAGGCTCAAGGAGGCCGAAATCCGAACCGCCACCTGCAAAAACAATTCCCCGGTGATCAGAAATCAGCGCGTTCACTCTCTGAGGTGAGGGCATTGGTATCAATCGCCATGTGGTTCCGTCATATGTCACGATCCCGCTTGACTCGTTCCCGAAGAACATAACCCCGCGCTTATCCATTGTGATGCACAGAGTAAGTAGTTCACCGGGAGTTGAGGCAACCTCAAACCAGCTGATCAAGGGCGTGCCTGTCCGGTTTACCTGCGAACTCGACGTAAAATAAATAGCAAAAAGGAAGATAAAAAGCAGAAGTTCCTTCTTCATTCCCTGAACAATTACCCTGAATTAAAAGTTAAAGATACAAATTCAATTTGAATTAAGTCGGCAACCCTTTTTGGCATCCGATTTGAGACATATTTTGAGTATCTTGGCTTCGACATTCAGGTTATGAGGGTAAATCACAGAACAATTGTTCTGCTGACAGCAGGAATCATGCTGGTGTACTGGCCCTGTGTCCGGACGCAGGCCCTTGAGGGGAGGTCTGCCGGTGACTGGGCGCAGGCATTTGAGGGGAGGTCTGTTGGCGGCGGGGCGCAAGCTTACGAGGGTAGGACTACGGGCGACAGGGAGCAGTCTCCAGAGGGGAGGTCTGCCGGCGACAGGGGAGCGGGGAATGCATCAGTCATGTCATACCGGGCCGCAGAGCCTAATTTCAGGGGAATTAACGACCCTTCAGGCAGATATTTGCGGATGAATCTTCCGGGGCATCATCACACTTCCGAAACAGGCAAGCCGGAACTGCCCGTTTACAGTCGCCTGGTTGAGGTGCCTGCGGGTATGGATGTGAGAGTCTCTCTTTCCGGCGTGTCATCCCGCAGGATCAGGTTTGCAGACCAGGGAGCGGGCAACGCCGAACTCTTTCCTGCACAGCCGGCCAGAACCAAAAACGAAGCCCGGGATGAAAAGGTAACCATCAAGGACAGAAATATATATGCCACCAGGGGATTTATTGGACATGATACCGTGGTGATAACATATGAAGGTATTTACAGAGGACGAAAGCTGGCTAACATTGCGGTTTACCCCGCTTTCTACGATCCAAAAGGCGGCTTCATTGACCTTATCACTTCCATGGAGGTGGATATACGCTTCGAGCCATCACCTTCCAAGGGTGATGAAACGGAGATACCTGACTATGACAAGGGCGGATATGCATCTGATTCATATATAACTGGTTATACAGACAAGCCTGTACGCATGATCATCGTCACCGATTCTTCTTTCAGCAAGCAGATAGCTCCCCTGATCAGGTGGAAGATGCTCAAGGGGATACGGAGCACAGTGATCTACAGGAAAACCGGACCTGCTGATTCCGTCTACGCTGATCTCAAGAGGAGAATCGCCGCAGTTTACGCAAGCTCCTTTGCTGAAGGGAATCCTGTTCAGTACCTGCTCATAGCTGGTGACCCGGCGATTATTCCGACCTCACGCGGCACAACAAATGTGTCAGACCTATACTACGGCGAGTTTGACGGCGAGGGTGACTATATCCCGGACCTTTTCATAGGAAGGCTTCCGGCATCCGATACAGCCCAGATGCGGGGCATGGTCAGGAAGATCATTGATTACGAGTCATTCAATTATAAGCCGGACAATAATTTCTGGGCCGGAGCCCTGGCTACCGCCGGCAATGCCCCCGGATTTGAGCTTTATATGAATGGGCAGGTAAAGTACATTTATTCAAACTATCTGAGCCAGGACACCTCACTGAATGCAGTCCGGTGGCTCTATCCTGAATCACCGCTCAAGGACGATTCTCTTCTGGTAATGTTCAACGGCGGACTTGGAATACTGAACTACACGGGACATGGAGAGGCTTCCGGTTTCAGCGATCCGGTCTTAAAGGCATCAATGGTTAGCGCGCTGACCAATGAGAATGAATATCCACTGATAATAGCCAATGCATGCCGGACAGCCCAGATCAACGTCACCCCATGCCTGGCTACCACTATGGTGGCTACAGCCGGTAAAGGTGCTATCGGATACATTGGTTGCACAAATGATTCATACTGGGTAGACGACTATTTCTGGGCTGTAGGGCCCGGTACACCAGGGCTTGACAACACTTATGAGACCACAGGTTACGGGGCTTTTGACAGGCTCTTTCATTCCCATAAGGAACCTCCAGGCGAGTGGTTTTATACAATGGGCCAGATTAACTTCTCCGGTAATATGTCGGTCTCCGCAAGCACCAGCCCCCGTAAGAAATACTACTGGGAGACATATATCCTTCTGGGCGACCCGTCTCTCTCTCCTGTTATAGGAAGACCAGACACATTCAAAATAGAGGTTCCCGACACCTTACCGCAGGAGGTTAAGGCGCTCAGCTTCTTTTCCACTCCATTCTCATATGCTGCACTGACCGATTTTGACACTCTGTGGGATGCAAAGTTTGTAAGCCCTTCGGGCAACGTCTCCCTGGCTATACCGGCCGGGGTGAAGGATTCCTGTCTACTCGTGGTTACAGGGCAGAATATGCTGCCGCTAATCAAAACGATTTACTTTGGCCAGGTGAACGGTGCTTTCATAACCCTCCAGAATATCCTGCTTGATGATCCGAACGGCAACGGAGACGGTAATCCCGATTACGGCGAAGAGATTAACCTCACTGTTACCGTCAGGAACATAGGCCAGGTTGCCTCTTTTCACCTCTCTGCTGACCTTACGGTGACCTCCGGATCGATAACAGTAGGATCAGGATCAGCAAACATCGGGGTATTGCTTCCCGGGGCATCTTACACCATAATGGGGAAATTCACCTTCACAGTCTCAGATGAGGTTGAGGACGGCGAGCTGGCATCATTGCTCCTGAGGCTCACTGACAATGAAGATGAATACAGGTTCGGGATTGACATGACCTTACATGCACCGGCATTAAAGATAATATCCGCAGTGCATGACGATACCCATTCCGGCAACTCCAACTTCCTGCCTGATCCTGGAGAGACAATTAATATGGACATACGGATCAGGAATGAGGGTTCTTCCGCTGTCAGCGGCCAGGTCACCGTCACGCCAACAGGACCCTGGCTGTCGGTTGAGGAGCCGGTACTGCCATCAGGCACTATCCTGCCGGGTGAAGAGAAAACGATAAGTTTTGAGGCAGTGATCTCAGACCTTGCATCGGCCGGGACCAATCTGCCCTTCGAGGTGGAGTTTGCAAGCGGAAGCTATGATGCCAAAGGGTCATGGTCATTAAGAACAGGCAAAACCCGAGAGACATGGGAGTTCAACAGGTTTGACGTCTTCCCCTGGCTACAGAAGGAGCAATATCCATGGACCATAACCTCATCATCATCATACGAGAACACCCACTCTGCCAGGTCAGGAATTATTCCGGACAAGACTGAGACCATTCTTTCGATCTATGTAAATAATCCTGTAGCCGACACTCTGTCATTCTATTCACGGGTATCATCTGAACCGGTATATGATGAACTCATATTCAGGATTGACAGCATGGCAGACATGCAGGTATCCGGAGATACACCGTGGGCTCTCCGGAGATTGGTGTTACAGCCCGGGGTCCATTACCTGGAGTGGGTCTACCGAAAGGATGTCTCGCTCTCCGGAGGAAACGATGCAGTCTGGATTGACCAGATAACCTTTCCGGACATATCCTTCCTTGAGGCGGACCTGAGCATCGACTCTGTCTATGCCCCGCCGGCATCGGCTGTGCTTACTGATGTTGCCGTCTCCGGCCGGGTCATTAACTTCGGGAGAAATGTACTCACAAGCTTTCCTCTGGCCTACAGGATAAACGACGGAGAGCCGGTTATTGAGACCTTCTTTATCAAGATCGATCCGGGCGACACAGTGAACGTAGTTTTCACCCGGAAATGCAACCTGCAGCCTGATGTCAGTTATATGATATATATAATGAGCCGGTTGCCCGAAGATGGATATGCAGGCAATGACACGGCATACGTCTCGTTCATCAAGTCAGGGACAGGAGAAGAGATCAGGGAGGAATCAGTAAGAATAATGCCCAATCCCTTCCGGGAAAGCTTTGTTCTGGAACTTGATAACGAGGAAGGGCGGAGTATTGTAATTGAACTGATTGACACCGGCGGGAGGGTTGTGCTGAGCTCAGCGCCGGAGATGACGCCTGGGAGAAACAGGATCCCGTTTGACTGCCGCCATCTTGCCGGGGGTGTTTACACTCTCAGGATTAATCAGGGAGGGAAGAGTATCTCGCTTAAGGTGGTAAAAATACAGGCAGCATATTAATTAAGAATTAATGGTTATAGGTCAAATGAAAGTTTACCTTTTGCATGAATCTTTTTCAAAGAATTACCGCTGATTAAAAACGGGAACTCCTCTATTAAAATACTGCGTTTTTCTTTTTCAAAATATACTCGCAGAATTTGTTCTTTTAGAGAC
>JBGSLG010000012.1:0-8800 GCA_041740815.1 Bacteroidales bacterium
GGAACAAGCGTCACATCCTCAACTATTTCAAAGTATTCAAGCCTGAAGTCGGGGATCATGTTTATCCTGTCGGCGACGAACTCCTTTATCTCTGCAATTTCATAATCAGGGGTCATGGCTGCTGCCGCGATAAGGGTCCGGTAGATCTCTCCGGCTCTCTCGCGGTGGCGTGGGAGCAGGCGCCTGTTCCTGCTGCTCATGGCCAGACCGTCAGCTTCCCTGACTATCGGACAGGCTATTATCTCTGTCGATGGGAAGTCGCGGCGTGCCAGCTCCCTTATTATCGTGAGCTGCTGATAGTCTTTCTGACCGAAGAAGGCGGCGGAGGGCCTGATAATATTAAAGAGCCGTGACACCACCTGTGCCACCCCGTTGAAGTGTCCGGGACGGAAGGTTCCCTCCATCACCCGTTCGATCTCCCCGAAATCGAAGACACGTGTATCGGGCTCCGGATATATCTCCTCCACTGCCGGGGCAAAGACAAAATCGTTATCCCTCATGACGCCGGAGAGCATCTCCAGGTCAGCCTCAAGGGTTCTCGGGTACTTCAGGAGGTCATTAGGATCGTTGAACTGGGTGGGGTTGACAAAGATGGAGACGGCAGCCATCCGACAGCTCTTTACCGCCGTCTCCACCAGGGAGAGATGTCCTTCATGCAGCGCTCCCATTGTGGGGACAAGACCGGGATGCCTCAGCACGCATACTCTGTAATGCTCCCTTACCTCTTTGGCAGTTGTCAATACCTTCATTGCTCTGAATTATTTGTGACGAGCAGGGCCAGGCACCGGAGTGGTACCGGCCCGGCAATACAAAATAACACCATTTTACGGGGAACCCGTTGCATTTATGCTTGGAAATTAATTGTATTTTTTTTATTATCTTTGCACTTTGATTTAATTAAGGTATACCGGGGAGGTTTTAATGGAGAGCAGAAGGGTTTTGTTTGTTTCACAGGAGATCATGCCTTATCTTGCTGAGACAAAGCTTTCAAAGATCAGCCGTGATCTGCCGCAGGGCATACAGGAAAGGGGGAAGGAGATCCGTACTTTCATGCCCCGTTATGGTTCTATCAATGAGAGAAGGAATCAGCTTCACGAAGTCATCCGCCTTTCGGGAATGAACCTGATCATTGATGACACCGATCATCCGCTCATCATCAAGGTAGCCTCCATCCAGTCAGCCCGCATGCAGGTCTATTTCATTGATAATGATGATTACTTCCAGCGTAAGCATACTGTTGCTGACGCAGCAGGCAACGAGTACGAGGATAACGACGAAAGGGCTATCTTCTTTGCCAGGGGCGTCATAGAGACCGTGAGGAAACTGAGGTGGAGCCCTGACATTGTGCACTGCCACGGATGGCTTGCCTCACTCGTGCCACTGTACCTGCGGAAGATCTATTCTGACGACCCGGTGTTCAGCAAGGTCAAATCGGTATATTCAGTTTACAATAACGGTTTTAAAAAGCCGTTGAAATCTGTACTGGCTGATAAACTTATGGCTGACGGTATCGACAGCGCTTCACTGAAGGCGATAAAGAACGACGTTGACTTCCAGAGCCTGACGCAAATGGCGACCGAGAACTCTGACGGAGTTATCTTCGGGAGCGACAATATTGATGAGAAGGTAAAGAAACAGGTTGCCGGCATGGGCAAGCCCATCCTGGAATACCAGGGTGAGGAGAATTATATTGATGCATACAACGACTTTTATGACAAGCTTCTACTTGAAAAAAAGAAATAAGAACCATAGCGGTCTCCTGACCGGATTGCTTAAATCCATACTTCCACTCTTCTTCCTGCTGGCCATAACCTTGGCCTCATGTGATCAGGATCCTATGAATATAGGCATCGGTCTGCTGCCTGATGAAGATTTCATTGCGATCAGATCAACTGACACCATAACTATCAGGGCATACACCATGTATGATGATTTCTCCCTGTCGTCAGACAGTACCCGGATGCTGGCAGGCGGTATCTATGATGCGTATTTCGGAAGCACATACTGTGATTTCGTTACACAGCTCAGGCTGATGAGCGCATGGCCAACCAAGATCTTTCAGATCGATTCGGTATTTCTGACCTTCATGCCATCAAGAATCTCAGGCGACACGGCAGCCATGCACTATCTGCGTCTGTATGAGACCGGCACACTGCTTACCGATACCACTGACTTTTATTCGGCCCAGGATCCTGACACAATCAAATTTCTCGGAGAATACCAGATGCCTGTGCTGAAGGCTGACTCCACCTATTCAATCAAGCTGCACAACTGGGTTGGCGAACACCTTCTGCGTGACACCACGCAGCTTCGCCCTGCGTCGAACTTTTACAAGACCTTCTTCAAGGGACTCTACTTCGGCATCTTCAGTCCCACCAGCCCTGTCCTCATGGAGATGACAGCCTCTAATGACCCGCTTGGCATAACTGTATTCTATCATGACACAGCCGATGTGAAGTACAACTACTCCTTTGTGGCAACCAACAGGGCTGTGAACTATAACAGGTTCACCCATGACCGTACTACGGCTGACCCCGCGAAACAGATCCTGCATGTCAATGATCTTGTGGCTGACACTTCAGCCTTCCTGCAGACGTACCACGGTGTTTATGTCAAGCTTGACCTGCCGTCACTCGAAGCCTTCAGGAGTATTGACAGAATAGCGGTCAATAAGGCCAGGATAGTGGCCCCGGTACTCATCGACAGCGAGGCCTATCTCGAAAAGAACATGCCCCGCCAGATCTATGTCAGGTACCGCGACAGCGAGGGAAAGGAGAAGGCAATCCCTGACCTGATTCATGACGTAAGCTTCATGGACGGAACCTACTACACCGAAAAAGACAGCTACCAGTTCAACATAACATCATTCGTCCAGCAGTATCTTGACGGGGAGATTGACACACCTTCAGTGGAGCTCTTTTTTCCTCTCTCAGCCGAGCAAAACGTAATCTTCGGGGCTAACGGGAATGACCCTGCCTTCCGATTTGAGTTTGCATACACAATATATTGATTAGCTAGCAGTTAATATTTATCAGCTAACACTTAAAAGTCATTTATGTGTGGAATTGTAGGATATATAGGATCCCGCCCTGCCCGAGACATAGTTATTAACGGACTCAAGAGGCTGGAATACAGGGGCTATGACTCTGCGGGTATTGCCATAAGCAACGGTGAGAGGACGGAGATCTTCAAGTGTGCCGGCAGGGTCCGTGATCTTGAGGAGATGGTTGCAGGCAAGGATTTTGACGGGTCCATAGCCATGGGTCATACACGGTGGGCAACCCATGGGGAACCCAACGAGATAAACGCCCATCCGCAGGTATCATGCAGGGGACATTTCATTGTGGTGCATAACGGTATCATTGAGAACTACGCCCGCATTAAGAAACATCTTGAGAGCCGTGATGTGAAATTCACGAGCCAGACTGACACCGAGGTGCTGGCCAACCTTATGGAGCATCTCTATCTTGAAGGCGATCTGTCTGCAGAACAGGCTATCATCATGGCGCTGAACAAGGTGGAAGGCACCTACGGCATTGCCGTTTACTGCCGCGACGAGCCGGGCAAGCTCTTCGCCGCACGCCTCGGGTCACCGCTGGTGATTGGCGTAGGCGACGGCGAGAACTTCATAGCATCTGACGCAACACCTATAGTTGAACATACTCAGCGTGTCATTTACCTCAATGACGATGACCTCGCGGTCATACGGAAGGATGAGATGGTGCTCAAGGCCATCAGGAACAAGAGGGTGGAGCCCGAGGTGACAGAGGTTGACCTGAAGATCGGAGAGATAGACAAGGAGGGTTTTCCTCATTTCATGCTCAAGGAGATCTTTGAACAGCCCCGCGCCATTCATGACACCTTCAGGGGAAGGATTCTTCCCAACCAGGCAGGACTGATGCTCGGAGGCCTGCACAATGTGTTTGAAACAATGATTTCGGCAGACAGGATACTGATTGTTGCATGCGGCACATCATGGCATGCAGGTCTGGTGGGCGAATACATCATTGAGGAGTACTGCCGCATACCCGTGGAGGTTGAATATGCCTCAGAGTTCCGGTACCGCGATCCTGTGATCAAGAAGGGCGACGTAGTCCTTGCAATCAGCCAGAGCGGCGAGACCGCCGACACTCTGGCGGCCATACGCATGGCAAAGGAACGGGGCGCCATGGTGCTGGGCATATGCAACGTTGTGGGATCATCCATATCACGTGAGACCAATGCCGGTGTCTTCACGCACGCCGGTCCCGAGATAGGGGTGGCATCTACAAAGGCATTCACCACGCAGGTGGTGGCACTGGCCATGATAGCCTTCGAGATAGGTTACCGTAAGGGCCTTCTTGACGAGTCACGCTACCGCGGGCTGATAGGCGAACTGGTATCGCTCCCCGGCAAGGTTGAAGAGGCACTGAAGGTGAATGATCAGGCACTTGCGCTGGCCAAGATCTACAAAGACTCTACCAACGCCCTCTACCTGGGAAGGGGACTGCTGTACCCGGTGGCAATGGAAGGTGCGCTGAAACTCAAGGAGATCTCATACATACACGCCGAAGGCTACCCGGCGGCGGAGATGAAACACGGCCCCATAGCCCTGATAGACGAGCATATGCCGGTGGTGGTAGTGGCTACAAAAGAAAATTCCTATGACAAGATAGTCAGTAACATACAGGAGGTCAAGGCACGGAAAGGCCAGGTGATAGCCGTTGTCACGGAGGGTGACCAGGTGATCAGTGCGATGGCTGATCATGTGCTGGAGGTGCCTGATACCATTTCGGTTTTTGCTCCGGTGCTGGCAGTGATTCCGCTGCAGCTTCTCTCTTATCATATTGCCGTTCTTCGCGGGTGCGACGTTGATCAGCCGCGAAACCTGGCAAAATCAGTCACTGTGGAATAATATAAAGCTGGATAAAATGGCTGACGGTTACAGAAGTCTTAGTATAGGAGAGATCCGCGGCCTTGAGGCAGCGGGCTGCAGGAGCAATTCCTGGGAGAGCGTATTTGTCAAAGACCCGTTCAATGCCGAGAGGATCCAGAACGTTACCTTCTCAGGTATAGTCAGGCTGGGGTTCTTCAACGGTGTGGCGCGCGAGAGATGCGGCCTTCCCCTGCAGCACGGGATAAGGAACGCTCATATACATAATTGCACCATAGCCGACAATGTCACAATCACAGACATCACAGGCTTCATCGCCAATTATGACATAGGTGAAGGTGTAGTGATAAGAAACTGCGGTCATATCTCCACCGAGGGCCGCACATCATTCGGCAACGGCACACGCGTGGCGGTCCTTAACGAGACTGGCGGCAGGGAGGTGCCTATATGGGACCGCCTGTCATCACACATGGCCTATATCATCACCCTCTACAGGCACAGGCCTGCTGTCATCGGGGTGATAGAGAAACTTATTGACGAGTATGCCGAAAGCGTGAAGTCAGACCGCGGGGAGATAGGCTCCGGGTCATATATCGCCGGGTGCGGAACGATTAAAAACGTGAAGATAGGACACGGCGCGGTGATTGAAGACGTGTCAAGGCTGGCTGAAGGATCGGTGAACAGCTCTTACAAAGACCCGGTCTATATAGGCAATGATGTGATCATGGATCACTTTATAATATGCTCCGGATCAAAGGTGAATGACGCCGCTGTGATTGACAAATGCTTCATCGGACAGGGATGCACCCTCTCAAAACAGTATTCGGCAGAGAATTCACTCTTCTTCTCCAACTGCGGAGGATACCACGGCGAAGCCTGCTCCATCTTTGCAGGCCCCTACACCGTGACCCACCACAAATCAACACTGCTCATAGCCGGCATCTTCTCATTCATGAACGCCGGCAGCGGATCAAACCAGAGCAACCACATGTACAAGCTGGGTCCGATCCATCAGGGAATCATGGAGCGGGGATCAAAGACCACCTCTGACTCTTATATGCTGTGGCCTTCTCGTATCGGACCGTTTACGCTGGTCGTCGGGAGGCACTACCATAACGTTGATACCACACAGTTTCCGTTCTCATACCTGACTGAGGTGAACTATGAGTCTCAGCTTATTCCGGGAATAAACCTGAGGAGCGTGGGAACTATCCGTGATGCCCAGAAGTGGCCGAAGCGTGACATGCGCAAGGACCCGAAGAAGCTTGACCAGATCAACTACAATCTTCTCAGTCCGTTCACCGTCGGGAAGATGATGAACGGCAGAGAGCTGCTGCGTAAACTGCTCAGTGAGAACCCCGGCCAGCCTGTCCTCTCCTTCGACAGGATGAGGATGAAGAGCACAGCAGCCGAACGCGGCATCATCCTGTACCAGATGGGTATTGACAAATTCATTGGTAACTCCGTGATCAAAAGGCTGGAAGGGATGGCGTTCAGCTCGGATGCCGACATCAGGAAAAGGATGAAACCGGAATCTGACAAGGGAGCCGGCGACTGGATTGATATGGCGGGACTCATTGCGCCAATCAGATCGATAGATGAGTTGCTTGCCTCCATCGAGAATAAGGAGATGAAGAATGCCGATGCCATCAATAAGAGCTTCGAGCAGATCCACAAGCATTACTATGACCTGGAGTGGACCTGGATCTACGAGCGACTGCCGCGGGAGACCGGCAAGCCGAATGAGAAGCTGACGGCTGCGGATATCATTAATATTGTCGAGAAGTGGAAGAAGAGCGTGGTTGATCTCGACAGGATGCTTTATGAGGATGCCCGCAAGGAGTTTACCCTCTCGTCAATGACCGGCTTCGGCATTGACGGTGATGATGAGGTCAAGAAGCGCGATTTCGAGCAGGTGAGGGGTGACTTCGAGAAGAATGGTGTCGTCCTGGCCATCCTTGATCATATAAAGACAAAGACCGAGCTGGGAGATGAATTGATCAGACGGTTGAAACTATACAGGCAATAGGCAGTAGTGAAGGAAAGGAAGGTTAAAGTAGAAAGGTTAAAGGTTAAAGTATTGGTTAGGCACAGGCAAGAGTGAAGCCCTCAGTCCACAGTCTTCAATCAAGACTGCTGAGTTCTCAGCTCAAAATCCTGACTATCAATTCTTAATTCTTAACTCTTATTTCTTAATTCCGATTGCTGACTGTCGATTGCCGACTGAAGACTACCTTTGCCCGTACATTTCCTCGTAATACTTCGCGTAGGCGCCGGAGATGACCGTTTCAAGCCATTTCTCATTTGCCAGGTACCAGTCGACTGTCAGGGCCAGCCCCTGCTCAAAGGTGACTGACGGCCTCCAGCCTAGCTCCTTCTGCAGCTTGCTGCTGTCAATGGCATACCTGAGGTCGTGTCCGGCACGGTCAGTGACATAGGTTATCAGCTTCTCCGAGCTGCCGGCGGCTTTCCCCAGTTTCCCATCCATGATGCGGCACATAAGCCGTACGAGGTCAATATTTTTCCACTCGTTGTCGCCACCCACATTATAAGTCTCACCGGGCTTTCCCTCGTGGAAGATAAGTTCGATGGCCGAAGCATGATCCTCTACATAGAGCCAGTCCCTTATATTCTCACCCTTACCGTAAACAGGGATTGGCTTTCCTGTCTTTATATTATTGATTGTCAGAGGTATGAGCTTCTCGGGAAACTGGTTGGGGCCGTAGTTATTTGAGCAGTTGGAGATCACCCAGGGCAGGCCGTAGGTGTTGCCGAAGGCTCTGACCATATGGTCCGAGCTTGCCTTTGAGGCTGAATAGGGACTCCGCGGGTCGTATGCCGTCTGCTCGGTGAAGTACCCGCTGTGCTCAAGCGAGCCGTATACCTCGTCAGTTGAGATGTGGTAAAAGAGTCTATGCACATCGCGGCCGGGGTCAGTATTGCGGAATGCTGTCAGCAGGTTGACCGTGCCGACAATGTTGGTATAGATGAACTCATCGGGTGAGGTGATTGACCTGTCTACATGTGATTCGGCGGCAAGGTGTATAACCCCGTCAAACCCGAACTCCATGAAGAGGGCGTTGACCGCCTCCTTGTCAACTATGTCGATCCTGCGGAACTGGTAGTTGTGCGCATTTTCCAGGCCGGTAAGGTTGCCAAGGTTGCCTGCATAGGTCAGCTTGTCGGCGTTGACGATGGTGTAGTCAGGATACTTGCTGACCATCCGTCTTACGACGTGTGACCCGATAAAACCTGCTCCTCCGGTTATAAGTATTGTCCTCCTCATGATGACTGTTTTTTTATTTTATTTTCCCACCTCCAGGCTGTCTCCATGGCTTCGTCAAGCGATATTTCCGTTTTCCATTTAAGCTCCCTGTTGGCGAGTGAGGGGTCGGCCCATATCTTTTCAATGTCTCCGGCCCTGCGGCCTGTCAGAGTATATTTCAGCTTAACGCCTGTTGCCCTCTCGAAGGCGGCAATGGCCTCCAGTACAGATACGCCTGTACCGGTGCCGAGGTTAAAGACCTCGTAGTTGGTTTTATTCTCACCGAAAAGGAGTCGCTTCAATGCCACCACGTGAGCTTTTGCAAGGTCAACCACATGGAGGTAATCGCGGATGCATGACCCGTCAGGTGTATCATAATCGGTTCCGAAGACCTTCAGCTCATCACGCAGCCCTATAGCAGTCTGGGTTATGTAGGGCACGAGGTTCTCCGGCACGCCTCGCGGCAGTTCTCCTATATGAGCGGTGGGGTGGGCGCCGATGGGATTGAAGTATCTTAGTGACACGGCCTTATGAGAAGGTCTTGATGCCATGGTGTCACGGATGATAATCTCTCCTGCCTGTTTCGTATAACCATAGGGGGAGGCTGCTTCCTTCACCGGCGATGCCTCCGTAACGGGCAGCACGTCAGGCTGGCCGTATAC
>JBGSLG010000013.1:0-17248 GCA_041740815.1 Bacteroidales bacterium
AGAGAGGGCAATATCAACACTTATCCAGCTCTGAGAGGCCAAAGGGCCTGGAACTTCATATACAAGCGTCGGGTCAGTACCATCAAGGGCTCCGTCAGGTCCCATATCTACCAGCTTTACTGCCAGTTTATCTCCAGGGGCAACCGCATTTGGAATCCAGATGTCCATATGAAGGTGTGTCATACTGGTGGCATCTATAGTTGGTGAGGTAAACTGAATACCTACAAAATTGAAATTGTTATAAACCAGTACAGCATCACCGTCAACTGTAAAATCAGCCGAAGTTGTTGTCTGATAAGGTTGCCAGTAACCATTGTAAAAATCCACCGGCACATTTACGTATTGATTGCTGAAGATAGAAATAACATCTTCCTGATCTGCAGTAGGAGCCGGGGCGTGAGTAAAATTACCTGCGGACTGAACAGTGAGTGAGCCCTCAGCGTCGGCTCCGCCTGAGGTGGCAGTAATAACTGCTGTACCTTCACTCAACACCGAGACCAAACCCGTTGCATCTACACTTGCCACCCCTGGATTTGACGAAGCAAATGTGAAATACGCGGGTGATGCAATAACTGTCTGGTCAATTCCGGTTGGCATATTAAAGGAAACTTTCAATCCCCCGACAGGAAACTTCAATCCGTTTACAGCTGATTCAACTTTATCAATGCCATCGAATATTATTGGTTGCCGGTGAGCAATGGTGCCCAGCTTTTCAAACTTCACTTCATCTATCCAGAATGTATAACCCTTTCCGTCTTCGGGACCTTCAGAATAGAAAAACATACCCTTCTCCTGGGTTAGTCGGGATGGATCAGGTATGGGAATGACAAATTTCTTCCAGTTTGAATTCACAGCCAGATTTTGCAGAGAGACCTGGTACTTTGATTCACCCAGGTCATTGCCAAAACCTACGAGGTCTATTGTCGCTGATTTTGAAGCCTTAGCCCAGAAAGTAAGTGCATCATAGCCAGACAGGTCACGTGCAACTGTGGTAAAATAAGTTCCACCTGCGTAAGCGCCTTCAGGATCCTCAAAATCAGGAACTTCAAATTTCATTGATGCTGATCCTTCATACTTCTCCTTCTTATCCACATCAAAAGCGGTTACCTTGGATCCGCCAAACGCCGCATAGTTCAAGCCTGCACTGAAGCCATCAATAAACACTTCAGGTGTAGTGGGGTATGATGCCAGCTCCAGTTCTTCATAATCTCTCGTGCAGCTACCCGAGCCTGCAAGTATCATGGCAGTTATCAGGGCAATTGCTGACCAGTTATATTTTCGGTTTTTCATTTTAGTCTCCATTTATTGATGGTTACATGCCTATGTTAAAGTGTAAGTAAGTCCTGATTTCCCATTCATTGCCTCTTGGATAGCCAGGCACTGTGGGATCACAGACCATGTCTCCGTTTACGTCTATATTTTTTGTAGGACAGTAGCGGGGTGAATACTGGTCAAGAGCACGCCAGTTAAACCGGATTCCGATGCGGGTCTGAGGCAGGTCAACCCACCTGGGTTTTTCTACCGAGGTAGAGAGGTCCGCCTTTATCTGGAGAGGGTATGTCAGGTTAAAATCGCGGTGATAGTCGTAAGGACCCCAATCGTTGACCTTGACCATCGAGATTAGTTTAGTCTTTTTGTAAATCATCCTGAGGTCACCTCCATAGCGTTTTATCAGACGCGCGTCGCTGCCATTTGATTCAGCCTCTCCGGCAAAGAGATTGGCAATCAATCCCAGGTTTGGATTGACTTTTGACACTATCCTTGCATAAGCTTCCCACAGGTCGCGTGCTGGCGGAGCCCCGGCGAATGCAAAAGTTGCGCGCCCATCGGCCATAATACCAATGGCTGCATCCTGCGTTGTCGGATGGTGACGGTAGACGAACCCGGCGCTCATTGCAAACGGAGCATCTTCAGTCTCATCGTTATCCCATTCATACATCCAGGTTCCAGGCGTCGGGTCATATGTTAAAAGGAGCTCTCCAGCCACTGTCTCCCTGTTCTGTCGCACAGCGAAAGGATCATCAAGAATATTTCTGGCTCTTCCGGGCGCTGGCACATCTCCAGGCACCGGGCCAATAACAGGCTTCTGCCACAGGAAGTTGGGAGCAACCTGAAAATCACCGACAAGCACAGTAAAGCCGGTAAGAAAGTTAAACTGGTTTCCGCTTCCGCTGTCCTTGAGCCTCCAGCCGGTAAAGGTCTTTGTATAGTCCGCACCGCCACCTGCTACCAGTCCCATGGCTGCTCCCTGAGCATACCAGTTTACCGGTCCGGCAGAGAGCGTCACTCTGGCCTTACCTCCCCAGGTATCATTGGAATTGATTTTATCCTCGTACACGGTATAGTTTCCCGACTCACCTTCAACTAACTGGAAGGACTCCCCCACTCTTGGCTGACCGGCCCATATACCGCCAAGTTCAATGCCCACAGGTCCCATTTGCCTTTTTATGTGGAGGGTGGTCCTTCGCGTTGGCGGGGAGGGTATGGCGAACGAACTTACCGCCGGAGCCTGTTCATCCAGGTCCTCGTGGAAAATACCGGTAACATCAAACCCTGCCAGCTTGCGGCTATATTTTACAAGTACTGCAGGGTTGGCTCCCCACCACAGTTCAGGTCCGAAAGCTACCTTTAAACCATTAAGCGACCTTTTACCGTTAATCTCAAAACCGAAAGGTGCCTCACCGTTGTAAATGTCAATATTCGGACCATAGTTTGCTTCCGGATACAACCCGAAAAAGTCTCCTTCATATCCCCAATGGTAATGACCTGTACGGTAAAAACTTGTGAGGTCAAATAGCTTGTGGTTCCAGGTAAATTCCGCCCTGTATATCTTAATACGATCCAGGGCTGACAACATCAGATTGCCATCGTCTGTATTCACCTCGCGTGACCGGCCCCTGTTCTCGTAAAATATCTCGTCAATAGGATTCTCGGCAATATGGCCGAGTACATTGACAGAAACCTTTCCGCGAAGATTCGGTGCAGGGTTTGCCTCTACATCAACGTAGAACGACTGCATATGATCAAACCCCAGCTCATCGGGATATTTCATAGCTCCCGGAACAGGGTTTGCAGGTGTTGAGATCAGGTTGCCGCCGGTACTGAATGTAGAGAGTTCAGCCCTCAGTCCGCTGATACGGACCTTTTTCAATTGCTCGCCCACAAGCGCTGCGTTATCGCCTCTCGCCTGCAGGACGGCACTGCTTAGCTCAATGCCTGAAAAATGGGTATCTATTACTTTGAGAGAAATGCCCTCAGCATACGGATTCAGCAGGTGTGCCTCCTTAAGTGCATAATATGCGGCACGGGGGTAAAGCTTATAAAGGCCCCGTTCATTTGTCGGACCCTTGGCGCAAATGCCGAACCACTCCTCGTTCATATTGTTTTCACCTGCAACATAATCCTGCAAATAACCACCGTTCGACCAGGAGGCATTGTTATCCTGAACACTCAGGTTGGTGGTCTGACCAAACTTCCACCATCCGTCACTGAACTGGAATGTGAATCCCCCTATGGAGTTACCGGCTTTGCCCAGACCTGAAGCATTCTCGTAAATCTCTTTCCAGTTATTTACCATATAATAGGCCTGGGACTGCTGATCTTCGGCATTGTCGATGACGTTGAATGCATCGGCTCCAAACTCAGTGAACATGATCGGAACGTTCAACACATCCTTAACTCTCTGGAATGCATCGCCAAAAGATGCTCCCCTGTACATATTCACCCCGAAAATATCGACATCCTTGCATTCCTCAGCAATGATATCGAGGAAAAGAAGATCGCCGTTGCAGATAGCAACGGGATGTGAAGAATCAATATCCTTCATCACAACTGTTGCTTCATTAAAAAGCTTATACAGATGAGTTGCCCGGGCTGTTGATTTCCTGTCTTCCACAGGGATATCCTCGGTCTCGGCACCCTCCCAGAAAAGGCCGTAGTTGTTTTCATTGCCAAGCAGAAACATCAGTAAACCGGGGGTATCCTTATAGTCATTGACCATCCCGGTCACCTCTGATATCAGCAGATCGCGAACACGCGGATCTGAATATTCGGTATTGGGAACCCACTTACCGTTCAGAGTGAGTCCATACCGCCCGAACGAATGGTTAAGCATTGTATAGATACCGTACTTCTCATAGATGTATGTAATCCATTTTTGAGGTACACCAGTATACTGACGCACGGCATTGACACCCATATTCCTCAGCATTGACATCTCTGCATCGAGTGCAGCTTTGATGACATCGTCAGACTGTTTCCACAGACTGTAGGTAACAGTAGTGCCTATCGGAAAGTAATCCCAGTTCATGCCGTTGATCATGAAATCGGCCCCATTGACTACCAATGTCATTCCATCATCAGTTTTCGCGACGGATACACGGTCAGCCTGAGCATTCAGAACTGTTGACAATGTAAACATGAGAAGCACTAATCGCAGATACAGGAGATTTTTTTTCATGGTATAACAGATTTTAGTTGATTAGTTTACTGTAATACATTGAAGGTTGCCGGCCGTTCAATGATATGATCATTCCAAACATAAAATAATAGCTCAATTAACTCAAAACTTGTTTCATGGCCATCTTTTTTACCTAAAGAAAAATACATCAAATGGATTTAATGAATACATCAATAACACATCATCAATGATATATATATTTGACATACAAGTCTTTATTTCGGGATTTCCCCAAAACAGGCTTATCACGTTCAGTGATTGTGTACAGCAGGATGAGGAATTCCTATAAATCTGACATACGGACCTGACCGGACCATGTTGGAGTTATCCCTCGGGCGGGATTCAGATTTGCATCAGATAGTCTGTGATGTTGACGCTCCGGTCAAGTTTCAATTTCTTTCTCAGGCGATACCTGCTGATCTCAACGCCCCGGAATGATATGTTCATAAGCGGGGCAATCTCTTTTGTCGAAACATTCATCCTCAGGTAACTGCAAAGTCTCAATTCACCAGGGGTTAATTCCTGGTGTATTTTTTTCAGGCGGGAATGAAACTCCTGATGGACCTCATCAAAATAACGGTCGAATACCTCCCAGTTCTTTTCATTTTGAATATCCCGATCGATTTTCCGGATAATTCTTTTCAACTCGCTGACAATGGTATCATTTGTTGTTCCCATTGTCATTGCTGACAACTCCTGTTTGAGGGAGTTAAGGAATTTATTCTTCTGGATTATATGATAGGTAGCTGTGGCAAGCTCTTTATTCTTATAATTCATATCGGACTGCAGCCTTTCATTTTTAAGCTGCATTATCTCCTTTTCCGCTGCCAGTTTCTGTTCCTCAAGTGTCTGCTCTGACTTTCTGAAGGCACTAAGCTGCTTATTCTTTTCCTGTAACCTTATCTTCTCAATTCTCCGCATATATAAGTATACTGCGGTCAGAACCAGGACTGACAGTAAGAAAAGATACATTATCAGTGCTTTATACGACCTGGAGAAAGGAGGTTCGACAATGAAGCAGAATTTGTCAATAGTGCTGATATTATTGTATATGTTCCTTGCATTCACCTCGAAACAGTAGTCTCCCTCGCGCAGATTGGTGTACTCCTTACTGTTTGCGGAAGTCCAGTCTGACCAGATATCATCAAAATTACCAAGGCGGTAACTGTATTCAATATGACCGGTATTCTCAATATCCGGTGAATTGAACCTGAATGAAATATTGTTCCATGAATGAGGTATTGAGAAACTGTCTTTAATCTCCTGTTTATCACTGACAGCATTGCCTGAACAAAACCATAATGAATCTTCACTCTTGGAAGAAATGCGAACCTGGTTAATATAAACATTCATTTGGTCAAAGTAGTTTTTATAGATCTGAGGATCATAATGAACCAGGCCGTTCTGAGTGCCAATGTAAATATTTTCCTGATCCTCGATAAATATGTTGTCAAAGGGGGAAACCCTTGCACTGTTAAGGTCGAGAAAAGGTGTGGAAATATTGGTATAGGTCCCATTCTCCAGCAGACGGAATACGCCCATTCCCGCCCTGGCAGAGTACCATATATTCCGGTTGGAGTCCTCTTTAAGGAGATAAAGAAGCTCCAGGTCAGCAAAAAAGTTGTTCAATTCCTCAGGTTTGTAGAAAAGCTCAGTCTGCTCGTCGAACTTGTATATGCCCTGATTGGTTGAGATGAAAAAATCATCTCCTGATTCATGTAAAAAATAAGGCAACTCCGCGGGCAGGCTATCGGAAGCATTATACTCCTTTATGAAAAGGACACTGTCAAGGCTTTCATCTAGCTGAATATTGTATAATCCGAGATAACCGTGGCTCATCCATAGTGAGTTATCACCGCTGATTATTAAATCCTTTGATGAGACGTCAAATCCCTCAACCTTCTTCCTGAACTGCCATAGTCCGTCTCCGTCTTTGGCGAAGGTTATAAAACCGTCATAAGTGCCACTTATAAGCAGGTTTTCATTGCCCGGAATTTTCTTAAAGTTCCAGACGCCCCTTGTATCCGTAAGCCTTCTTGATTGTAATCCGTCTATCGAATAGGCTCCTTTATGATGGCCGCACAGCAACTGGCCGTCTGTGACCGTAAGGTTCCAGACCTGCCCTTCCATTCCTTCAACCAGGTCATATTTGATATTAATGTGACTTCTGAGCTTGCCCAGTTCTTTTGTGAACAGACCCTGATTGGTCCCTATATACAACCTGCCTTTATGTGTAGCCGTTGCATAGGTGGAGGCAATGTTGAAATTATCATTGATGACTGAGGTGGGAAGACTCGTTTTCAGGAAATCAATTCCAATATCGAGTCCCAGCCATACATTATTCTGACGATCGACAAACAGTGACAGTATGGTGTTGTTCTGCAAACCGTTGGAGCGACTCAGGTGCTCCAGTATCTCCCCTCTGTCATTCACCACAAATAAACCGCTCTTGATTGTGCCGAAAAGATACGTACCGTTGTGTACAGATCCGCAATAGAGCTTGGATTTTATAAGCTCATAGGTTATCTCTGTGTCCCAGCGCCGCAATATCTGATCAGAGAGTAGATACAATCCGTTATTCATGGTGCCGACCAGCAGGTCGTTCGTATTGAGGGATATGAGTGAATTTATCTCATCGCGGGTGAATAAAAGATCATCATTGACTGTCCGCAGAGTGTCATCTGTCAGGATCCTCAGGCCGACTCCCGCTTCAACTACATAATAGTTGTTGTTTACATAAAATGAATTTCCAAATCTTTCCTTCGGCTTAATTACCTGAATGACATTGTTTTTATATATGAAAATGGACTCGAAGCTCTGGAAAATAACTCCGAACCTTGTCTGATAGATATTCCAGACATCATCAAAATTCTTTGCATCTTCGGGTATGAGATGATTTAAAGTATAATATCTGATTCCTGTTCTCTCTGATTTTTCAAGTACTCCAATTTCATTATAAGCTCCCACATACACCTTTTTATCATCACCGTATGCAAGCGACCTGACTACTGAACTATTGGATGCAGGAAATAGCTCCCAATCTTCGCCATCGAATCTCAGTATCCCGTTGTTATTTGCCAGGTAAATATTCCCCTGTTCATCATCAACAATATTCCAGTTCTGCGTACCCCCTCTGTATTCACTCCTTTCGATGTTCCATATTTCAGGAACCCCTATTGATTTAAACTGACCGCTGAGGCTCAGTGACGGAACAAACAGCAACAGCAGGGGAATGATTCTCCCGTTAAAACAAGGCAACATGAATCTGAATGACAGAACTGACATTAATTGTAGATCAGTAAAACATTACAACATGTCCTTTCACGGGACAGGCTAAGTAAATATAAACTATTTTTTGATTCCTGACACCTGCAGGTTGTGCATAGGGCAGAATATGAATAATCACTGCACCTGTTGCATGATATTTCTTATTTTAGGTATATTTGCCTGAACCGGTTTATTCCGGACTTAATTCTAAATTATTGACACGAAAGATGGTTAAAGTTATCCACAACAGAATTCCAAATGAATTTTTTGTGACACAGGGCTCGGGATGCAGTGAATATGCAATTCATCCCGGATCATATCACATGGCATTGCATGACGCAGGCATTGCAGAATATAATATCATGAATTACTCTTCTGTACTGCCTGCCACGGCCAAGCTGCTCACTCTTGACGAGGTTGATATGCCCCCTTACGGGTCGGAGCTCTGTACTATTATGGCTGTTGCCAACGGCTACTACGGAGAGCATGTGTCAGCGGGAGTAATCTTCGCATGGATGTACCTGGATGACACCTGCGAGGAGAAAGTAGGCGGACTTGTTTGTGAACTGGCGGGTTACTTTGATATGGAAGCCCTGGAGGAGAGGCTTTATACAGTACTTCATGACCTCCATGACAGAACCTTCGCCAAGTATTACCTCGGGGAACCAACAGTAATCAGGGAGTCTCTGACAATTGACAAGAGGTACGGCACAGCTCTTGTCGCACTTTGTTTTATAAGCTTCACGTAGGCTTCCGGTGGACGGTCCCGGAAGGAAGATTATTCATATTAACCATTACCGGTAACAGCCGCTGCTATGAGCAGACCGAATAAACTGATCACTTTTTTTACTCCTCCGCCAGGCTGGAGGATTCCTGTCATAATTATCCTCGGAGCCTTTACAGGACTGTTCTTTTATCTCCTGAAGATTTCCAACGCTACCTCCTATATCTCCGATGATCCGCGGGTGTGCATCAACTGTCACATCATGACTCCCCAGTTTGCCACCTGGTCTCACAGTGCCCACCGCAGTGTCACGGACTGCAATGCCTGCCACGTGCCCCATGACAGTTTCATAAGGAAATATTACTTCAAGGCCAGCGACGGCCTGCGGCACTCAACAATCTTTACCCTTCGCAGAGAACCGCAGGCTATCTACATCAGGGAGGCAGGAAAAAAGGTGGTACAGGAGAACTGCCTCCGATGTCACGCCTCCCTCTTCAGTGACGGTCCGGGCATGCCATGGGAGGCGATGGCCGGCAGACGTGACCGGCAATGCCTTGACTGTCACCGCAACACTCCTCATGACAGGGTTAACAGCATCTCGTCAACCCAGTTCGCCATCACACCCACCCTAAAAGACAATCTCTGAAAAACAACATAACCTATGTCAATCAAGGACTTTATCTCCAGAAACCCGTGGTCCGGCTGGCTCCTGTTCCTGGCCACAGTAGCAGTAGTCTTCCTTCTCGGGATACTTGCCTCGTCGATAGTCGAGAGACGCAGTGAGGCCAGGTATGCTTACAGGCCTCCCACCGACCTGCAGCCTTTTGAAACAGATAACAGCGTCTGGGGCAAATTCTATCCGCGTGAATACCAGAGCTGGCTGGCTACGGCTGACACCTCATTCCGCAGCAAGCATGCAGGCAACAAACCGCTGGACGTTCTTGCCACTGATCCTGAGATGGTCATCCTGTGGGCAGGTTATGCGTTCTCAAAGGATTACTCGCAGGCCCGTGGCCACTACTGGGCTGTGGAGGATATCAGAAACACACTCCGTACCAGGGCTCCTATGACCCCGGAAGCAGGCCCCCAGCCAGCCACTTGCTGGACATGCAAGAGCCCAGATGTGCCCCGTATGATTGACAAGATGGGTGCGGAAAGCTTCTACAAGGCCTCCTGGGCTTCACTGGGACCTGAGATAACCAATACAATAGGATGTGCCGACTGCCATAATCCCGAAAACATGACCCTTACAATCACCCGCCCCGCCCTCAGGGAGGCCTTCGAGAGACAGGGCAAGGATATAAGTAAGGCAGGCCACCAGGAGATGCGAAGCCTTGTGTGCGCCCAGTGTCATGTTGAGTATTATTTCAAGGGTGAGGGCAAATACCTCACCTTCCCCTGGGATAAGGGCATGACGGTTGATGATATTGAGAGCTACTATGACAGCTACAGCTTCTCAGACTGGACCCACTCTGTCAGCAGGGCTCCGATGCTAAAGGCTCAGCACCCTGATTATGAGCTGTTCCAGGCTGGTATTCACGGACAGCGCGGGGTGGCATGCGCCGACTGCCACATGCCTTACATAGCAGAAGGTGGCGTAAAATATACGAGCCATCACGTCCAGAGCCCGCTGAATATGATCTCCTCAACATGCGCGGTATGCCACCGGCAGAGCGAAGAGGAGCTAAGAAACAACGTGTATGAGCGTCAGGACAAGATAGCCGCACTGAGAAATTACCTTGAAGAGGTACTTGTATCTGCACATTATGAAGCAAAAGCAGCATGGGACGCAGGCACAGATGAGGCTTCAATGAAACCGGCGCTGGGCCTCATACGTCAGGCACAGTGGAGGTGGGATTTCTGCGGTGCAAGTCACGGCGGATCATTCCATGCACCTCTCGAGATGGCTTCCATCCTGAGCAACGGGATAATCAGGGCGATGGAGGCAAGGATAGAACTTGCCACCATACTGACCGGTAAGGGAGTGGAGACGGTTATGATGCCTGATATCTCATCAAAAGCCGGTGCACAGAAATCAATCGGCCTCGATATGGAGACGCTCATCAGGGAAAAGGATGAGTTTAAAAAGCAGATACTCCCCTCATGGGACAAGGCGGTGATCTGAGAGACTCAACCGGCAGGTGGCAGGTACCATTGTCCGGGAGAAAATGAGGAATTGTTTTTTAGTCTCCGTAAAATCACAACAGGCTCAGTGAGAGGATTCGGCTCCATGACCGGTGATATGCCCGCTAACTGATGCCGGTAATGAAGGAAAGCAGATAATAGAGTCCTGCAGCCAGCAGCATCGACACCGGGATCGTCAGAATCCAGGCATAGAGCAGGTTGATTGTTACGCCCCATCTGACCGCAGTAACCCTCCTTGTAAGTCCGGTGCCCATGATTGCACCGGTGATTGTATGGGTAGTGCTTACGGGGATCCCGAATGCTTCGGTCGCGAAAAGGAGTATTGCTCCCGCTCCCTCGGCTGCAACGCCATCAAAAGGTGTAAGCTTGGTGATCTTCGATCCCATTGTCTTTACGATGCGCCATCCTCCTATGAGGGTTCCCATCGCTATTGCCGTGTAACACCCCAGCACGATCCAGTGAGGTATATCGTGTACTTTTCCGTTGACCAACTCTATCTGAGCCCAGTGGGGTACCTCTTGAACGCCGTTGAAATATACCATCAGTGCAGCTGCGATGATACCCATGACTTTCTGAGCATCATTGCCTCCGTGTCCGAGGCTGAAGAGTGCTGATGACAGCAGCTGGAAGCCCTTGAATCTCTTCTCCATCCGGAACGGATTGCCTTTGCGGCTGATCCACAGCAATGCTATTGACAGAAGGTATGACATGAACATGCCAAGTAGCGGGGCCAGGAATATGAAGGCAGCTATTATTGCAATCTTTCCCGTATGCACCACATCCCAGCCTGTATAGGCTATGGCAGCACCGGCAAAACCGCCCACCAGCGTATGAGATGAACTCGAAGGGATACCCAGATACCAGGTTAAAAGGTTCCAGATAATGGCGGCAAGTATACCTGCAAGAATGACCATCAGTGTGATGGCGGAGGTGTCAACGATTTTTGCAATTGTATCAACAATGTTAAGCTCAAAGACAAGATATGCGAGCCAGTTGAACGCTGCAGCCCAGACAACCGCCTGAAAGGGGGTAAGCACTTTTGTTGATACTACTGTTGCTATTGAGTTGGCCGCGTCATGAAACCCGTTGATGAGGTCAAATGAAAACGCGAGGATTATTATGATTATCAGGATCGAAAAGTCCATCGGAGAGCCGTTATGCTATTTTGATTATAACTGAAGAGAGAATATCTGCCACATCATCACAGCGGTCAACAGCTTTCTCCAGTGCTGCCAGTACGTCTTTCTTCTTAATAAGTTCGATGGCATCGGTCTCCTCCTGAAACAGCTTCGCAAGATACCTGTGATTAATGTCATCGGCATGCTCCTCTATCTCACCTATCTTATGACAGTTTTCCTTATACTTCGAAAGATTAAGCACATCACGAAGGCCGTTGAAGGCAGTGTTTATTTCAATTGAAGCATTCCTGATGGCATCGGCCATATCGCGGAATTCCTGGGGTATCTCCTTCACCTTATAGAGATGAGCCTGCTTGGCAGCACCGTACATCAGGTCCAGGACAGAATCCGTGGCATGGATAAGCTCAAAGATATCTTCACGGTCAAAAGGCGTGATGAATGTACTGTTCAGTGTATTATACAGGTTTTTTGCAATCTGGTCACCTACCAGTTCGGCCTCCTTAAGCTTCTGCCCCAGAACCTCTCTCTTCTCCGGCGACGGTTCATTCATGAACTCAACCAGCAAATCCGACCCTACTATCAGGTTGGCCGAGGCATCCTTGAACAGCGGATAGAATTTACCCTCCTTGGGGGCGAGGAACGAAAATATTTTGTCGAGTTTCATGAATCAATCAGGTATTGGTTTGACAACCGACAAAAGTATACTAATGCATTCAGTCCGGAAAGGAGATTTACCGGAATGTTCATTAAATGTTAATTACTATTCTGGCGCGATTCTTCCGCAACTTTAGCTATATTAGCAAGGCACAAATTGATAATTCAGGTATGAAACTAACATTCTACGGGGCTGCCCGCGAGGTGACAGGCAGCAAGATACTTGTTGAAACCGAGCACGGTAAAAAGATCCTCCTCGACTGCGGACAGTTCCAGGGAAAGGGATTGGAGACAGATAGCCAGAACAGGGCGCTTCCATTCTCTCCTGCCTCACTTGATCATATATTACTCTCCCATGCCCACATAGACCATTCAGGCCTCATACCATTCGTTTACCGTCACGGATTCACCGGGTCAGTGGTCTGCACCAGTTCAACGCGCGACCTCTGTTCTATAATGCTGGCTGACTCCGGAAAGATACAGGAGCATGATACCTTTACCTACAATAAAAGGAGAGCGAAGAAGGGTCTTCCTCAGGTAGAGCCCCTTTACACCCAGGCTGATGCGGTATCTTCCCTGAAGCTGTTCATCTCAGTGGCTTATGACCGCAAGTTCCGGATAGATGACCATACCACAGTCCGGTTCACCAATACGGGACACATGCTTGGCAGCGGCGTGGTCACGATTGAACTCATGGAAAAGGATGGTATCAAGAGACTTGCCTATACGGGTGACATCGGCAGGCCTGTCAACAGGATACTGAAGAGCCCGGAGCCCTTCCCCCAGGCCGACTTCCTCATTACGGAATCGACCTATGGCGATAGACTTCACCCTACCCTGGTTGAATCAGACGAGGAGCTGTTCAGGGTTGTGCACAGGACCTGCGTGGAGAAGCGGGGTAAACTTATCATACCGGCGTTCAGCGTAGGCCGCACACAGGAGATAGTCTATTCGCTCAACAATCTTTATAACGCCAACAGGCTGCCTAAAGTAGACATCTATGTTGACAGCCCGCTGTCTGTAAACGCAACAAATATCTTCAGGATGCACCCTGACGGCTTCAACAAGGATGTAGCTGAGTTGATGCGCATCGATCCCGATCCGTTCGGGTTCAACTCCCTCTTTTATATCACATCCGTTGAGCATTCAAAGAGGCTGAATTCGATTAAGGGACCGGTGATAATCATCTCTTCCTCGGGCATGATGGAGGCCGGGAGGGTGAAACACCACCTGGCTAATAACATAAGCGACCCGGCCAACACTGTTCTTGCCGTTGGCTACTGTGCACCATCAACCCTCGGAGCAAGGCTCCTCAGGGGAGAGAAGGAGGTCTCCATCCACGGTACCAGGTACACTGTAAATGCAGATATAGAGAGAATTGAATCCTACTCCGGACACGGCGATTACCGGGAGATGGGTGATTTTCTCTCCTGCCAGGACGCCGCCAGGCTGAAAAACACCTTCCTGGTGCACGGCGAATATGACACACAGCTACATTACCAGTCATACCTGGAGACAAGAGGGTTCAGCAACATTGAGATTCCCTCCTACGGTAAAACATACACATTGTGATTTTTATGATATTTCTTTCACAGTTGCTTTGAAAGTCTAATTTTGCACAAAAAATTTCCTGAATTATGTTCATTTTAATGGTTGTGCTGTTTCTGCTGGGTTACCTGGCAATAGCACTGGAACATCCTCTCAAGATTGAGAAGGCTGCCAGCGCTCTCCTCCTGGGGTCCATTCTGTGGGCTCTATACGCTCTCTTCAGTGAGCAGATCCTCGCCCTCGGCTTCTCCCCCTCATGGGAGGAGATAAAGATGATGGCGCAGGAGATACTTCACAACATCGTTCCCGCGATGAGTGCCGATCAGTTTGCCACCTCCCCCTTCCGTGAGACAGTTGAGCTTGCAGGTCATTCCAACGCCTTTGTCAAGGAAGAACTGGCTCATCACCTGGTGGATATCGCAGAGATACTCTTCTTCCTCTTCGGGGCTATGACAATAGTGGAGGTCATTGACCAGCACCAGGGATTCACCGTCATAACCGACCGGATAAACACAAAGAGCAAGGTCAGGCTGATATGGGTGCTGGGTTTCATCACTTTCTTCATGTCAGCTGTTCTTGACAACCTGACCACAACCATCGTAATGATAGCCCTCCTCAGGAAGCTTATCTCAGATAAACCTACAAGGTGGCTATTTGCCAGTATGATAGTGATTGCTGCCAACGCCGGCGGAGCATGGTCACCGATAGGGGACGTGACAACTATCATGCTCTGGATAGGCGGACAGATAACCACGGTAAACATAATAGTGAAGGTGTTCCTTCCCAGCCTTGTCAACATGATTGTACCGCTGACCCTGCTTTCGTTCATGGTCTCCGGAGAAATAAACAGGCCGGAGAAACCTCATAGCTCAGCGGACATCACCACTCCCTTCGAGAAGACCTTCATGCTTATCCTGGGAGTATCAATGCTGTTGTTTGTTCCGGTATTCAAGACCGTTACCCATCTTCCGCCCTATGTTGGAATGCTCTTCGGGCTGGGCATACTGTGGCTGGCATCAGAGATAATGCACCGCAACAAGGAAGATGAATTAAAAAAGAAACTTACTATTTACAATATTGTCAAGAAGGTTGATACCCCTACCATCTTCTTTTTCCTGGGTATCCTCTCGGCCGTTGCCGCCCTTCAAAGTGCAGGTCATCTCAGTCTTCTTGCAGGCTGGCTTGACGAGAAACTCGGAGATATCTACCTTATCAACCTGGCCATCGGGGGTATCTCTGCCGTCGTTGACAACGTTCCGCTCGTGGCAGGTGCAATGGGTATGTATGATGTGGTCACTCCTGATATGCTCCGCATGGCTGCCGACCCGGCCTATGCAGCTTTCTTTGTGCAGGACGGACTCTTCTGGGAGTTCCTGGCATACTGTGCCGGAACCGGTGGCAGCATGCTTATCATCGGTTCAGCAGCAGGCGTTGCTGCAATGGGCCTCGAGAGAATTGACTTCATCTGGTACATGAAGAAGATATCATGGCTGGCACTTGTAGGTTATCTCGCAGGTGCCGGGGTTTACTGGCTGCAGGCTCAGATACTTCACGGATAGCATCTGAAAGAGACAAAAAAAAGGGAGGCCGGATTTTTCCGGCCTCCCTTTTTTAATTCATCATCCTAGTATCTCGGTTCACGATCTTTGTCACGGAAATCGCGACGCGGTCTGAAAGGCTTCTTTTCTGCCTTGGGCTCAGATCTTTTAACGATGATCTGACTACCATCGAGCTCTGAGTTGTTGAGTTTTTCGATAGCTTCATAACCAGCACGGTCATCTGCCATCTCTACGAAACCATAACGCTTTGAAAAGCCGGTCTCACGGTCCATAATAACTTTTGCGGAGATCACCTCTCCAAATTTACTGAAAAGTTCCTGAAGGTCTTCTGCTTTGGTTACAGAGCTCAGCTTGGCTACAAAAATGTTCATTTGAAAATTAAATTAAAATGTTAATAAAATTATTTAAATCAGCAGGTTAAGCCGCCATAGACAAAACATGCCCTGCAGACCCGCACCGCTGATCAACACAAAGATATTTAATTTATTTTAACATTTCCAAATTTATTTAAATATTTGGAAATGAACATCTGAGACCCTTTTCCAACTTTCACGGTTAGTTGATTACGGCAACATAACGCACCGTGAAGGATATTTAGCCCGCCGCGTCTATCTTACAAGGGGTGCAGTCTTTTTCCGCAGCCATTCTCTTATTCCGGGTTCCAGGAAATGAGCAAGGCTTTTATAAACATGTTCATGATACTCATTGAGCCATGTAAGTTCGCCTTCATCAAGGAGGGAAACCTCGGTAAGAGTACTGTCTATATAACACAGTGTGACTGTCTCAAACTTCAGGAACCTGCCAAATTCCGTCTCCCGGTCTTCAGCGCAGACAAGCAGGTTTTCCGTTCTGAAACCATATTCACCCTGCCTGTAGAAGGCCGGCTCATCAGACAGCACCATCCCCGGCTCCAGCACGGTCTTCAGATCGCCTGATGCTGACGTGCCAATTGTCTGTGGTCCTTCATGCACATTCAGAAAACAACCCACTCCGTGACCTGTTCCGTGGCCGTAATTCATGCCGTTATCCCACAGCGCCTTCCTGGCGAGCACATCAAGCTGATAGCCTCTGGTGCCATAGGGGAACCGGGCCATGGCAAGACTGATGGTCCCTTTTAATGCCAGGGTAAAGTCCCTCCTTAAACGGTCCCCGGGTCTCCCCAGTGCAACCGTACGGGTTATATCCGTGGTGCCTCCAAAATACTGTCCGCCGGAATCAAGCAGAAAGATTCCGGAACTCTCCAGAACAGCGTCAGTACCATCATCCGGCACATAATGGGGAAGGGCAGCATGTGCGTTGTATGCCGCTATCGTACTGAACGACGGGCCCATACACCCCTCCTCTTCTCTTCTGAGTGACTCCAGCATGGCTGATGCTGACAGTTCGGTGACCCTGAGGTGCCCAACGCTCTCCTCAAGCCAGTGAAAGAAACGGGTAAGAGCCACACCATCCTTAACCATCACCTTCCGGATGTTTTCCAACTCGGTACTGTTTTTAACAGCCTTGAGCCGGGTGGCTATTGTCACATCCTCAATTATACGTACCCTGCGTGGCACCGCCCTGAAGAGAGATGCCGAGGTGGTTGATGGGGATAGCATTATGGCTGATCCATCATCCAGGTGTCTTATTACGGTAGTTATTGCATCATAGGGAAGCAACACAACCCCGTCTTTGTCAAGTGCGGATTTAAGCAACCCGGGCACCTTCTCCTCATCAGCGAAGAGCAGGACCTGATCAATACTGACAAGTGCAA
>JBGSLG010000014.1:0-15691 GCA_041740815.1 Bacteroidales bacterium
ATAGCGCTTATCAGGGCAAATTTTTTCATCTATCAATTTTGATCCTATACGAATAAAGCATACCGGAATCCTGAATAAAAACAAACAGTCGTCAGGATTGGTTCAGAATCAAATTTACATAAGGTATATATGCATGTCAAGTTTAGTTATCAACCGGTTGGGGATAACTTCCCTACGTGCTATAATACTATATACCCAAAGGATAAAGGGTTTGAGGGTGGTTCGCCGGACGGATTTTCTTTTGTCTCCCGGAATGGGTATATTTACGGGTGATGACGCTGATAATGAAGCTACAAAAGGGAGACCGCGGTGATCGCAGCAAAGGCGCCGGGGATAGCGGGAGCCTGTGTAGAGCCGACGGTGGGGTAGATCGTTGCAGAGGCACCAGAGAGCCGGAAGACGCCAGGAATCTGCGGAGAGGCACTGGAGACCGCGGTGATCGCAGCAAGGGCGCCGGAGATAGCGGGAGCCTGTGTAGAGCCGACGGTGGGGCAGATCGTTGCAGAGGCACCAGAGAGCCGGAAGACGCCAGGAATCTGCGGAGGGGCACTGTTGACCGCGGGGATCGCAGCAAAGGCGCCGGAGACCCGGAAGACAGCAATGAGCTTCAGAGGGGCACTGTTGACCCCGGGGAACTGCGGACACTCGCACGCGCACGCGCGTCCACAGGCGCACGCCTCATGCTGGCACTGCTAGCTCTTCTCATGTTATCAGCCGCCGTGAGCCTCCCCATGTCAGCCCAGACATACCCCTACCGAGAGTATACTATCGATGACGGCATGCCCCAGTCGGAATCGATGGCCGTATACCAGGACAGCCGGGGATACCTGTGGATCCCCACACGCAACGGCCTGGCACGGTTCGACGGACAGACATTCATCCCCTACCTGCGCAAGGACGGACTGCCTTCAAACATTGTGGCACGTGTTGTTGAGGATCACGCCGGAACAGTCTGGGCCGTAACGGTCAATGGACTTGCCAGGTTCAACGGCAAGAACTTCAGGAGTTACCCGGTACCGGACTCGCTGGGGATAAAAAACCTCTCTATGGGATGTGAAACGGGTGACACTGCCACATTCCTCCTGTCAGGCTCCGTCAACTCAAGCCTCGACAAACTCCTGATATTCAAACAGGGCAAATATTTCGAATTCTCTTCGGAATACCCGTCATACCCGGGCAAGTCGCTCAATCCGGCAGCATTTGACCCGGTTGATTCCATTCTTTACCTTGTTAACTCCGATCGCGAGGTCTATATTTACCATAATAACACACTTACTCTGACAGATAACGGTCCGGCAACTGAAGTCATACTGACTGAGGACGGTCCGCGATTTATCGATGCAATTGCTGAATACAAGACCCGGGCCAATACTTTTATAAATGAGATAAGCGGCCTGATCCTCACGCTCACCGACAGGGAAGGCACGGCCTGGCTTACTACGGAGAGCCGTATCTTCAGGCTGATGTCCGATGCATTCATCGAATATAACCGGGATAACGGCCTTCCTGAAAACACCTGGGCGCTGGCCGCTGACCCTAAAGGGGGACTCTGGACAGGCTCCATTAACGGTCAACTTAAATACTTTGACGGCACAAAATTCACAGAGAAGAATGAGTTTCTCAGGCTGTATGATTCTCCCCCGGCATTCTACAGGGGCAGCGCCACCCTCTCCAACGGCGAGGTGTGGTTATCAACAAACTCCGGGGTGCTGATCTGGGACGGAAAGAACTTCCGCAGGCTTGACCTGCTCAAGGGCCAGCACCAGATATGCATCATCTACCAGGATCCGGTAAACGGAAATGTCCTCATCGGTTCAGACCAGGGCCTGCATGTCATAGAGGGAAACAAAGTAACCAGCTACCCGCAGATGTCGTGGCCTGACTACGGTATCCCTGAAGGGATTGTACGGGATCACGACGGCAACTACTGGATTGGAGGCCATTATGGGGTCGTCTTCTTTGACGGGAAGAATTTTGTGCCCTTCCGCTCCGCCCCTGCCCCTGCGGAGAGGGTCTGGGGTGTGGTATGCGATTATAAAGGTAATATCTGGAGCGCCGGCTCTGACGGTATCTACATATGTGACCCTGACGTACCGGCATTCACCGAGGCATTACCTGTTACAGTCAACCTTCCCGCCAACGTTATCCGTGACCTGGGCAACAGGAAGCTGATCGTTGGCCGTATGATGGATATATGCATCATCGACCTCGAGAAATATTACTCCGGCGAACCTGACTACTATTCCATTATAGGCCGAAGCCGCGGATTCACCGGCAACGATTGCCAGGACAACGGTATAATCAGGGATGCGGACGGCAATTGGTGGATTCTTGCATCTGATAAGCTCATCCGCTTCTACCCGGACCGGATCGTAAAAAACGAGCATCCGCCCATGAACCATATCACCCTCGTGGAGATACCGGGTGACACCACTGAGTGGATGACAGCCCTTGACAGCTCCCTGTACTATGAAAAGGAGAGCCGGATAAACATACGTGGAAGACAAAACAGCGTCAGGATAACCTATACGGGTATCTCCACCAGGAATCCGGAAGACATCTCGTTCCAGCACAGGATGAAGGGCCTTGACGACGAACTGTCAAAACCCACCAGGGAGAGATCGGTCATCTACACTGACATTCCGCCAGGCAGCTACACCTTTGAACTTCATGCCGTAAATGCTGACGGAGTTGTCTCGGAAGCTCCCGATACCCTTATTATCAGTGTAGTGCCCACATTCTTTCAATCGCTTCTCGCCCGGATTCTGATGAGTCTGCTGGGACTGGCGCTGATAGTATTCCTGTCGCTGCAGATACGCAAAAATGTCCTCGAGCGAAGGGTGGAGGCTGCCCGTCAGCAGGCTGAGACTTACCGTCTCCAGCTGAACTCAGTGATAAAGCAGTTTGACCCGCACTTCACCTTCAACGCCGTCACCTCTGTGGGATCCCTCATCATGAAGGGCGAAAAGGAAAAGGCCTACAACTACTTCATCAAGCTGTCGAACCTCCTGCGCTCCATCCTCTCTGACAGCACCGCCCTGCTCAAGCCACTGGAAGAGGAGCTGGAATTTGTCACCCGCTACTGCGAGCTACAGAAACTGCGGTTCGGGAGCAGGTTTGAATACAGCATCACGGTCTCCCCTGATGTCAATCTGAAGACTCCCGTACCCAAGATGATTATACAGTCGTTCGCTGAGAATGCCGTCAAGCACGGACTTGAGAACAAAAAGGGACTGGGAGTCATGGAGATAATTATTGACAGCCTGGAGAAGGGAATAGGGCTGACAGTGAAGGATAACGGCATCGGCCGTGTTGCGGCCTTGGGGATGCGTACCAACGGGGCCGGCACCGGCCTTAAAAACATGACAAGCATACTTGAGGCAATGAACAAAGCCAACAGGGAGAAGATAACCTTTACGCTTACAGATCTTTACAATCACGGTAAACCAGAGGGGACAGAGGTAAAGATATTCATCCCGCACAACTATTCACTGGATTTCCCCTCTGACAGAGTCTGACCAGAAATAAAAACCTTACAATATGAATGACAATAAAATACGGGCGATGATCGTCGAGGATGAGCAGGAGGCACTTGACCTGCTGTCAGGTCTGCTTGAGTCTACAGGGCTCGCGACGGTGGTTGCGTCCACGCCGGATCCTTTCATGGCCGTGGACCTTCTCAGCCTCCATGAGCCAGACATGCTGTTTCTTGATATCCGAATGCCGGGGATGTCAGGGTTCGAAATCCTGAATGAAATGCGAAAACTCGGCACGTCGAACACCCACATTGTCTTCACCACTGCGCATGATGAATACGCCCTGAAAGCCTTCGATTATGCCGCATTCGACTACCTGCTCAAGCCAATAGACCCCGACCGGCTCCTGGAGACTCTTGAGCGGTTCAGGCAGAACGTTAAGAGAGGCGTCGCAGAGCGAACTGATTCTCTTCTCGGTAACGAAAAGATACTGATATTCAAGGGTGTTACCGGGGTGACATTCATTGACACGGAGGATGTAGTGTACATCACTGCAGACGGTAACTATTCCAACTTCCATTTCGTATCCGGTAGAGTGGAAACAGTCACAGCGCTTCTCGGAACAGTGGAGATGCACCTGGGAAAGCAGTTCTTCAGGACCGGCAGGTCATGCATCGTTAACACCCTCTACCTGGCCCGTATTGACATGAAACAGCAGCAGTGCGTCTTCATCAGGGACAACAGGGAGTACAGGTGCGAAATATCCCGTGACAAGATAAAGCAGCTCATGGACCGTATTAGGACCCGCATATCCGATATCTAAATATTTAACAATTTTTAAGTTATCATCACAGTGGGCCCTTTCGTACTTTAGATAGAGCCTTTCATACAATGGACGGAAAATTCCTTTGGCTTATAAAAATATTAAGCAATCTTTCATAAAAGATACTTACCGGATAGCAAGAAGTAAGGATTTTAGTTAAGACAAATGACAGGTGGTTCTTCCCCCCATTTCCCTGTCAAGCCACACAGATCACCGGTGCCAAAAGCATCAACAACGGTCTGTGTGGCACGTTTTTAGGAGGTACCTTCTTTCACTTTTGGATCTTCATCACCCACACATGGTCTGAGGGGGGATTGCTCCTTGCCTGTTGCGGCACTGACACGGTAAAAGAATCTTCGCCGTTCTTCCAGTTGCACCGGATTCCTGAACCGAGGACCGACACCTTTGACCCTGCGGGAAGGGTGAGTCCCTTCATAGTCATGGTTGCGGGCATTTTCTCTCCTTCGCCGGCCATATAAAAGAGGTACATCAGGTCGTCGCCCTTCCTGTTGATGCATACCTTGCCGTCCTTGTACGGGGCCATGGCGCGGGTGCCGTATATTGCCTCGCCGTTTGTTTTCATCCATCTGCCGATCTCGTCAAGCAGCATATAGGCTCCTTCCGGCCACGTGCCGTCAGGAGCCGGCCCGATATTCAGCAGCAGATTCCCTCCCTTGACCACAATGTCAACCAGCAGCTGGATGGCATCGTGACCGGACATGAACTTCGGATCCGGAACCCATGCCCAGCCACCCCCGGCAATGATGCACGACTCCCAGGGATATGGAAGCGCCTCTGCCGGAACCCTGTTCTCAGGGGTCAGGTAGTTCTGGTTCTTGCCATATACCGCCCTGTCAACCACTATCATCCCAGGCTGTGCAGTCCTGACCTTGGCTACAAGCTCATCCATGCGTATGTCCTGGCTCTGTACGTTTACAGAACTGTTGCCTGGGGAATGCATATGACGCTGAACATCTTCCGGGGTCATCTTCTGCACCCACCCGCCGTCGAGCCACAGGATGTCAACCTTGCCGTAATCGCCGCCGACAAGCTCCATTATCTGCCCATGGGTGAACTCCGTAAAATTCGCCCACCGTTCCGGGTAATTCTCAATTTTATAGTTCACATTGCGGTCCGGGGTGGCGAAGTTGGGCCACCAGTAGTTCTCATTGTGCCAGTCGGGCTTGGAGAAATATGCGCCGGTCCAGAAGCCCTGTTCCCTGAAAGCCCCGAAGATCTCCTTTGTCACATCGGCCCTGGGGTTGACGCTGAAGGGACACTCCGCATCAGTGATCTTATAGTCGGTCAGTTTTGTGTCAAACATCGAAAAGCCGTCGTGATGCTTGGTGGTGAAAATGACATATTTCATTCCGGCATTTTTTGCGGCCGATGCCCACTTTTCAGGATTGAAACTCACGGGGTTGAAGCTGAGCTTGAGGGCCTCATACTGCTTTTTATATTCGATATAGTCGGGGTTCTTTCTCCGGCACCAGTCCACATCCTCGGCACAGATCGACCATGACTCCACGATACCCCACTGACTGTATGGTCCCCAGTGCATCAGCAGGCCAAACTTGAGATCCTGCCACTCTTCGAGCTTCTGCAGAACCAGCGGGTCCGTCTCCTGCACATATCTCTCTTCGTGTTCCTGGGCTGCCAGTGTGGCCATTATGCCCGCCAGCAGCATCGTCAGAAAATGTCTTTTCATTTCGTGGGTGATATTATGTGGGTTACAGATCTTGCTCCGGGCTACGGGGCCTTCAAGGAGCCCTGGTTTCGCTTTCCGTGATTTGATTATATGGGTTTCGCTCTGCGGGTGCGAAATTATCCGTTCTCAGCCTGCGCAAGAAGAGTTATTCAATTTTCAGTTTTCCATCAAGCGACAGTCCGATGACTGTCATCTTCTCATCAAGCACCTCTTCAGGCACCTTTATGAAGTAGACTCCGGCATGGCTGCTCCAGTAAGGCCTGAGATACTCCTTCACCGCGAGGGTTGTTCCGTTGCCCACAACGAACGCCTTGTTTATCCTGCTCTTCACCCCCTCAAGCATCAGCTCGCCACCGCCGTCGCCTGTAAAGAAGAGGTAGACCGTGGTGCTGTCGCGACTCATTGTTGAAGGACCCGCAAAATGCCCGTCAGGCAGTCCTGCTGCGGTGCCGTAGATCGCCTGGCTGTGCTTCGAGGTCCACCGTCCCATCTCTTTCAGCACCTCTGTCTGTTCCGGCGGCAGGGTGCCGTCAGCCTTCGGCCCGATGTCAAGCAGCAGATTGCCTCCCATGCCGATGCACTCGGCAAAGATCCGTATTACCTGCGAGGGACTCTTGTAATTCAAGTCATTACCCTGGTAACCCCATGAATCATTGATTGTCATGCACAGCTCCCAGTGCTTTTCCGCAGGCCTCACCGAGGGCAGTCCCTGCTCCGGCGTGGCATAGTCGCCGTAGCCAGCCAGCCGGGAGTTTATGATGGCCGAAGGGTTATGATCAAGTATCATCTTGCGGATCTCCGGTGCGCGCCACTTCGAGGCGCTCTGCTCCCAGTCGCCGTCAAACCAGTAGAGGTCAGGGCTAAATTCCTTCCCAATTTCGGTTATCTGCCCGTGGTTGAAAGCTACAAACCGTTCCCATCGCAGCGAGTCGGCCGCGTATCTCTTTACGCTCTTCGTCATGTTCGGGTAGTCGGGATGCGACCAGTCGAGCAGCGAGTAGTAGAGCCCCACCTTCAGCCCGGACTTGCGCAGCGCCTTGACGAAAGGTTTGACAAGGTCACGTCCGGCCGGTGTAGTATCAACAGTATTGAGACGGCTCAGCTGTGTATCCCACAGCGCCACGCCGTCATGATGCTTTGAGGTGAGCACTGCATAACGTGCACCGCTCTGTTTTATGAGCTTCACCCAGGCCGCGGGGTCATACTCAGACGCAGTGAAGCCGCCGAGCTGCTTCATGTAGTCGTCGTAGGATATAAGTTCATTGTAGAACGACCACGACTCATCGATGCCGTTCACTGCATAGATGCCCCAGTGGATGAAAATGCCCAGCTTCGCATCTGCGAACCAATCCATGCGTCCGGGAGCATCAATCCGCACAGCCCCATCCGCCATGACCGGAGCATCGGCCCCGACGACTTCAACCGCCTGCGGAGCAGAGACAACATGCACAGGAGCCTCAATCCGCACAGCCTCATCCGCCTGTCCGGCAGCCGTCATCAAAAGACAAAAGAGCATCACGGCCGTCATAGAGACGCGGTAAATTTTTCTGTAAACAGCCTTCATTATCAGATTTTTTGGAAAGGTTATGAAAAGTCAAATCCCGAGATGTATGCCGGCGAATCATAGAATTTCTCCGTTTCACCCGGTGTAAGTCCTGTGAATGAGGCATATACCAGTCCCGGTTTTGCATTCAGCATCCTGTTCAGTGCGCCCATGCGCCTGTTTGTGCGAAGGGTCTCGTATAGCGAGGAGTGGTCATCAAGCCAGGTCAGTGCGGTGTTGTAGCCTTCGGCGGCACAGACGGCCTCAAACAGGTCAGGAAGCAGCTCTTCGCTTCCCGGACGGCAGTAGATCGCATTGAGGATAACATACCTGAATTCCTCGGGCCGGAAGAGCCTCCTGAACATAGGAGTACGGGGCAACACCTTCATCATCAGCCACCCCCACAGTCCGGGTACATTGACAACCCTGTACTGTGCCGGTACAGCGCCAACACCTGCAACAATCTCGCCGTTGCGCCTGAGCACATAATACCTGTGATCGTAGAACGAAAACTCACCGGAGTAGAAGCAGTATCCGCTGTAATGTTCCTCAAGCAGTAGCGCCATGGCGGGCTCCTCCTCCGGTCTGAGCCGTGCGACGGCTGGATCAGGTTTCGGGCTGAACCGGCTGAAGGCGACAGTCAGGAAGGAACGTATATACTCGTATCCCGACTGGTTGATCATGTTCCTGGAACGCTCATTGCGGCTCTCGACATATGCATACATTACATGCGGATGGCCGTTGACATGCTCCTCCCCCGTGACATGCTGCGGGTCCCTGATGACCGAGAGTATCTTCTGTTTAAAGCTGTCGGCTGCCTGCGAGAGCCTTTCACGCCTGTTTCCAGGGGCCTTATTGGTCTGAAAAGCGCTCTGGATGGCAAGATAGCGCAGATAGGTGGAGTCGTACTGCTCACCCCTGTTCAGGGTGATCCTCCGGCACAGGCCGATGACACCCGTCAGGCTGCTCTTCTTGTACAGGGCCATGAATGAGAGTCCGTCGCCATATGACTTTATCCTCTCCTCAGTATTCTGCATTGAGTAGCGCATGCCTCCCTCTGAGCCAAGGACCGTTGCCTTGAGGAGGGAGATTATGTCAGCATCAGGCCTCCGTATCCTCTTTATCTCCAGCTTCTTATAATCAAGTATGCTCTCCTGTTCCATCGTTTTACGCGATTCATTGCCTGAGCATCCCGGAAAGTATGTGTGCCACCGCCAGATCCTCAGGTGTCGTTATCTTTATGTTCTCACGGTTTCCGTGAGTGAGGTGTATCTTTATCCCGGCTGCCTCGGCCACCGTGGCATCATCAGTGAATGAAGGATCGAAGTCGCGCTCATAGGCGCTTATTATTATGCTGGCGCGAAACACCTGCGGTGTCTGTATCAGCCTCACCGCGTTTCGCGGCAGCGGTCTGCTGTCATCGCCCTGGAGGACTCGAACCGAATCCGCCGGTTCCACGAAGGGTACCGCAGTACCAAACTCCCCGGCATCGGCATAACATCGCCATATCGTGTCATGGCTCACCAGCGGCCTGACGCCGTCATGCACGGCCACAAGAGCTTCGTCCTTCACCAGCGGACTGACGCCGTCATGCACGGCCACAAGAGCTTCGTCCTTCACCCGGCCCGACGCGGTACCCAACGTCATATCCTCGGCACGCCCGGCCTCCCGCGCAACAGTTCCGTCCTGCTCAGTCTCCGGCAGATCGGCACCTGCCTGCAAAGCCTCCCGCTCAACCGTCCCGCCCGGCCCCGCCACAAGAGAATCTCCCTTCACCAGCGCCAGCCCGGCCCTGACCGAATGGAACCTCTCCTCCCCGCCGGCAGCCACCCTGTGCGAGATGCCGAAAGAGTACTCCTCAACAAGGCTGCTCCAGAGAGAGTGATGCTCCGGAGGCAGAACAACTATTATATCCAGCAGTGGGTCAAAGGAGTGAAACCGCTCGATTGTATGCATCAGCAACGGCTTCCCGTCAAGGAGAAGAAACTGCTTTGGGATGGCTGACATCATGCGCTTTCCGCTGCCACCCGCAACTATGATACAATACTTTTTCACTGTCATATATTAACGGAGAGGCCCATGACGGGCCTCTTCTGTTCATTCGGGTTCTACTCCTTCATGTAGAGATACCGCTTGATGCTCCTCTTGGGCGTCTTGGCAAACTCCTCGGGATGGACCCTGAATTTGGTCACGGCCATATACTCCGGCAGTCGGTTGTTCACATCCTTGCGTATCTCATCCAGTGCAGCGGCAAGTCCATCCTCACCTATGCCTGCACTGCTGAGTGCCTCATAATCAGGATAGATCAGGCCTACCAGCTTATTATCCTCAGTGATGACAACAGCCTCGGTGACAAACTTATAGTTGTTTATCTGCGATTCGATCTCCTCCGGATAGATGTTCTTGCCCGAGGGCCCCAGCAGCATATCCTTGCTTCTACCCTTGATGTAGATATAGCCGTCCTTATCAATCACGCCGAGGTCACCGGTGTGCATCCATCCATCCTCGTCGATTACATCACTGGTTGCCTTCTCATTCTTGTAGTATCCCAGCATCACGTTATCACCGCGGAGGATGATCTCACCGACGGTCTTCTGCGGGTCGGGTGAATCAATCTTAACCTCGAGTGTATCAACAGCCTTACCGCACGAGGCGATACGCGCCGTCTTCCACCCGTCATAGCTGATCAGCGGCCCGCACTCGGTCATGCCATATCCTATTGAGAAACGCAATCCAATCTTCTTGAAGAACTTCTCGGCATCAGAGTTGAACGCAGCCCCGCCGACGACCAGCTCCTTAAAGCGTCCGCCGAAACTGGTCTCAAGCTTCTCGCGTACCTTCTTGAAGAGGACCCTGTTGATGCCCGGTACTTTCAGCATCACCTTCATCGCAGGCTTGCTGATGGCCGGCAGAATCTGCTTCTTGTACACCTTCTCAATCACCAGTGGCACGGACAGTATAAGCCTGGGCCTGATCTCCTTGAATGCCTGGATAAGCACCTGCGGCGAGGGTGTCTTGGTAAGAATTGTGATGTGGCACCCGTAGGTGAAGGGGAAGAGGAACTCAAAGGCGCAGCCGTAGGTGTGTGCCAGCGGAAGGAAAGAGACTACCGGGTCACCCGGCTCAAGAGGCATGTTCTTCTGTGCGTACCGGATGTTTGCGGCAAGACTCCGGTGAGGTATCATCACACCCTTGGAGAAGCCGGTGGTGCCTGAGGTATAGCTTATGACCGCAAGCTTCTCATTGTCAACTCCGGAGAATTTGATGTCGGCCGGACTGAATGAGGGAAATGCCTTCATAAACCGGGCATCAAGATTCTTGTATATTTCAGTGATCTTTTCCGACCTGCTTATGATCATTTCAAAAGTATCAAGGCTCTTGACACATTTTATCTCCTTCAGCTTCTCCTTGTCGAGGAGCTCCCATATCTTGTCATCAACGAATAACATCTTTGAATCAGAGTGGTTGATGATATTATGCAGGTCATCAGGCTTGAAGTCGGGCAGGATAGGCACAATCACCGCACCGTAGGTAACCACGGCGAGATACATTGCGCACCAGTTGGCGGAGTTCCGGCCCAGCAGCGCCACCTTATCGCCCTCCTGGATGCCAATTTCCCGGAAGGCAAGGTGCTGTTTGGCCATCATCTCAGCTATCTTCTTGTATGAATAGCCCTTCTCACGGTAATTGGAAAGCGCCTCTTTTTCCCAGTTTTTTCGGATGCTCTCCTCTACATAGGTGATAAATCTTTCCTTGATCATGATTTTGGAGTTTTTTCTTTTTCAATAGTAAATATAAACTTATTAACCGGATGGGATATCATAGCCTGTATAGCAAAAGCACAGTTATGGCCATGACGATATTCACCGCTGTAAATATGAGGTTATACCGTACTCTCTTAGCACTGAAACGTGTTATCTTCCGTGAGAATATGCCTGCCGTAGGAACAAACAAAACCGCCAGGAATATGAAGAATTCCGGTCCGTCGAACACCGTGCTTACACCTCCTCCGCGAAGACTGGCAAAGTAGATGACCACAAGCATCACAATCAGGTATAGCAGGTAACTCCCCTTTAGCGCGAGGGTTGAGAGCGGCCTGGAATGATGCAGTTTATGGGGTTTAAGATAGGCGTAGGCGATTGAGAAAACAATCACCGCAAAGAGCGCCCCTATGATATAACTCATCATCTCCGGTAAGCTGTATTTGCTCATTTACTCTTCCATGTTACTTTTTCTGATCCATCTCAGTCCAGACCAGCGAGCTTGCGCCAAGCACTGCGGCATTCTGCGTGCTGAGTTCCGAAGGCAGCAGTTTCACCTTGTCGCGGTAGATATAAAGCAGGTCCTTTTCCATATGTTCCTTCGCCGGTTCAAAGATCAGCTCCTTCGCCAGCGCCAGTCCTCCGAAGAGGAATATTGCCTCGGGGTTGGTGTGCGCCACCACATCGGCAAGCTTGTACCCCAGCATGGCGCCCGTGTGTTCAAACGCCTGCAGGGCGATAGGGTCGCCGCGGCGTGCTGCCTCGTAGATCTTTTTGGAGTCGAGCTCCTCGAAGCTGAAACGGCGCAGTTCACTGTCGTCAAGCCTGTCGGCCATGATCTTCAGCACCGTCCTCTTCAGTCCCGTAGCGGAGACATAGGTCTCGAGGCACCCCTTGCGCCCGCACCCGCAGTCGCGGTTTGATACTCCCGGCCTGATGGATGTGTGTCCTATCTCACCTGCAAACCCGTCATGGCCGTAGACCAGCTTGCCGTCAACGACAAACCCGCTTCCGAGGCCTGTACCAAGAGTTATGACAACGAAGTTTTTCATCCCCCTGGCGCCGCCGTAGATCATCTCTCCCACAGCCGCGGCGTTGGCATCATTGGTGACGATCACCGGCAGCGGGGTATGCTTCGCGAAGATTTCCGCCAGCGGTATTATCCCTTTCCACGGGAGGTCGGCCGGGTACTCGATGGTGCCTTTGTTGATGTTGCCCATGGGTGCCCCGATGCCAAAACCGAGTATCTCAACCTCCCTGCCAATCCTGGATGCGGTGATCATCATCTTCTCATACAGTGCGGCAACGAACACCTCCGGCTCATCATAGTGGGTGGTGGTGATCTGATCCTCCACCAGGATTTTTCCTGACCTGTCAACAAAGCCAAAGACGGTATTGGTGCCTCCTATATCTATTCCTACGACTACCTTTTCCTTATTCATGGGTAAGAATCAGAGTTAAACTAAACGTAAATATAATGTTTAGAACTAAAGGGTGAAAATAAATGTCTGCCGGGGCAGGAAGCCCTTATCTCTTCCTAAGCGGGAACATATTCATTCCCTACCTTCCTGGCCCTGCGCGGATGGTCAGGATCAATCTTCAGTGCTATCCCTGTGTCAACCAGTATGTTCCACCCGGCGGCAAGCTGGAGATACTCAGCATAATCTCCTCCGTCAGGGATTATAATTGTCGGAAAGATTGTCTTTTCTTTTGCTATCGCGATGACATTGACCTCTGCCCCCTTCACTATACACTCCATGAACTTGTCGTGGTCATGTTCAAATGGATCAACCCATATCAGGACCTCATTCTTATTCATCACCTCCTCTATCCCATGCAAAGCGAAAGTCCCCTCGAGGAAGGCGGATTTCTTGCGGGTTATCTCATTTGTCTTCAGGGCCAGTTCTGCAGCAACACCGTTATCGCGTCCCGCGAAATATATCATGCCGGCATTGGCAACCATCTTAATGATCTTCTTGTCTATCTGTGCGGTCAGCACCTCCTCAATCTGATCTGCAGCCTTCTTCAGGCCTGTCATCTTCTCGCCCCGGAGATTACGCATCAGCGAGTCATAAAAGAGCGCCTGTTCAATCACCGACTTGGTAGCAGCCACGGCGTTCTCCTTGCCGCATTTAAGCACATGTGCGGCATCGACCATCTCCTCCAGCTTGGTATTGGCGTTGGCTGTCAGCCCGAATAAGGCATTGTGCTTCTTTTTTTTCAGCGCGGAGACCAGGCGGATGACCTCCTTTGTCTGTCCTGAGTTCGAGGCGGCGAAGACTACGAAGTCGTTGAGGTTGTACTCCAGCGACTGTGTGCAGCCCTCTGTCATCACCGGCATAAGGAAGTTCTTCCTGAGCGATGAGAAGATGGCTCGCTTTGCGGGGAACAGCCTGCTGCTTCCTTCCCCTGTCAGGAAGAGGCCCTTCTTCAACTTGAAGGCCTTAATAAAAGGTGCCGTCACCTCAGGTTTGAATGACCGGAGGATTCCGGGGGTCTCCATCATCTCGCGCACGAGCGCATACTTGCTGTACTTCTTTTCAGTCAGATTCATATCATGTGATTTTACTGTTTAACAATGAATTCGCTCAGGTCGCGCTGTATCTGCGGGTCTTTCTGGAAGCCGCCCCCAAGGTGCTGCCAGTAGACCTCGGCGTACGCTACCCCTGCCATCTTACCGTAGTTTTTGTTCCCCTCCAGCACATAGCCGAAGAAATCGTCGATCTTGTGCATATGCTTCATCAGTTCAAGCTGCGAGACGTGCTTGCCCAGCATCTCGATCTTCGTCTGCACCACGCTGGTGACGTCAACGAAGAAGTGAGGCGGTATGATCTGTGAACCCAGCGGGTCACTGAGCGTCAGTGGTGAAGTATGATACAGGAGCGGCGTGACCTCCAGCGGCTTCTCGGGCACCGGTACCGGGTCAAGTGAGGCTACCATTGCAGCCGCCTCAACTATGGCGGCTGTGGCGCGGTGGTCAGGGTGATAGTCGTTTGGCAGGTGCGTAAAGACGATGCCGGCACGCACCCTGCGCATCAGCGAGATCGTCTTCAGCCTGAGCTCACGGGTGTCATAGAGCGAGCCGTCAGTGCCTCCCATAGTGTAGTAATCGGCGTCAAGGACGGCGGCGGCGGCCTTAGCCTCATCATAACGTACCCGTGCCGTCTCTTCCATGCTCATGTCGCATCCGCCCAGATCGCCACCGGTCATGGTTGCAATCACGATGCGATAACCCTTGTCATGCAGGAGCTTGAGCACCCCTGCGTTCCACGCCTCAGCATCATCGGGATGAGCGTTGATGGAGAGAGCTACCTTATTGAATTCCGTTGCCATTATATTCAGTTTTATTTAAGTACCATAATCTTTTTGAGCCTGACAAAGTCGGGCAGCTCGCCTGTCAGCGGCCTCATATATTTCAGGAAGGCATCAGAGACGAAGTTGCCGGCGGCGTTGAAGTACTCACCAGGCATGGGCCTGGCTGACACCGCCACCTCGTGGAGGGGCACCTTGCCAAATGTCACCTCATACGGGTCATCAGAGGCTCTGTTGATGCTTACCATGTATCCCGACTCCCCTCTCTCTGCCATCCGTACGGCTTCAACGCCGCACTGGTATGCCTCATCGAGGTCGACTGCGAGTGCACTGACGAAATCGCTCATTATCAGCGACTCGGTAATCTGGAACTCACCCCTGAGACCGAACTCCGACGCGATCATTCGGTGTAGCGCCAGTGCCACGCTGGCCCCGCCCATGGCTCCGAACTCGGTGTTGCTGAACTTGTCCTTCACTACCGATGCGCTCACCGGGGTGCCGTCAGCGTATTTAATACCCTCCCCGCACACCAGCGAGACCCAGCCATATCTCCTGATGGTATGGTCTACGTCAGCAAGGAACTGTTCCCTCACGAAATGGTGTTCGGGTGTATAGATCAGGTGCGGAGCGTCGTCCTCTTCGCGTTTCGCCATAGCCGTTGCAGCTGCAAGCCATCCGGCATCGCGGCCGATGGTCTGGTAAACCACAAACTGATCCACTTTCTTCATGTCACGTGCCAGCATCCCCGCCTGCATCACATTGAGTGTGTTCGACCATGCCGCAGAGGCGAAGCCCGGGGTGTGGTCTGTTCCGAAGAGGTCATTATCAACTGTCTTCGGGATACCAATCCCGGTGAGCTCGTAACCTTTATCGCGACAGTATGACTCAACCCTGTTGATTGTATCCATCGTGTCATTTCCTCCTATCAGGAAGAAATACCTGATATCGTACTTCTCAAGTACTGAGAGGATTTTCGGAAAGTCCTCCTCCTTAAGCTTGTGGCGCGATGAGCCGAGAGCAGACGAAGGCGTATTGCGAAGGCCCTGGATGATGTCATCAGGCTGTGCT
>JBGSLG010000015.1:0-20115 GCA_041740815.1 Bacteroidales bacterium
GTCGACCCTTAACAAGTCTTGTTTTTCAATAAATCAGTATAGTGGCATATTTTATCGACCAGCTACCTGTCAGTAAATCCAGGACAAAATAAATGGCATCCCGGATCTGCCTTAATCTTTTCATCATATTGAAGGCCACTGCTGCCATAATCGTATTAATCATGTCACCTTCAACACCCTTGAGATAGTTCCTTACCATCCGATAATCACTCTTGAGATGTCCGATCACAGGTTCAACTGCAGCCCTTCGTCTGAACCGGGCTCTGTTCTTAAGTTTCTCATACGCGGTTTTGCCTTTGCCAGAACCTGGCATCATGATCTCTACTCCAAGAATGGTCTTTCGTCCTTTATAACCTCTGTCAACCAATGCAACCTTCGGTAACCTGCCCATCAGATCCGATACCTGCTCCAACTGAGGCAGAAGTGTATGACCGTCGTATGGATTACCTTCAAAAGCCATGGCCCCAAGTATAATGCCACTGTTCTTTGTGATTACAAAACCGCTCTTGTTTCCAAACTCGTACTTCTTGTGATCCTTGCCCTTGGAGATGCAGCTGACTTCAGGTGCATGAAAGCTATAGATCTTGTCCTTACTGTCTCTCTTCTGCCCAAGTACCCGGTAGTACAACCATAACTGTTCATCATATGCATCAAGGCGCTCTTTATCATCAAGACTACGTTCAACATCCCTTACCAGGCGTCCGGCAATGGTCTTTATCTTCCGTGCTGCTGCCATTGCCTTCTTTCTTCTTCTGGGATGCTCCCGGAACCGTTGATCAATCATCAACTGGCCTATTGTGCGACTGTAACTCTGCCGAAGGTATATGCCTTCTTTTTCCGCTATCTTCCAGCAACCTTCTATGATCTTCTTATGCAGCTTGGCATCAGTTGGAAAGGTGATGTTTTTCTCCTGGACTGTAGTATCAATGAGTACTTCCTTCTCTTCTACTTCTTTCTTTTCAAAGAGACTTATGCTGAGCTTTAACAATTTCTCCGCTCCATCTGTACCAAGACGCTTGCGGAAGTGCACGAACTCGCTGGGATCAAATGGTTTCTCAAATTGAAAATAGGTCTCGCCGCAGAAGTACTGCATGTAGGGGTTCTCTATCCACCGGTCAACAAATGACTCATCCGATAATCCGTACATCTGCTTTAGAAGCATGCTGCCTACCATCTTGCGAACTGGTACCGCCGGACGACCCATATCAGCATAATAAGGCGCAAAATCCTTTTCTACTGATTTCCAGTCAATTCGCTGAGCCAACTCTACTAACTCGTGCTTCATATTTATCACACTCACCAATGGAGTTCTGAAAACATTCAATTGCGGATTCTTGTCAGTTTTGCCTATCATTTTGCAAGCTTTTTAACGAATCTACCAAAAAGCCTGCAAACTGACAAACATTAATATTAACTTATATCATTAGTTATCAACAATATAGACACTTCTTAAGGGTCGACTATTTATAGTATTCATGATTCTGAGCTGGGTTGTCAGCGCAAGGCTCAAATCGAAATTCAGGCAGTATTCGAAGATGCCGATTGCCAGTGGCATGACCGGACGCGATGTGGCTGAGAAGATGCTTCGTGACAACGGCATCACCGATGTTACCGTTCTCAGTGTGGCGGGAGAGCTCTCTGACCACTACAATCCGCTAAAGAAGACAATCAACCTCAGCCATGAGGTATACGCGGGAGCCAGTGTGGCCGCCGCGGCTGTTGCGGCTCATGAGACCGGCCATGCGCTTCAGCATGCACAGTCATACGCCTGGCTGAACATGAGATCGAAGCTTGCCCCGGTAGTGGGATTTGCTTCGAACTGGATACAGTGGGTGCTGATAGCAGGACTGGTACTCCTCAACTCCAGGCCCGAGATACTCCTTGGAGGAATTGTGCTGTTCGCCATCACAACCCTGTTCAGCTTCATCACACTCCCGGTGGAGATCAATGCATCAAAGAGAGCCCTGGCATGGCTTTCAAATGCCGGCATAACATATTCGGGAACGCACGAAAAGGCAGAAGAGGCACTGAGATGGGCAGCCTATACCTACGTGGTTGCCGCACTTGGGTCACTGGCAACACTGATCTACTATATAATGCTATTCTTGGGGGCAAGAGACTGATAGACGGAGTTCTCCCCTGCTATCTCCCTTCGACATACAGGAACTTCGTCCTCTTCACCAGGTACCTGACAACAGCCCAAAATATGAGCGCTGCAATCAGAAGAGTGACATACATGGGCTCCATGTAGACTCTTCCGGTGACTGCAATATTGCGGAAAAGGTCAACTACTGCAAAAACGATGAAGAGGTTTGTTATGCTGTTGTACTCGCGCTTGAGTACATTCCTGAATGAGAACGGCAGGTTTGACCTGACATAGCGCCTGAATCCGGGTATCACCGCCTTTACCCTGAATGCCCATGCATCATAGGTATCACCGAACTTGCGGCGGAGATACTGCTCTTCGGCAAAAATGATACGCTCATAATAGAGCCAGTATGCCAGCACGAAGATGATGACGCACCAGACCGACCTGAGGAAAAGGACAGGCCCCAGCCACATCAGGAAATTGCCGAGATAGAGGGGATGGCGTACAACCGAATAGATGCCTGTGGTATTGAGATCGTCAGCAAGCTGGTCAATCACATTGCGGCCTGAGGTGTTCCTCGGGACATATCCCACGGTGTATGATCTGAGAAGCTCCCCGGCAACAGAGACCAGGATGCACATCACCTCCCAGGTGAAGTTGAAATAGATTACACTGCGGTTGGCAACGAAGAGATAAATTACTGCCAGAACAATGATTACTGCAGGCAGCCAGCTTCTTCTTCTGAATAACCAGTTACCTGATTTCTCGAGTTCATGGACCAATGACATACTTTGGGCGTTAGTTCCGCAAAAGTATGAAAATTTCATCATATAAATTATTGATTTAATTTGTATGATAGCCTGTCCCGATTTATCGGGAGAACCTCCATGTATCAGATTATTATTTACTTGTATTTCTGTGTGCTAGCACATGGAGGTTTCAGAAACTATACCTGATCCTTATAAAACCAAGGTTCATCCTTGTCTGTTCGGTGTTTATGAGACTGCTGAAGTGCTGCCACAGGAAGGTAAAATCCACATTCTCCGCCATGGAAAAATCAATAGCCGGGCCGGCATAGAAGCCGTCAAGATCCGGATACCATATTGCTGACAATGAGATATTGAGGAGGGGCATGGGAGCATAGGAAACCTGTCCTATTGCGCTGAATTCAGAGAAGGCCAGCTCCCTTGCTGTCAGTCCGCCTCCGTACAGGTCGGTAAAGCTGCCGGGGGAAAGCGGGTTGTTTGAGTACATCACCTGCACCAGGGCCGTGATCTTGTCGGAGAAGGCCCTGTCAACACCGGCAGTGACAATCAATGTGTTCTTTTCCTCTGCTGAGCCTTCAAAGGGAGAGAAGAGGGTACCCTCACCCCTGATCGAGTAGGGGCCAAGGGCTCCGGACCATCCAAATCCCGCTGTGAAGAGCTCCTCATTTGTCTCCCCGGCAAGAAACTGAAAGTCGGTGTTCAGGAGATTAAACCGGAAGAGTGCGGCCGCGGTTATCCTGTTTTCGCCGTCCATCTTGACGACAGCCTCCGCGGCTGATGCCGGGCCGGTAGAATAGGTGACTTTCAGGGCGTCACTGCCAGGCCGTTCCACATAGTCAAAATCGAAGAACGAGTAGGTGTTGAAGATATCATTTGGGTTCCATACAAGGGCCTGGCTCCAGTTGATCCGCTGGCGGCCGGCGGTGATCTGAAAACGGCCGGCAGTGAAGTCAATATAAGCCCTGTCAACCATGGTGTTAAGCACATACGAGCTTCCGGCAGCCAGGTTCCATGACATGTCTGCCAACCCCGGATCATCGGCCAGGCCCGGAACGTATGACGGGTCAAGCTTAACCATGTCTCCGGTTACGAACCGGTTACGAACCTCGATGGCAATTGTGAACCTGCTGCCCGGATAAGCCTTGAAATTTAGTCTGTTATGCAGCATGCTGCTGTTGATCCAGGGGTCTGCCGGCTTTTCAAACATGGCCATATGGAGCCATGTGGCATATCCGCCTGAAGATGCCCTGACAGTCTTCATGGCTGACTGGTCGCCTGATCCCAAGCTGCCGGCCTCCTGGGCCTTCACGGTGATGAGTGACGAAAGAATCAAGGTCGCCAACAAAAAGAATACGGACCCTAACGTAGAATTCGCAGTCCGCAATGAAAATATCGGTCTCATACTGTGTGATTGGTCCTTTCGTCCGAAACCACTCTTCCGTCTTCGAGGGTTATGACCCTGCGGGCTCTCTTCATCACTCTGACGTCATGGGTCGAGAAGATAAATGTCATCTGTTCCTCACGGTTCAGTTTCTCCATTATATCGAGGAGGGACTCAGCCGATTTTGAATCGAGGTTTGCGGTGGGCTCATCAGCCAGGATGAACTCCGGCCGAGGTGCCAGGGCGCGTGCCACGGCAACCCTCTGCTGCTGTCCGCCGGAAAGCTGAGAGGGGCGACTGTTATGCCTGTCTGAGAGTCCCACCGATGCAAGCATCTCATCAGTCCGGGCTTTGCGCTTCTCCTTCGGCCACTTCTGGAGGTTCATGATAAATCCCACATTCTCCGCCGCAGTAAGAACGGGTATCAGGTTATAAGACTGGAAGACGAAGCCCACATGCTCCATCCGGAAGTCGATCAGTTGAGAAGGTCTGAGCTCCGAGAGCCGGTGCCCCGCCACGATGATCTCTCCGCCGGTAGGCTGGTCAAGGCCGCCGATGAGGTTCAGCAGCGTCGTCTTGCCTGAGCCTGACGGCCCGACAATCACTGCAAAATCGCCCTTATCAAAACTGAGGGTGACCCCGTTCACGGCCTTCACCTCTACCTCCGTGTCATGGTAAGTCTTTGACACATCATTGATTTCGACTACTTTCATTGTTATACTGTTTTTTTGTTATTCCCCTCTTAATGCTTCCACCGGATTCAGCTGCAGGGCCTTGCGCGCCGGGTAGATAGCTGATAAAATCCCTGTAATCACAATCATTACAGTAAGCATGATAAAGAAATCAGCCCCTATTGTTGGATAGAGATTGGCAGAGTAACCGAAAGCCTCCATCCCTTCCGCATATTTTACCAGGTTGATTCCCGTGCGGCTGGTAATTGCTATGACCCCTGCGCTGACAGCCATGCCTGCAAAACCGCCGACTATCGATAGGAAAACTGATTCGAGCATGATCATCATAAAGACACGGCGGCGGTTCATCCCGATGGCCGAGAGCATGCCCAGTTCGCGTGTCCGTTCGAGCACTGACATCAGCATTGTGTTAACTATGCCAAAGGCAAGTGCGGCAAGGATAATGACCATGAAGATGGCATATATCTGGTTTATGTAATCCGTTACCATGGCCAGGTCGGTCTGTATCTCTTTCCAGCTCATGACTTCCAGCCCTGGCAGCGCCTCCCTGACAACAGGAGTGACCTTGTTGGTGAGGTCATCCTCTTCCAGCCTTGCAATAAACCGGTGATACTGTCCCTCTTTCATGCCTGTCAGCCTGCGCAGCTCATCCTGGGGAACGAAGAGTGACATTGCTTCGAAAAGGTCGTTGTTGGTACGGAAAATGCCGCTTATCCTGAATGCCGCCCCGGTCTGATGGCCGTTGACATCGAGGAAGGATAGGATGATCCTTGAGCCTTCCCGGTAAGACCAGGCCGCCTCTTTGATATTCATCCCGTAATCTTTAATCTCCTTACCGGAGAGAAGACCGGTATATGATTCCGTCAGCTTCTTTTCCGTTGTGAAACGCTCTCCTTCAAGTGGCTTCAGCTTCTCGATGACTGCAGCGGGAACGCCTTTTGAATCAAGCGATTGAAATGCTTCGGGAGTGAGGATATACCTGATGATATATAGCTCTTTGGCGAGCTTCTCACCGATAAATGCGCTGTTCAGCTTTGTGTCCGATCCAAAGTAGCTGCCGGTTCCCGGTATCAGTTTTTCAGACAGGGTGAACATCTCAAGTTCCTTCGGGATGTCTATCCCTGTGATCTCAACTCCGGCGCTTCCGGCAGATGTAGAGGCTATGCCCCTCACTATAACCCTGCCGGTGATGTCAGTAACACCCGGGGTCTTCTCAAGGGTTGTGATGACGGCTGACGGATCCTGAATGAAATTCTGAATATCACTGCTGCTGCGGAACTCCTTGTTGTTAACGTGTATATGGGCAAGTTCTTCATTGACCGCGGCATCAATCCTCTGTACGATGGAACTGTTTATTGCAGCCATTGCGAAGACACCTGCAAAGACCCCCACGGTCACTGCAGCGATGACGGTGAAGCTTCTTGTCTTGTTCCTCCAGACGTTTTTCCAGGCTAAAGATGTTATCATGGTTTTATTCTGTTAGGCTCTGAGAGCATTAATAACATTCATTTTGAAGACCTTGCGGACGCTGAAGGCGATTGCAATGAGAAGGATCAGGAGAACGATCACAACCTGCCACAGATAGTATGTGTCAGGCAGCAGCATAGGCATCACCGGCTCGAAGCCATAGTCTTCATACATCTTTGCCATCTCGCCTGTAAAGCGGAGCGGCCTGGCATATCCGAGGAAGACTACAGGCAGTGATCCTGCCACACCGGCAGCCACGCCGAGGAGCCCTATGAGCAGCATCTCCATGGATATCACTTTGGCCAGTTTGCCCTTTTGCATCCCTATGGATACCAGCATGCCGAACTCACGGCGTCTTTCAGCCATCATCATCAGCACGGTACCGAAGACCCCGAAGGCAATCACCAGGTACAGGATGCCGATCATTATTCCACCGCTCTTGCTGTCTGCCTCCATCTGGTTGAGAAGAAGGGCATTCATCTCCTGCCATGTGCGGATGGCAAGACCCTCCCCCGTGGCCTCCCCAAGCCTGTCACGGGTCATAATGAGGTCATCGTCTTCTGTTTCGTGTACGCTTATAATAGCAGAGGTAGCCATGCCTGGAGCGGCATAAAGGTACTGTGCATCGCTGAGGGTGAGGTAGACAAACCTGTTGTCTATCTCAGGCTGGGGCATGCTTACGACGCCCTTGACAACGTAGAGTCCGGCTGCCGATGCTCCGTGGTAACCCTGCCCCATAAGCACCAGGGTATCTCCCACGCCTGCCTTAAGGTATTCAGAGAGGCCATTGCCTATGACTGCATAGCCCGAATCGGCAGCAGCCAGGTAACTGTTCTCAAAAGCAGCGTACTTCCTGAAGAGCGGGAGCACCTCAAGGGTGTCGGAGCGGCCGATGCCAAGAACGGAGATGAGGCTTGCCTCGTCAGTGAATGATTCATTTGCAAATACATCAAGCAGCTTCCCGGTGCGGCCAGGCAGGTTTTCGGCCTTCAGCGACTCAACTGCTTCTGGTGTCAACCTGTACCTGATAAGGCGGTTTCTGATGTTAAGTCCTTTTATCTCTTTTTCGGGATCCATCCCGATTACCATGACACCCTGTGTACGGCTGTCTACAGCTGCAAGAGCAAATGACTCGAGCCTGGGAATGACGGCTGTCACGTTCGGATCACCCTCTATCCTGCTGATGACTCCCGGATCAATCATAAAGCCGTTGTCAAGGTTTGACTCATCAAGGTAGTCAGCGTGCTGGAGCTGCAGGTATCCTGAATATGATTCAATGACATCCCTATACATCTTCTCATAGGTCCCGAGCTGGAATGATCTCATTACCAGAGCGAAGAACACCGCAAAAAATACAGAGGCTGCCGTGATAAGGGTTCTTCTTTTGTTTCGCCACAGGTTCCTCCAGGCGAGCTGATAGTCTTTCATGCTGATAATCCTTTCATTAACCGGATGTTACCTTATGCTTTTCATGTTCTGCTGAGAAAAGAAACTCTCCTCGAGTTTGATATTGAATTTCATCTCCAGGATCTTAAGAACGGTTTTATGGCCCTCCTCTTCTGCCGGCACAAGCTCAATGGTGGAAGGAATGAATCTGCCGTCTATCGTTTTCAGGTCGGTGCCTCTCTCCGTACGGACAAGGTATCCATCCTCATCATATAATTCCGCCTTCAGAATGATGAATTCTTTCTTATCGACCCACCATAACTGGTGGCCCCAGAGGACTTCAGCATCCTCCTTTGCGACAAGCTTAATCTTATGGCATGAGCGGCCGTCTATCTCCGCCTCTCCTTCCAGGGAGTGGGTGTAGTCATCTACAACGGACGATTCCCTGAGGATGTCATCATTTGTATAGTCGGAGCCCATCCATCCCTGCGACATCATTGAGGGGGGGAGTTTTATCAGCCTGTTAATTGCAGGATTCCAGCTCCACATCTCCGTGCCCCGTTTGAGAAAGGTCTGTCCCTTCTCCCGGGCCGGGGCGGTGATGAGTGTGAGGGAATAGTCGTCTTCGAGAGACCACGACCTGAACTCCACCGTTCGCTGCCAGGTAGGGCGGACGATTGTCATGCTCATCACGCTGTAGCCTGACATCTCGCCATTGAATTTCTCGTCTGCCCTGGTGATTATCTCTTTGGCGGTCAGCTGCTGGGCTGAGACGGGCTGCAAGGCCGGCAGCAGAAGAAGTGCCGTCAGAGGCATGGTTAACAGGCTGGCAATTTTTTTCATCATCATAAAATTTTTAATAAGGTATAATAGCTTGACCCGCAAAACGGGAGGACGTGTTGGACTTTATAACTATTGCGTCTCTGAAAAATGAATGTATCATTTGTATTTTTTTATTAAAGCCTCTATCATCTTTTCAAAGTAATCACCAGGGTATTGTTCATCAGCAAACACGTATGTCATGGCAAAACCCTTGACTGTATTGATGAACATCAGCATCTCGGTGGTGGGGTCGTAATCCGGGCCGGCAGAATCCTTCTTCCTGGCGAAATAGTCAGCCAGGAGCTTCATCATGTTCTCTGAGAACTCACGGAGAGGGATGCCGGAAACAGAAATCGGCATCTTGTCTTCACTCAGGAGATTTTCGTACACACCCTGCTGCATCATAATTCTGAGCAACAGCTTCCAGAACTGCCGTTTCTCGCGGAAGAGGCTGAAGACCTGGCGGATGAACAATTCAAACTCCGCAGGGGTCAGCTGGCTGTCGTGGTCAGGATTGAAAGTGCCGTATATCTCTGTCAGCGATCTGTTGAAAATAGCCGCGAGCAGGTCCTCCTTGCTTTTAAAATAATTGTACATGAGGCCCTTTGATATGCCTGCGTGCCTGGCTATATGGGTAATTGTTGTGGCGTGGAACCCGACATTTGAAAAATGTTCCAGGGCTGCGTCCATTATGAGGGTCTTTTTCTCCTCCCTCATCTCTTCGAACTGTGCGGATGATCTCGGCGACATGATTTTTTGATTAAACGTTCATTCAATAAAGATCCCCTTTAGAAACCGTTCTTTGATTGAACGGTCGGTCAAAGATAAAACGTGATTTTTGAAAAAGCAAATTTTTTTAAAAAAACCGGGAGAGATCACCCTCCCGGATTCCTGAATTGCAGACGTACCGATTTGAATTCTGTCAGACTTCTCTCACGGTATTATTTCTGCGTTTCTTCGCCGGATGACAGTGAGAAGGAGATTGGGACAGAATACCATACGTTGACCGGCTTCCCGCCCTGTGTTCCGGGTGTCCAGTCGGGCAGAATGCTCATTACCCTTATTGCTTCAGCATCAAGAAGCGGGTCGACTCCTCTCACAACAGTAATATCTTCAACTGCACCATCCGAGGCGATCATAAATCTCAGGATGACTTTTCCCTGTTTGCCCTGTTCTTTGGCTTCAGGAGGATACTTGATATTTTCATAGATAAATTTGAACAAGGCTGCATCACCACCCGGATATACCGGCATATTTTCAACTACGACAAATACTTCCCCGCCACCCACCTTATCAGGAAGGGAAAACTTAGCCGTGATTTCGGAGGTAAAGGGCTCAATCATCTCGGGATTCTTCGGAGGCTCCCACAGGGGAGAGGTTTTAATCACTTCTGCCAGGGCATTGCCCAGATGAGGGTTGGTTGTTCCTTTGGGTTTTACATTACTGACAGTACCGTCCGTCTCAACTGTAAAGCTGACATGAGCCCAACCCTCTATTCCGGCAGCAGAAGCCTCCGGAGGATATTTAGTGCGGCTTATCACCCAGTCAGTAAACGCAAGGTGAAAATTACCCCCGAAGGTCGGAAAATCGTCTTGAGACTTCCTGCGAAGAGGAACAGTCATACCCAGTTCTCTCGCTTTCTCCCTGGAATATATTTCCACTGAACCGCCAGCTATCTCCTCACCATACTTTTTTGTGGCTTCCTCGGGGGTCAGAGATTTCGCCATACCGAAATTGTTTCCCATCTTCTCAATAACCTCAGAAACGGTCTGATCAGTAAGAACACCGTCGACAACCACCAGCTGCTTTGGTTTCAGTTTTCCCGAAGAATCTGGCTTCACTGTGGCAGGGTCGACGTAATTGGGGTCAGGTTCCATCCTGACGGTCATATCCTTATCAGTGACAGGATTAAGTGGAAGGTACTTGTAGCCTTTATAAGTAAAAACCAATATCACATTTTCGGGAATGCTTTTAAACTCAAAGCGGCCCGAAGCATCGGTGTTCATTGAAAGGGAGGTTCCGGATACATTGACATTTACTCCCGGAAACGGGGTTCCGTCTTCACGGTAAACGACTCCCCTAACAGTATTCTGGATCAATGGTGCTGGCTGGGTGATAGATAACTCCGTTGTACCTGAGGTTTCCGCATAGACGTACCTGGGAGATGCAAATGCAAACAACATTCCTGCCATAAGAGGCAGTACAAGGAGCAGTTTAAGCTTCCTGTAAGGAGAATAAGTTTTCTTTTTCATCATTTCAAATCTGTTTGTGTAAAACGAAAAGTTGAACGAATTCGAGAGACTGATCAGCCTGGCGTTGAAGACCTGGTTGAGAAGAGCCGCCCTGTAACCAGCCGGGTCAGATGTGCTCTGCAGAGCCTCCTCGTCGGCGAGATTTTCGTGATTTTGCCTGACAAGCGCGGAATAGATCCATACAAACGGATTCATCCATTGTATCAGGCTCATCATTTCAACAAGCAGAAGATCGAACCAGTGTTTCTGTTTAAGGTGCACCATCTCATGGTTAAGGATCTCCCTGGCCTCACGCTCACTCACTGAAGGATTGATGAAAACATAATTGAAGAAAGAGAAAGCGGAGGTATATTTTTCAGTTTTGACCATCACGGCATTTCCTGCCCTGCTAACTGATCCCGTGCTCAATGCCCGGTAAAGCGAAAATATGTGAAGCAGGGTTCGGAGCAGGAAGAGAACCATACCTCCTGCATATATCAGCAGGAAAAGGGTGAGGGGGGATTTCTGCTCAGGCTGAACTGTGGCAACTGCAGGGGCCATTGTATGAGCCACAGTCCCGGCCTGGGTTTCCTGCATAATTGGTGCTTGCAGTTCAACCCGGTAATGAAGCGCTAATAGCGGAAGAAGCAATGACAAGACAACCCCGGCAACCAGGTATGCCCTCTTAAGCCTGAAGAACCTCTCCTTCCTTAGAAATAGCAGGTATACCAGTGTGAAGCCCGCAAGCCATGCGGCAGATTTCAGGAGGTAAATCGCAATTGATTCCATATGTTATTCCTGTTGGTTATCCTTAAGATCCTTCCTGGCTTCCTCAAGAATCGTATCCAGATCCTTGATGGAAAGGTTCTTCTCCATGGCAAAGAACGATGTCATTGCAGGAAAGGAGTTATTGAAATATCCCTCCAGCAGGCCAAAAAGCTGGTGCTTTGAATACTCCTTTTTCGAAATCCGGGGATAATAGAGGAACACGTTGGCGTATGCCTTGTGGTCAACATATCCCTTCTTCTCCAGCACCTTCAGTACGGTGGAAATTGTATTGCGGGCTGGTTTCGGATAATCGAACTTTTCCCTGATATCCTTCACCACTCCCTCTTCCAGATCCCATAATATCTGCATTATCTGCTCTTCAGCCTTCGTAAGTTGCATGTTTTAATATTTAAATAATACTATGTCATGCCCGCTGCCGGACACTGCTTCTCAATCAATCCTTCAATGCAAATATACGACTATATTTATAGACGTGCAAGTTTTTATTAATTTTTCGTCTATATTTATAGTCTGCAATTTTATATAATTGTAATTTAGAGTATTACCGGCATACGAGCTTCACAGATTATGGGTAAATGCACCTAATCAGATCTCAGGAACTCCGGTCAGGGTAAGATAAAAGGAACTTAAGTAATATGCTGAAGAACAATATTTCCTCAGGAACGGTAAGGTAATATTATCGTAATTTCAGAGTTTAAATCACAGTTCTGATAGTCTGATAAGCATTATTTTAAGGAAAGTAACCTCAACTTGACATTATTGAAATGAAAAACTGGCTTCTTACTCTGCTAGTGTTATTTACGCCCACTCTTCTGCTATCACAGGAAGGTTATAAAGAGGGTTTTGTTCTGCTGACGGAGCAGGATACTATCTACGGTTATATTGAAAATAATAGCGGATATGAAAACTCCGCTTCCTGTAATTTCCGGAAGAGCATTGATGACACGGTAAGGCTTTTCAGTCCGGATGAAATTTTTGGCTATTACTTCAATGAAGGCAAATATTTTGTTTCAAAAGAATACGAAAGCCAAAGACAATTCTATGAATTTCTGGTAGATGGCAGATTAAGTGTCTACCTGAAACAGGACAGGGACCTGAGTAATCATTACTTTATTGAAAGAGACTCGTTGCCTTTCAGAGAGCTTACTTATATATCAGGAATAACAGTTGATGATGACGGTATCCAGAGGGTCTCCGCATCTAAAACGCATAACAGTCTGCTGTCATACTACACAAGCGATTATCCGCAACTGAAACAGGCTGCGATGAGTATGTCAAAACCGGGCAACTCATCCCTGATCAGGTTCGCTAAAGAATATCACAATGCAACATGCCTCGACAAACCGTGCAAGATTTATGAAAAGAAGGTCAAACCCGTCCTGGAACTGGAAATTATCGGCGGGGTCAGCTATGTCTTCAAAGACTCGACCGGGTTTATGCCCGAAAAATCATTTGGGGCAGGCGCCCTGATGCTGAATGTGATGGTTCCAAAGATCAGTGAATCAGTTTATTTTGGCGTGGGGCTGGGGTACTTTCAGTATCCTGAGCGTATATTACTTGAAAAAGAATTTCTCTATACTCAATTCGGCGACTCAATTTTCAATTGGGTTTATGAAACCAGATACAAGCCCAGCGTTCAGATACCCGTTACTGTATTTTATAATAACCATCGTCCCGGCTTATCACCCATATTGGGCCTAAGTACAAATCTTCTGTATGTTTTTGATTTTAAAGCATTCGGTGGAATAAATTTCCAGAAAAATTTACTTGCAGTAAAGCTTCTTGGTGAGTTTGGTGTGTTCCCGACGCCAAGCTCACTGGTTAAATCCGCAGGAATAAAAATGAGTGTTTCCTGGTTATTAAAATAGAGGCAGTAGAGGGCCGAGCGCTAAGAAATGACCCGGTGGGTCATTTCAGCGAAGGAGCCGGTTTGCAGGGGAGGCAATAGTCCAGTCTTCAGTCAGCAGTCGGCAGTCCACAGTCAATTAATTGATTACGACCGCAGGACCGCAAGACAGGAGCGAAGTGACAGACCTTCAGACCTCAAAAAGTCTCGAGCAGCTTATACAGCTTCTCTTTCTCCGTCCGCCCCTCTGTCTTTTTCAGCAGCTCAGAGAGCCAGTTGCCGTACATCGGGTTGGGAAGCACAATATACCTTGTACCGAACAGCCTCCGGTCCGTATCCACGGACGCAAAACCATAATCAGGACCCCGTTTTTCGTACTCGCCGCTGTGATCCGCCAGGTTATCGCCCACAAGCAGAATGATCTCGTAATCCTTATCTATCATGGCCCTCCGCTCAACCTTTGATGAGGTGGTCTCTTTCAAAAGCATATGGGCGCTGTCGGCATTGGCAAACCCCAGGGCAACCATGTTTTGAATTGTCGGACCCATCTCCTCTACGGTCCTGTTTGAAACGTAGAAGACCTCAACCCCAAGTGAATCTGCGTACCGGGTGAACTCTACGGCGCCCGGCAACGGTTCTGCCCGGGCAAGCTCAACCCACCGTACCCAGTCCTCGTTATTGAATGACCTGTTCTCAATCACCTGCCAGCCCTGATACGGACTGTTGTCAAGCAGTGTCTCATCGATGTCAAGAGTCACTGCTGCAGGCTTCGTCCGCCCGGCCCATGCCAGGTTTTCCGCAAGAGCGATCTCTGCACTGCGGAAACACTGGTAGTACAGGGCCCTCATCTCAGCTGATTTCTGGTACCACAGCGTTGCCAGTATCAGATGGTCCTGGTCCTCCCCGGAGGCCCGGAGAGGATCGTCCTGTATGACAGAAGGCGCCAGGGCAGGGAGCTCTTGCCTTTCTGCAGGCAAAGCTGATTTTTGCTTCACCGCGCCGCAGGAAGCCAGTATAATCATGCCGGTAACAATAATGAGCTTTTTCATCCGTTTTTATTCTGTTGAAAATTAAATGATTGTCAAAATCAGTCCTTTTCGTTTGTTATCTCCTAAGTAACAAATAATTGGCTGATGGAGACTGTTGTATTTGAAAGATTTTTAACTTTAACCGGACTATACCAAAACTTAATCTGAGATGTCAACCTTAAAGCTGATGCTGGGGATGATCCCCGCCACTTCAAAACTGGAACAGGATGAGAAAGCTCTGCTCGCCGAGTATGAAAGAATGATCTCCTTTGCCGGTTCCGAAGTTTTGGCAAAATACAATGTTCTACATGAAAGCGTCAATTCAGCCGGCTTCAGACAGAAAAGAAAAGAGATCGAATCGCTCACTTACAAAGGCTCGGAGGAACATGCCAGGGAGACTGAATATTTAAGTCTCAAAAAAGCGAAAGACATTGTCTCATATTTCAGGACCGAAGGAAGCGCACTTCTGAAGAATTTCACCTCCCTCGACGGCTCGGCCAGGGTAAAGGAAATCGAAGATCTGCAACTCTTTATCCAGTCGCCTGCATTCAAACAGAAGGAGCGGACGAAGCCTGTGACTTTCAGGGATACCGAAGAGTATGGCAAATGGCTCGAATACAAGAAACTGAAGGGCGACAGAGAGGTTAAGAAAAACCTTAACCCCGGCAAGGCAGAGAGGTTCAAAGAGCTCCAGGCATTCGTCACATCATCGGCCTTCCTGATGAAGAAGAACATGAAGCCGGTGACCTTCAAGGACAGCCCCGAGTATCAGAAGCTGCTTGATTTCAAAGGAAAGAGAAACGCTCCGGATATTGTTTCATACTACAAGTTCAAAGATTCAAAGGAATATCACAACTATACAGGGGTAAAGGACTCGGCCCGTCTTAAAAGGCTGGCAGAGCTTGAAGCATACCTGAAAACCAAAGCGTTCACTGAAAAGAAGGAGTACCTGCTCGACAAGCGTCGCTTTGAGAAGACAGATATGTTCCGGGAGTTTAAGGAGTATGAGAATCTGAAGAACTCCGCCGATATAAAATGGTATTTTGGCGTTAAGGATTCAAACAAGTTCGATATAATTAAAAACCGTAAACTGACCTTCAGTGACGAGTTTGACGGAGCAACGCCGGACAATAAAAAGTGGCTCAACAAGTATTACTGGGGCGATAAGCTTCTGCACGACAGCTACAGCCAGGCAGCCGACCTGCATTGCTATACTCCGTCAGATAACCTCGAATTGCGTCACAGCGTACTCCGTATAATCACCAAACCGGAAAAGATTAACGGCAAGGTGTGGGACCCTGCCAGGGGATTTTACACACGCGATTTTGCATTCACATCGGGTATCCTCAATACAGGGGCCTCCTTCAGGCAGAAGTACGGCACCTTCACAGCAAAGATTAAACTAACCGATCCGAACGTCCGCAATGCCTTCTGGCTGATCGGCGACCGTATCACCCCGCATGTTGACGTTTGCAGGTCAGGTCACGGAAAAGTATGGTTTGATCTCTTCACCTCTCAAAGCAATCACCATAAGAAAAGTCTCGGATCAAAATATCTCTCGGACTTTTACATCTACACCCTCGAGTGGACCTCAGACAGCCTTGTCTGGAAGATCAACGGTGTGGAGGTGATGCGCCAGACATCAGGCGTACCGCAGGAGCCGATGTATATCAACCTGGCCGGTGGTGTCGACAAACCCATAGGAGGCATCTCCTCCATGGAGGTCGACTGGGTAAGAGTTTATCAGGCAAAATAATATCCGTTTAACGGTGCTGATCAGGAGGCTGTCTCAAAAGGGACAGCCTCTTTTTTTTATGCGGCAGGGCCAGGCCTGACCGTATTTTTTTTCAGGGGACCTGTAACATTTGACAACTTACAGCCGTCTTTAGGTTATCAGTACCTTGACCTTAATGACCGTAAAAGAGTACAATAACGCTGTAAAAGAGTACGGTGACCATGTCTACCGTTTCATCTACCGCAGCCTGAAAGACAGCCACAGGGCCGGCGACATCGTGCAGGATACCTACGAAAAGCTCTGGCGTTGCGTCACCGAGATTGAATATGCCGCAGTGAAGTCCTGGCTCTTTACCTCTGCCTACAACAGGATGATAGACGTGATACGGAAAGATTCGAGGCTTGTCGGGGTCGAGTACTATGATGACAGCACCCTCTTCGCCGAGGAGAGCAGCAGTGATCTGAATGAGGTCCTCCACAGGGCCCTTGAGAAACTTCCTGCAGCGCAGCGGTCAGTAATCCTCCTGCGCGATTATGAAGGGTACAGCTACCAGGAGATAGCTGACATCACAGGTCTGTCTGAGGCACAGGTCAAGACCTATATCTTCAGGGGCCGGGTGGCTCTCAGAAACTATCTTGTAACTACATCGGTATGGCAATGAAAGACGACAACGATTTCCCCCGTCTGACCCCGCCGGATGACAGATACCCGGCGCCTGACGGATTGTTCCGCAAGCCCGAAGAGCTTACTGATGAGCAGTTTGATCTATTGGCTGCTGCGTGGGCAGAGGAGTCCCTCGAAGGAGACTCTCTCACAGAATTGCATACAGTTCTTGCTGCTGTCCCCTCAAGGAGAGCCCGTGCCGAAAGCTTTAACGAAGTCAGGCTCACACCGCTTAACGACAAATGGATATACAGGGACAGGCTCCTGAAAGAATCACCGGCAACAAGGGTCTTAAGACGCTCGCTTGCAATTACTCTGCTATCTGCAGCAGCAGTTGTCGCAATCATTATAACAGGACCGGCAATCAGAAGCCGGACAACTGATATCATGCCTGGCACTCTGCCGGAGGGAGCAGTGATGTCTGAAGCACTCATTCCGGAGTCATCCCCTGTAATAATTCCGGACCGTGTCATAGAGGAGACCGCCGGAGTGCGCCGTGTCACTGACATGAAAAAGCCGGCCCTAGCCCTGACTGCCGCAACAGAAGAACCGCAAAGAGTACTCCCGGTCACCCTTGCCCTCAATGCCGTCAATCCGGCCCTGATGACAGCCGCCTTAAACACTGATCTCCAGACCGTTCAGAGGGCAGCCATATTACCTGCAACCGCACAGGTTAAGGCAGACAACTGGATCATCCGCGGTATGGCACTCCTGGCAAAAACTGTTACAAAAGAGGAGAAGAACATTGACGGTTATGTAATCGCAAGCGCATGTGTCAACGGTATCAACAATGTGCTCGGGTGGGAGATGCAGCTTGAACAGGCCAGCAACAAGGCCGGTGTGCCTGTTGCCGTGAATTTCAACTCTTCACTCATCTCATTTACAGCCCCCGTGAACAAAAATTCACCGTGAGTGTAACTTTCAGGTCCATCTGATCGTCCCGGTATTAAACAACAAACAAATATTTGCCATGAAAAGAACATTACTTGCATTTGCCGTTATCCTGGCCCTTATTCTTCCGGCACAGGCTCAGGAGAAGGAAGAGAAACTGAAAGAACTTGAGAGGCTGGAAGAGCAAACGGAGAAGGTAACGCCTCCTGATACGCTTGTCTATGAAGCGGAGGAGGAGATCGCCGTTTCGCAGACCGAAGAAGAGATTGCCGCTGAGGAGGAATGGGAAGAATATCCTGAAGAAGATACTGCACGGGTAAAAATCGGAGAAATCGTTACAGTGGAAGAGACAGAGGACGAAACCGTGATCAGAATCGGAAAGAAGGCCATAAGAATCCTTACGGAAGATGATGACACAGAAGTGCGGTTTGAATACGACGAAGAGACAGAAGATCCGGGAAGTCCCGGAAGGTATTTCGACGGTCACCTGGGCGGGATCGAGTTCGGGTATAACTCATTCTCAACTGACCAGTGGGGCCGTAACGACGGTACAATGGAGGGATACCTTGACCTCAACACAGCAAAATCGTCAAACTTTAACATCATCGCGCCACCTGTCAGCCTCGGGTTTACACGCCATTTCGGAATAGTGACCGGACTGGGAATCAGTTTCAACAACTACCGTTTTGACGGTAACAACTCCCTGGCTGTCGATGACGGCGGCATTGTCACAGCAGAGTATCCTGCAGAAGGCATCAACTACGACAAGAGCAAGCTTGCCACCGTCTATGGCATTCTTCCTGTAATGCTCGAGGTACAGATCCCTGTCACACACAGCAGCACAATCAACCTGGGAGCAGGAGTGATCGGAGCGGTGAAACTGGGGTCACATACAAAGACCGTTTATCATGATGACGGAAAACAGAAGGATAAGAACCGTGACGACTTTAACCTGAATGTCCTCAGGTATGGTGTCACAGCAAGGGCAGGCTATGAGATGATACAGGTATACGGCACCTGCTACCTGTCGCCGATGTTTGAAAAGAACAAGGGCCCGGAGCTCTATCCTTTCGAGGTGGGTATCGCGCTGACTATCAACGACTAGATTATCGCACATGAAATTCTGTACAGGCTTTCACGGAAAATGACTTATACAGGTTCAGGCACATTCCTGAATTAAATGAGGGAGAGGTTATTTCAACAAAATAGCCTCTCCCTTTTTTATATATCTTTGGCGCAATACCACTTGCAACAGATCATTAGAAATCAAACCCGGAAAATTCACAGGAGATGAGATTACTTCTAATCAGCAATTCAACAAATGCCGGTGAGCCATATCTTGACTATCCGAAGAACAATATACGGGAGTTCCTTGGCACCAAAAAGGTCAGGGCACTGTTTATTCCGTATGCTGCGGTAACGTTTTCATATGATGATTACGAGGAAAAAGTAAGAACCCGCTTTGCCGAGGTCGGGCATGATGTGGTGTCTATCCACCGCTTTAAGGATCCCGTTAAGGCCATTCTTGAAGCACCTGCAATAGTTGTCGGAGGAGGCAACACCTGGATGCTCCTTAAATGCCTGAGAGAGAATAAGCTGATAGAACCGGTCAGGAAGAAGGTTCTGTCAGGGACCCCCTATATTGGCTGGAGCGCCGGGTCAAACGTCACCTGCCCGACAATCATGACCACCAATGACATGCCTGTCACTGCACCGGCATCATTCAGGGCTTTCGGGCTTATCCCGTTCCAGATCAACCCCCACTACCTCGACGCCAACCCGGCAGGACATGCCGGAGAAACTCGGGAGCAGCGGATCCAGGAATTCATTGAGGTCAACAGGGAGATCTTTGTTGCCGGACTGCGTGAGGGTACAATGTTTCTTCTCGAGGGAGACAGACTGTCACTCATAGGTCCCCGTAACACGCGTATATTCATGTACGGTAACGAACCGCTGGAGATAGCCCCGGGCAGCGATCTCTCCTTCCTGCTTAAAAGAAGAAAGAAATAAACAGCTCAGGCGCCAGGTCAATGGGATGGGTGAAAAAAATTACGCTAATTGCGGGCGGTGTGTTGCTGCTGGTAATTCTATTGCTTGGCCTTTATGCAACCCTCCGGCAGGAAAAGATCACCGCAGCTCTTACAGCAAAAGTCAATGAGAGCGTCAACACCCGGATCTCTTACGGCGACCTTCGTGTAACAATCTTCGAGTCATTCCCCAATATCACCGTTAAGTTCAGCGATCTGCTCGTTGAGCCGTCTCCCTATTATGACCGGACACAGTTCCGGGGCGAGAACAATGACACCCTGCTCTATGCCTCATCACTGT
>JBGSLG010000016.1:0-14075 GCA_041740815.1 Bacteroidales bacterium
ATAGACAGACTCTTTGCCGTAGGAGGCAAGCATATCCTCAATCTCGCCCACAAAATCGCCCAGCTTGTCAACAGCCACGGCACAGTCTTCTATCAGTGATATCGGCTTGGCATCGCCCGGGATGTTTGAAAGGATGCCCAGTCCGGCCTTGCGCAGATCCCATACCTTTTTCACATCGCCGCCCCAGACGACCGGGAAGGCATAGCCCAGTCCTGCTTCCCTCAACTCGACCTCCATGGCCGCTGCCACCGCGGTGATCTCATCACGGCTCTCGGCGCAGAACTCAACAATCAGCAGCGCACCGGGTTCGCCCTCAATGAAGAACCGGTTTCGCTTCTGGCTCTCGACGGTGGCAGCCAGGTTCAAAATGTTATTGTCCATCAGCTCAACCGCCCATGGCTTATATTTCAGCGCAATCAGGTTGGCCCTGAAGGCCTCATCGCGCCTGCGAAGGTGAACGCACGACAGGGCCTTCACCGGCGGTGGCAGCGGCACCAGTCCGAGCTTCGCCTCGGTGACAATGGCCATGGTGCCTTCAGATCCTGCAATCAGTCGCGCCAGGTTGACCGGCCTCCCGCTGCCCCTGGTGAATGGTTCGCTGTACAGCAGATCATCAAGGGCATAGCCTGTATTTCGTCTGGGGATGTTCTTCTCGGGATAGTCTGCCATGATGGAGCTGCGACTGGCATTATCGTACATTATACTCTCTATCTCCTTGTAGATCACACCTTCAGCAGAATCAAGGGTGCATTTAAGTCTGAACTCCTCATCGGTGAGCGGCCCGAAAACCACCTCCGAGCCATCGTACAGCATCGCCTTAACCTCGATTATATGATCTCTGACAGAGCCGTAGATAACCGAATGGAGTCCGCACGCGTTGTTGCCTATCATGCCTCCCAGGTTGCACCTGTTGGAGGTCGATGTCTCGGGACCGAAGAGCAGCCCGTAACCGCGAAGGACGGTGTTGAGCTCATCGGGAACCACCCCCGGCTCAAGCCTGACCCATCGCTCCTCAGGATTGATCTCAAGTATCCGCGTGAAGTGGCGCGAGAGGTCAGCCACAATTCCTGATCCTACCACCTGTCCTGCCAGAGAGGTGCCTGCTGCCCTGGGTATGATACCCGTGTGATGCCTTCGGGCGAAGGTGAGAAGTGACTTCAGATCGCCCCTGTGGCAGGGAAAGACCACCGCCAGCGGCTCCTCACGGTATATGGAGGCATCAGTGGCGTACATCAGTAGTGAAGCCCTGTCAATACGTACCTCGCCCTCCAGCGAGGCCGCAAGTACCTCTAAATCCCTCGTGTTAACATCACTCTGCATCTGCCGCGTTTCCAGCTTCAAAAATATAGATTTGCTGCTTCCGCAGGGAGCCGGAGAAGCAGTTTTCGAAAAAAATCAGCTAATATTTTAAAAATCTGATTTTAATCATGTAGTTGATTTTGGGCGGATGCACTTTTTTCGTAATTTTATCCCGACACGTTTAATAAACTAAATTATTGATATACAATGGAATTGCTTGAACAGATCAAAATGAATGCCATCAGGCATAATAAAAGAATTGTTTTGCCGGAAGGGACGGAAGAAAGGACTCTCAAGGCGGCTGACGCGATAATTGCTGAGAACATAGCGCGCATCACCCTGCTTGGAAATCCTGCGGAGATAAAGGCAATGGCAGAGACATTTGGTCTGAAGAACATAGGCAGGGCGGATATCATTGATCCCGTCAGCCACCCGAAGAAGGAGCAGTATATAGACCTGATGGTTGAGCTCCGCAAGAGCAAGGGGCTGACAAGGGAAGAGGCGTCAAAACTTATCGAAGACCCTCTCTATCTTGGGGTTATGATGATAAAAAGCGGTGATGCCGACGGTGAGGTTGCCGGCGCAAGGAACACCACCGGTGATGTGTTGAGACCGGCATTCCAGTATGTCAAGACCGCTCCCGGCATATCAGTTGTGTCCGGGGCTTTTATTATGATACTGAAGGACAAGGAATTTGGTGAAGACGGCATCATTGTTTTTGCAGACGGAGCTGTCCACCCGGATCCAACCGACAAGGAACTGGCTGAGATTGCCGTGGCCACAGCAAGAACCACGAAGGCTATAGTTGGCGTTGAGCCAAAGGTTGCCCTGCTCAGCTTCTCTACAATGGGCAGTGCAAAACACCCGCTGGTCGATAAGGTTGTGAGTGCCACTAAGATGGCAAAGGAGATGGCCCCGGAATTTATGTTCGAGGGTGAACTTCAGGCAGATGCTGCACTGATTGAGGCCATTGGTCAGAAAAAGGCTCCGGGAAGCAAGATTGCAGGCAAAGCCAACGTCCTTATCTTCCCCAACCTTGAAAGCGGCAACATTGCCTATAAGCTTGTCGAGCGTCTTGCCCACGCACAGGCAATAGGCCCCGTTCTGCAGGGCATGGCAGCGCCGATAAACGACCTCTCAAGGGGATGCTCGGTAAGTGATATTATTAACGTAGTCGCCATAACTGCCAACCAGGCAGCCGGCATCACCAGACAATAACCAGACAATGACAATTCTTGTACTCAACTGTGGCAGCTCCTCCATTAAGTATCAGCTGTTCAACATGTCAAACAACGCCGAAGTCCTCGCAAAAGGGCTCATTGAACGCATCGGCCTCACCGACGGCATCCTTACACATAAACCCACCGGAAAGGACAACTACAAGGTGGTTCTTGACATTCCTGACCATACAATCGGCATAAACATGGTCATGGAAGCTCTTGTTCATCCCGTTCACGGTGTCATTAAGTCTGTTGGCGAGATAAAGGCTGTAGGTCACAGGGTGGCGCACGGCGGTGAAAATTTTAAGGAATCGGTGCTCATCGACAATGATGTCAAGCGCGACATAGAGAATTGTTCCGAGCTGGCACCACTCCATAACCCAGCCCACCTAAAGGGGATATTGTCATGCGAAAAGCTCCTTCCGGGAATCCCCCAGGTAGCTGTCTTTGACACGTCGTTCCATCAGACGATGCCTGACTATGCGTTCATGTACGCCATTCCCTACGAGTATTACGAGAAATACAGGATCCGCAAATACGGATTCCACGGAACAAGCCACAGGTTCGTCGCAGAAAAAGCCTGCAAGATGCTCAATGTGGATCTTTATAATTCCAGGATCATCACCTGTCACCTTGGCAACGGCGCCTCAATAACCGCCATCGAGAATGGCAAATCGATAGACACATCCATGGGATTTACTCCGGTTGACGGCCTTATCATGGGTACGCGCACCGGCGAGATAGACCCGGGTGTTCTTCTCTATCTTGCTGATAAGGAGGAGTTAAGCGTCAGCGGAGTGAACAACATGATCAATAAGAAGAGCGGTGTGGCCGGTATCTCGCAGCTCTCTTCAGACATGCGCGACCTTGAGATCGCGGCCAATGAGGGAAACCCCAAGGCTCTTCTGGCCCTGAATATGTATGCATATAAGATCAAGAAGTTTATAGGCGCCTATGTTGCGGCCCTGAACGGACTTGACCTTTTGATCTTTACCGCCGGTGTGGGTGAGAACGACTTCAACGCAAGGAAAATGATTTGTACCGGGATGGAGTATATGGGAATTGAGATTGACCCTGAAATCAACCACGGCGTCAAGGGAAAAGACCTGGTTATATCTACTCCCACATCAAAAGTCAAAGTCATGGTGGTCACTACCGACGAGGAATTCGTGATCGCATCAGATACTAAAGCAATAGTTGAGAAGTTAATTCATTAAAACCTGTATATCATGGTCTTAAAGCACTTGTCCGATCTGAAGGAACTGCTTGTTGACAAGCCCACCAGGAGGATGGTCCTTGCCGCAGCCCAGGACCACAACTCACTTACATCGGCCCTCATGGCTGCACGTGACGGTTTCATAGAACCTATACTTGTCGGCGACAAGGAGGCCGTGCAGAAAATTGCCTCGGACAACAACCTTGACCTGAGCGGGCTGAGGATGATACACGAGCCTGACACCGATATGGCCGTGGAGATAGCCGTAAAAATGGTGCGCAGTAATCAGGCCGACATTTTAATGAAGGGGCAGGTGGGGACATCCTCACTGCTGAAGGCTGTGCTGAATAAGGAGTGGGGACTGAGAACAGGTGCGCTTCTCTCTCATTTTGCGATCTTCGAGATAGAGGCCTACCACAAACTGATTGCTGTTACTGATGTGGCAATGAATATTGCCCCCAATCTTCAGGACAAGATCTCTATTGTGAATAACTCCGTGGCTTGCCTGAACAAGCTCGGGATTGACATGCCCAAAGTGGCAGTGCTGGGCGCTGTGGAGATGGTGAGTGAGAACATGCAGGCCACACTTGATGCTGCCCTGCTGTCGAAGATGAACCAGCGTGACCAGATCAGAAACTGTCTCATTGACGGGCCACTGGCATTTGACAATGCCGTCAGCCTCGAGAGTGCCATACATAAAGGAATAAGGAGCGATGTGGCCGGCGATACCGACCTGCTGCTGATGCCTGACATTGAGGTTGGCAACGTACTCTACAAGTCACTCGTCTTCTTTGCCCATGCCGGCGTGGCAGCAGTCATCCTGGGGGCAATGGCGCCTATTGTGCTGACCTCACGGAGCGACTCCGATCAGGCCAAGTACTACAGCATACTCCTCGCCGCTGCAATCGCAAGACCCGACTGAGATGATCACCAGCCTCGGACAGATGGCTGAAACCGTCAGGTCAGCCGGTAAGAAAAGGAGGATAGCCGTAGCCTGGGCACAGGATCCGAACACTGTCGGCTCGCTGTACAGGGCTGTCAATGAGGGCTTCGCCGAGGCGCTGATGATCGGCCGGAGAGAACAGATACTCGCAACCTGCAGGGAGACGGGGGCCAATCCCGATCGTTTTACAATCATTGATGCAGAAAATGAAAAGGCCGCCGCAGAACTGGCTGTCAGCATGACCCGTTCCGGCGAGGCTGATATAGTCATGAAGGGCCTCGTTGGTACCGATAAGTTTCTCAGGGCGGTGATGGACAGGGAGAAGGGGCTCCTGCCTCCGAAGGCAGTGATGAGCTACGTCTGCGCCGTGGAGATACCGGCATACCATAAACTGCTCTTTATTACTGACACTGCAGTCATTCCTTTCCCCGATCTCGATCAGAAGGTTGCAATGGCTGAGTATGCCATAGCGATGGCCCGCAGATTTGGCATCGAAAAGCCTTCTGTAGCGCTGATAGGAGCGTCCGAGAAGGTCAGCAGCCATTTCCCGAACACGCTCGATTATTCGGTGATGTGCAAGATGGCTGAACGCGGACAGATATCGCCATGCATCATGGACGGACCTGTAGACCTTTTCCTGGCATGCGACCCCCCGAGCGTGAAGATCAAGGGAGTTGATACCCCGCTGGCCGGAGATGCTGATATTCTGCTCTTTCCGTCGCTTGAGTCCTGCAATCCATTCTACAAGGGTCTGATGCTTTTCGGAGGGGGAGAGCTGGCCGGCATGATATGCGGTACCACCAAGCCTGTGGTTCTCATGTCAAGGAGTGAAAGCGAACTGTCAAAATACTACTGCGTGGCACTGGCATGCCTGATGGCGTAGCCGATAAACTGATAATCATGAAAGAAAAACTAATACTGGCTGTCAATCCAGGCTCAACCAGCACCAAGTTTGCATTGTATGACGGCGATGAATTGCTTTTTGAGAAGACGCTGAGACACAGCGCGCAGGAGCTTGAGGGCTACCGCAGGATGACCGATCAGCTGCCTTTCAGATACCAGGTGATAATGGAGGCTCTACGCGAAGAGGCAACAGATCTTGCGATGATCTCTGCCGTTGTGGGCAGGGGCGGACTGGTAAACCCGATCGAATCGGGCATCTATGAGGTTAACGACCTGATGAAAAAGCATCTGACGGAAGCCGCTAACGGCGAGCATGCCAGCAACCTGGGAGCACTCATGGCAGATATGATGGTGGCTTCAATGCCCGGCGCAAAAGCTTATATAGTTGATCCAGTGGTTGTTGATGAGCTTGAGCCGGTAGCGCGACTGTCGGGTCATCCGCTTATAAGCCGTAGATCGATATTCCATGCCCTCAATCAGAAGGCGGTGGCCAGGCTATATGCTGCCTCCATGGGGCGGGAGTATGAGGATATGAACCTCGTGGTGGCACACATGGGAGGAGGGATCAGCGTAGGGGCACACCGCAGGGGGAGAGTGGTGGATGTGAACAATGCCCTGAACGGCGACGGTCCTTATTCACCTGAACGGAGCGGCGGGCTGCCTGCATCGCAGCTGGCGGAGCTATGCTTCAGCGGAAGGTACACCCACGCAGAGGTAAAGGTGATGCTCGCCGGCAAGGGTGGCATGGTGGCATACCTGGGAACAAACAGTTTCATGGAAGCGTGCACACGTGCCGATGCTGGTGATGAACTGGCTGCATTGGTGGTGGAAGGATGCAGTTATCAGACAGCCAAGGAGATAGGAGGGATGTCGGCTGCCCTGGGCGGGGAGGTAGATGCTATTATCCTGACCGGCGGCATGGCCAATGATACGGGTCATGTGGAGAGGATCAGAGCATTGGTTAAGAGTATTGCCCCGGTCTTTGTCTATCCCGGAGAGGATGAGCTGAAGGCGCTGGCATTCAACGGATTCCTTGCAGTCACCGGCCGGATTGTTGTCAAGGTATACAGGGGTTAGGAGTCGAAAGTCTGAAGGTCCTGCGGTCTTGCAGTCTTGCGGTCTTGCAGTCTAAATCTTTGAAAATCAATTCTTTAATTCTTTACTTCTAACTCTTAATTCTTAATTCCTTACTACTGCCTATTGCCCATTGCCTGCTGCCTGCCTATGGCACGGAAACTGCCACCGGCAGTATCTTCCCGTTGAAGAATTTATGTCCGTTTAATGCAAAATCGGCGATAAATGCTCCCATATCGGCCGGAGTCACCGGTGCTTTGTATCCCGGGAAAGCCCTGCCCAGCATCTCTGTCTGAACGGCGCCCGGACAGAGACAATTGAACGAGATGCCCTTGCCGGCATACTCTGTTGCCAGGCATTCTGTCAGTATTGCAAGGGCACCCTTGGCGGCACTGTAGAATGAGAGGCCGGGAAACTTGAGACTGCCCTGGAATCCCCCCATACTTCCTATATTCACCACATGCGACCCCTCTCCCATAAGCGGCAGCAGTTCAGCCGTAAGGGTTGCAGCAGCAGTGAAGTTCACAGACAGAAGTGATGCAATATCCTCCTCACTGTGCTCCCCGAACGGCTTGTTGACCAGGTAACCGGCATTGTTCACAAGGATGTCAACCCTGCCTGCCTCAGAGACAAGCCTCTTTTTAAGCTCTCTTAGCGACGAACTGCCGCCGGTGATGTCCAATGCCACCGGTACGATATTTCCGCTCTGGCATTCGTCTGCAAGGCTCCTGAGTGCCTCTGCGTTGCGGGCAATTGCATAGATCCTGTTCCGCGCCTCGCCGGCAAGCCTGAGAGCAACCTCCCTGCCGATACCGGAGGAGGCACCTGTTAAGACTATATTCATATTTTGATCAGTAATTTAATAAGTTTCTTATCATTTTATCAGGTAACAACTACTGTAAATGTACTAATTTTGATTTTATTTGTAGCCTCAAAATGAGGTGCCTCCAAAGAATGAAGAAGAGCCTGATAATGATAGCCTGCCTGCTGCTGACTCTCGCAGCGGTTGCCCAGGAATATGGGCCACGAGTGCAGGACGAGAATCCGCCGGTAAGACAGCGTCTCTTTTTTGGCGGATCGTTCGGACTACAGTTCGGGACCGTAACAAATATCGAAGTATCGCCGCTGGTGGGCTTCTGGCTCCTGCCAAGAGTGGCAGCAGGCGCCGGACCGTCATTTCAGTATTATAAGGATCCCTACGGCAGCACTGTTATTTACGGCGGACGTACGATGCTCCAGCTCACCCTGATCCAGGACCTGAACAATATTATCCCGCTGGGGTTAAATACAGGGATATTTGTGAAGGGCGAATATGAGGCACTGAGCCTTGAAAAGTCCTTCTTCACAACCACTACGGAGAATGGGGGCCGATTTTATTACGGGAGCTTTCTTGCCGGTGCAGGACTATCACAGCCAACGGGCAAAAGATCGAGTATGAACATCACTTTCCTCTGGAGCGTGACAGGCAACGAATACGGAATACACGACTCCCCGGAGATCCGGATAGAGTTCTTTTTTTAATTCAGATGATAATAACTAATAGATTAAATATAAGATAATTATGAAACTTGAAAATGACAAATTTGTCTCACTGGTATATACTCTCCACGAGGGTGACAAAGAGGGCAGGGTAATTGAAACTGTTGAGGAGGCTGCACCCCTGAATTTTGTCTTCGGAGCCGGCAGACTGCTGCCTGCATTTGAGGAAAACATTGCTGGCCTTGAAGACGGGGCGGCTTTTGATTTTCACCTGGCAGCTGCTGACGCTTACGGTGAGGTCCGCGAAGAGATGGTGGTAAGCCTGCCGAGAAATATCTTTGAGGATGAAGGTGTTCTCCGGAGCGAGATCTGCTACGTGGGAAACAATGTCCCGATGATGGATTCACAGGGCAACAGGATGAACGGTATTGTAGTTGAGATAGGTGACGCCTTTGTCAAGATGGATTTTAACCATCCGCTGGCTGGAACCAACCTTCATTTTTCAGGCCGGGTTGTCGGTGTTCGCGAGGCGACAGCTGAGGAGCTTGCCGGGCCGTCATCAGGTGGTTGCTCATCGTGCGGCAGCCATAGCAGCAGCGGTTGCGGTGGTGACTGCGGATGATTCCAGTCCTCAGTCCTCAGTCCTCAGGCCTCAGTCCTCAGTCCAAGTAACTGATTATCAATTCTTAATTCTTAAGTCTTATTTCTTAATTAAGACTGTGGACTGCTGATTGTGGACTGCGGACTGCGGACTTATTTTCTGCCTAGACAGTTAGCTGTTCCCCCTCTGACTTCGCAATGATAACTGCCCCGCAGGTATCACCGTAGACATTGATTGTAGTGCGGAACATATCCAGTATACGGTCGACCGCAAGTATCAGCCCTATGCCTTCCAGAGGCAGCCCTACCGCATTCAGCACCACAGCCATCATGACAAGTCCTGCCATGGGTATGCCGGCTGATCCGATTGCAGCCAGAAGTGCGGTAAAGACCACCACCAGTTGCTGCCCGATTGTAAGATCGATGCCATAGGCCTGGGCAATGAACATCACCGCCACACACTCATACAGTGCTGTACCGTTCATGTTGATTGTTGCTCCCAGCGGCAAGGTGAAACTGGCGATCTTGTTTGAGACACCACTCTTTGTCTCCACTGTCTCCATCGTCAGCGGCAGAGTCGCATTTGACGAGGAGGTGGAGAATGCCGTAAGGATGACAGTCGACATATTCTTCAGATGCTTCATCGGATTGACCCTTCCCATCAGCTTCAACATCAGGGGCAGGGTGATGAACCCGTGAATGAGGAGCCCTGCCAGTACAGTAAGGAAGTAAATGCCCATACTCCCTATTATCTCGCTGACATCGTTGCCAATATTTATTTGCTGGGAGATAACCTTTGCAATGATGCTGAAAACACCAAGGGGAGTGAACCGTATAATGAACATGGTGATCTTCATGATCACATCGAGAATGGCATTGAGTACGTCCACAATCAGCAGGCGCGACTTCTCGCCGACGCGTGTGGTGAAGAATCCTACAAGTACGGCAAAGAGTATGATGGAGAGCATATGACCCTCAGCCATAGCCTTTATGATGTTGGAAGGAACTATGTTGATCAGCGTCTGACCAAAACTCTCCCTGCCTACTGCAATATCTTCAAGAGGTACCTGCAGCCCCAGATCCGCCCCGATGCCTGGCTTGATGAGCTGGACAAGAAAGAATCCCGTAATAATTGCTATAAAGGTCGAGAAAAGATAGTATCCCATGGTCTTCAATCCCAGGCGACCAAGATTCTCGGCAGTGCCTACATTGGCTACCCCTGTCGATATGGAACAGAAAATCAACGGTACTATGATCATGTTGAGGGCCCTGAGAAAAATGTCGCCCATCCAGTTGGTGTATTTGGTAAGGTGGGGGAAGAAATAACCGAAGAGGCCGCCTAACAAAAGCATTATCAGAATCTGCCAGTGCAGCGCAAGAGAGAACTTTTCTTTAACCATATGACGCAAATTTCTTTAAAAACAGGCGTTTTCAGCGCCCGGTACTTTTGACCGGATGAAGATAATCAAAAGATTTCTCCACAAAAGATGTTTTGCATTATGTTCCGCGATTCAAATATTTAAGTACAGGGGAGAGGTAAAGCCGAAATATTCAATTCTGAGCGACTTGAGGATAAACTGGAAAAGAAGGGAGGTTCCCGCTCAACCCAGGTGTACTGCTATATCGAAATTTATCACGATTCACAAATGTAAATCAAGAATTATGATGCCAGATATATTAATGTAATTACATATGTAATCATTACGGATGTAGAGATGTAAATATTTGTTGTAATGAAATAAATAGAAGAATAAACCACTATAAATCAGTACTATAAATTAATTAATATGAATTATAGGTACATATGGTTAATGTGTTTGGCATATGATTGCTTTAGAATTAAGTCATTTATGTGTTTTAAGTCTCTATATATCAATAATAAATAGCTTCTAAACTCAAGTAATAGTACTTAAATATACGCCCACAGATTGCCTTTATTCCCTCGCCATACAGTTATGTAGATAGAAGCAAAAGAGTAATAGTTACATTTGTCACTACGATTAAATTACATATGTAAAGGAAGTTGTAGTTACATTTGTAATAAATACTATAAAAGATGAAAGACCGAATCCTTGCGTTTTTACAGAACGAAAACAAGAGTTATGCTCAATTTGCCGAGGAAATCGGGGTTCAGCCTTCAGGAATCTCCCACATACTGTCAGGCAGAAACAATCCCAGCCTTGATTTTGTGATCAAGATGCTGCACAAATATTCCTCGCTATCCGCTGACTGGCTCCTGTTTGGTCGCGGACCAATGCATAAATATATCTCCCAGCCTACCCTGTTCGACATGGAGGCCCCAGGGAGCAGTCCTGGGGCAATTGCAGATGATAAGCCTTCCGATATCTTTCCCGGTGCAACGGAGCCGCCAGAAGCTCCGGAAATGGCCTCGGAGGAGGAGATACTCTCAAGCACCACATCTTCTGATCCTCGGCGTAAGATCGTCAGGGTACTGTTCTTCTATTCCGATAAAACTTTTACAGAATACAGGCCCTCCTGATAAAATCTGCTCAAATTTTCTAATTTTGCAACCAAAGGGTTGCTGATGAAAAAGAGGGTTGAAGATCTTACAGTTACGGGAAACAAAAGGCTAGGAGAGAGCTTTTTCGTAATAAAAGTCTCTTCTTCGGAATCTTTGCCGGAGATAAAACCCGGTCAGTTCGTTCAGGCTCTGGTGCCTGACAGTCCCGCCACATTCCTCCGGCGCCCTCTGTCGGTACACGACGTCGATTACTCCCTGAACACTATTTCTCTTCTTGTGCAGATCGCCGGCCCGGGGACCGACCGCCTGTCCAGGCTTCTCCCCGGAGATAAACTCAATCTCATCTATCCACTCGGTAACTCCTTCACCCTGCCCGGAAAAGGCGAGAGGGTGCTGCTCACCGGCGGCGGATGCGGAATGGCACCGTTGCTGTACCTCGGACGCAGTATTGCCGAAGCAGGCATCACGCCTCAGTTTGCTCTCGGATTTCGGAACCGGTCCAGGATACTGGACCACGACGAGTTCCTGAAGCTAGGCCCGGTCCACCTCTCCACCGAGGACGGATCGGAAGGACACAGGGGATTTGTCACTGACATTCCTGCATTCAGGGAGAACGAATGGGACAGGGTATACTGTTGCGGCCCCGAACCCATGATGAAGGCTGTTGCAAGAGTATGCCGCGAGAGGAAGATCTTCTGCGAGGTATCGCTCGAGAACCTCATGGCATGCGGCATGGGGATATGCCTCTGCTGTATCGTTCCCACAACCTCCGGCAACCTGTGCTCATGCACTGACGGACCGGTATTCAATATAAACGACCTGAAATGGCAGACCTCCGGATAAAAATTGGATCACTGGAATTCAGGAACCCTGTCATCCTGGCTTCAGGAACCTGCGGTTACGGTGCTGAGCTTGAAGACTTCATGTCTATGGATCAGCTTGGCGGCATCATCGTAAAGGGCACCACACTCGAAAACAGGGAGGGTAATGCCTACCCCAGGATGGCGGAGACGGCCTCAGGCATGCTGAATGCAGTTGGTCTGCAGAACAAGGGGATCGACTATTTTGAAAAGAATATCTATCCGAAACTGACTGGCTTTGACACGCATGTTATTGTTAATGTCAATGGGAATACGGTTGAAGATTACGTGCAGCTGTCACGCCGTCTTAACAGCCTCGATGCCATACCTGCTATTGAACTTAATATCTCATGCCCCAACGTCAAGAGGGGCGGCATGATCTTCGGTACTAATCCCGGATCCGCCAGGGAGGTCATTTCTGCAGTCCGGAAGGTATATGACAAGACATTGATAGTCAAACTATCACCTAACGTCACTGACGTTACCGAGTTTGCCCGGATCTCCCAGGAAGAGGGCGCTGATGCTGTCTCCCTCGTCAATACCCTGCTGGGAATGGCCATCGATGCACGTACAATGAGGCCTAAGCTGTCCACTGTCACCGGCGGCCTCTCCGGTCCGGCAATAAAACCGGTGGCACTGAGAATGGTATGGCAGACCGCAAGGGCTGTCACCATACCCGTGATCGGACTGGGAGGGATCATGAATACAGAAGATGCACTGGAGTTCATCATGGCAGGAGCTACCGCCGTCCAGATCGGCACGGCATCATTCATCGAGCCAAGAACCGCCACAATGTTGGTACAGGGAATTAATTCCTTCCTCGATGAAAAGGATTTTGACTCTGTTGGCAGAATTACCGGGATAATTAATAGGAATTAAGGCTATTTTGCTTTAAATTTGTAAATTTAGTGGCGGATTTTTAATCATTAACTAAATTATACAAAGTAATCATGGCAGAAAATTTGCAGATTGACACTCTTGATAGAAAGATCCTGGACATCATTACCAAGAATGCCAGGATTCCATATCTGGAGGTGGCACGCGATTGTAACGTGTCAGGGGCGGCAATTCATCAGAGGGTGCAGAGGCTAATACGCATCGGCGTAATCAAAGGATCGGAGTTCAAGGTTGATCCGATAATGGTAGGATTCAGGACATGTGCTTATATAGGTCTCTATCTTGACAACCCGGGGAAATATAAGGAGGTGATCAAAAAGCTCAAGGATATTCCAGAGGTTATTGAATGTCACTATACAACAGGTAATTACTCGCTGTTCATAAAGGTCTACACGCATGATAATGAACATCTGCGCGAGGTGCTGACCGAGAAGATACAGGCAATAACCGGTATCATGAGGACTGAGACGCTGATCTCACTTGAGGAGTCCATCAGCAGACAGATACCTGTCCTTTCCAAGTAAGGCGTTCAGAAGATTTTAAAGTAAATGCGCAGGCGCCCGGTAAGGGCGCTTTTGCTATATTGCCGCCTGGTAATATCAGCGAAGGGGCCCGATTGCAGGGGGACGCGACCGTTAAGTCCCGACATGGTATGTCGGGATAGGGAGCTGTCAGACTGCAGCGGTGGAGAAGAAACTTTACACAAAACAAAAAGGCAGCCTCTTCGGCTGCCTTGTGATCCGAAGCGAGCGATAGGAAATGATCCGGTGGATCATTTCAGCGAGCTGTCAGACTGCAGTGGTGGGATAGAAACTTTATACAAAACAAAAAGGCAGCCTCTTCGGCTGCCTTGTGATCCAGCTGGGGCTCGAACCGGACCGAGCGTTAAGGAATTGCCCGGTGGGCAATTCCAGCGAAGGGGCCCGATTGCAGGGGAGCGGGTTCGATACCATACAAAGAGAAAGGCAGCCTCTTCGGCTGCCTTGTGATCCAGCTGGGGCTCGAACCCAGGACCCCATCCTTAAAAGGGATGTGCTCTACCAGCTGAGCTACTGAATCAGACCCTTTTTTTGCGAGTGCAAATGTATGGCAAAAAAAGTTC
>JBGSLG010000017.1:0-3610 GCA_041740815.1 Bacteroidales bacterium
CTTGTCCTTGTCGCGTGCCGGCTGTCCCTCGAGGTATTTTGTCAGGAGGCGGTGAACCATCATATCCGGATAGCGCCTGATGGGCGAGGTGAAGTGTGTGTAGTGGCTGAAGGCGAGGCCGTAGTGGCCGATGTTGTCAGTGGAATAGACTGCCTTGGCCATCGAGCGCAGGGCGAGGGTCTCGATTATATTCTGTTCCTTCTTTCCCGAGACATCATCCATGAGTTTGTTCATGGCAGCGGGCAGTCCCTTCACGTTTGCGGTGTCAATCTGGTACCCGAACCGCTTGATGAAATAGCTGAACGAGCTCAGCTTCTCAGGATCAGGCTTGTCGTGGATACGGTAGACGAAGGTCTTCCCTCCGAGTTTCTTTCCGACATACTCCGCAACGCGTTTGTTAGCCAGGAGCATGAACTCCTCGATGAGCTGGTTTGCGGTGCCGAATTCGCGGAAGTGTATTCCGATGGGTACACCCTTCTCACTCAGGTTGAACTTGACCTCGAGCCGTTCGAAGGCGAAGGATCCGGTCGCAAAGCGACGGCTGCGAAGGGTCTGGGCAAGGCTGTTCAGTGTCATGAGCTGCTCCTTCATATCACCGTCGCCGGTGTCGATGACCATCTGGGCCCCGGAATAGGAGAAGCGTTTGTCTGAATTGATGATCGTCCGGCCGAACCACTCCTTCACCACGTTCGCTTTGCTGTCGAGCTCGAAGACGGCTGCGTAGGTGAGCTTATCCTCGTTTGGATTCAGTGAGCAGATGTGGTTTGAAAGCCGTTCCGGGAGCATCGGTATGGTCCGGTCAACCAGGTAGACCGAGGTGGCGCGTTCCTGGGCCACCTTTTCAATCAGTGAGCCGGTTTTGACATAATGGGTAACATCGGCAATATGCACACCAACCTCCATATTCCCGTCGGGAAGGCGCCTGAATGAGAGTGCATCGTCAAAGTCCTTGGCGTCTTCGGGGTCGATTGTGAAGGTGGCCACATCGCGGAAGTCGCGCCTCTCGGCAATATCTTCCGGGGTGATACCAGCAGGTATCTTCTCCGCAGCAGCCTCCACCTCAGGTTCAAACCTGTTGGGAAGGCCGAACTCTGCAAGAATGGCATGCATCTCCGTGTCATTCTCACCGGGGTTGCCAAGGACCTCAATTATCTCGCCCACGGGGTTGCGCGAGCGCTGGTCCCATTCAACGAGTTTTGCCACTGCCTTCTGTCCCTGTAGAGCCCCTTTAAGCTTAGCCAGGGGGATAAAGATATCGAAGGGCATATTTTTATTGTCGGGCATAAGGAATGCAAACTGTTTTGTCAGTTCGATTGTGCCCACGAATGTTGCGCGTGACCGTTTGATGATCTCCACCACTTCGCCCTCAGGTCTTTTCCCCTTGTGGCGGGCATAGAGGAGCACCTTGACCTGGTCGCCGTGGAGGGCAGTGTTGAGGTTCCGGGCGGCAACGAAGACATCGTCTTCCGACTCTTCGGAGACAACGAATGCATAGCCGAATTTAGTGAGGTCTATTGTGCCGGTGACATAGCCGCCGACGGATTTGAGTACGTATTTACCGTGGTTTCTCTCCTCGGTGATTCCATCCTTTTTCATCCGGAGCAGCGCCTCTGTGAGAGCTCTCTTCTCCTCTTTTTCGGTTAGCTGCAGCCGTGCGGCTATCTGTTTGTAGTTTTGTGGCAGTTTCGGGTTTTTGGCCATCGCCTTTGTGATGAGCTCAATTAATTGCTTCTGGTCTATGCCAGTGCTTTTACCCTGAATTTTTCTTGACATTTCATGCTTGATTTACTTCTGCAAAGATAGGTTGATATTGGCTATCTTTGAGTTGATTATTAATATATGATATCACTCTCCTCAATACCTTCACATTCATCTTCAGTGGTCTATCGCAGGATCAATGACGAATTTCTGCTGATCCCGCTGACTGCTGATATTGCCGATATGGATTCACTTTACAGGTTGACCGAAACCGGTGCTTTTATATGGGAGATGATTGACGGCAAGGTTGCCATCAGTGATATAACATCAAAGGTAGCAGAAGTGTTCGATGTAGAGCGCGAAGTAGCAGAAAAAGACATACTTGCTTTTTTTGAGGAGGTACAGGAGTTCCTGCAATTCAGAGAGAGGTGACAGTTGATCTTATCATAGCCGGCAGGAGGATACGCCTGCAGTCGGAGGAGGGCGTCACTCTCCGGCCCGATGAGAGGTTCAGGGCATTCGTTGATGTTTCGCAGCCGGTGGCGGCGAGGATGGATGCAGCGGAGAAAAGGGCGGCTGAGGAGCCACGGGCTGCGGCCGGGGCCGGTGAGCCGGTGCTGACAGATGATGCTGAGGCTGACCTGAAGCTGCCTTTTTCTTCCCCGCAAGGACCTGTACGCCAGCCGGATCTGACGGTGGATGTGCTGTCGCGCAAGGCGATAATTCCATCAGATGCCATAAAAGTATTTGATGCGCGACTGATGGAGGAGACACCCGATGGGCTGCGCGATTCGGGCGAACCGTTCTGGGAGGTTATGAGTGGAGGAGGTGTGACCTATGCGAGGGTCTGGCCCAGGGATTCCGTTCGTAACCCTGTTATTGTGATGCCGCACGGGAAGATGCAGTGGCAGATATATGCAGACAGCGAAGGAGACATGACAGATCCTCTTCCTTATCCTGTTGACGGCCTGCTTCTCTATTTCCTCTCATCCGCCATGGGAGACATAATGATACACGGATCAGGTGTGAAATGCGGAGGCCTCGGATGGTTATTCACGGGACGGTCAGGCAGCGGGAAGACCACAATAGCAGGGATCTTTGACCGTGCAGGCGACAGGGTGATACATGACGACAGGCTGATACTGAGACGGGAGGCTGCTGGCTGGGTGATGCACAGCACCCCTGTCTATCGCAATGATGAGCCACGGAGTGCAGCCATTGATCACCTGTGGGGGATCACTCACGGAAGCCCAAATGTTTCTGCGCCTGTCAGCGGAGCCGAAGCGGTTGCGATGGTACTGTCAAACTGCGTGCAGCAGAACTGGGACAAAGCAGCTGTGTTGCAACTGGCAGCATCGGCCGGTGAGCTGGCGACGTCTGTCAGGATAAGCAGGCTGGCGTTCAGGCCTGACAATAGCATTCGCGATTATCTTGCAGCAAGGGAATCAGAGAGTCATGTCACTGCAGCCGATGCTGCCTCCGTCTTACTTGGCGAGGAGAGGGCCGTGACGATTACCGCAGGCGGCTATAGTATGTGGCCTGCAATCAGGCCGGGCGACAGGGTGGTGATAGAGCCGCTCAGGGGGTATTCTCCGGCGCAGGGCGACATTGTTGCACTGCGCCGCGACGGCGGGTATGTTGTGCACCGGGTAAGAAAGGTACTCGTCAGCGGCAACCGGCAGCAGTACCGCACGCAGGGCGATGCCGTCATTCGCAGTGACACCCCTTCTGATATGACAGCGATAGCCGGCATCGTGAAAAAGATCAGCAGAAGCGGCAGCGAGATCGACCCACCTCCGCGCCGGCTGCCTGGCATTATAAACTATACAACCTCACTGCTGGCAGGATACTTCAGAAAGGTACGCTAACTCGCAGTCGGCAGTCCTCAATCGGCAATCGGCAGTCTTCAGTC
>JBGSLG010000018.1:0-25766 GCA_041740815.1 Bacteroidales bacterium
GCGCCATGGTGCTGGGCATATGCAACGTTGTGGGATCATCCATATCACGTGAGACCAATGCCGGTGTCTTCACGCACGCAGGACCCGAGATAGGGGTGGCGTCAACAAAGGCATTCACCACGCAGGTGGTGGCACTGGCCATGATAGCCTTCGAGATAGGTTACCGCAAGGGCCTCCTTGACGAGTCACGCTACCGCGGGCTGATAGGTGAACTGGTATCGCTCCCCGGCAAGGTTGAAGAGGCACTGAAGGTCAATGACCAGGCACTTGCACTGGCCAAAATATACAAGGATTCAACCAACGCCCTCTACCTGGGCAGGGGCCTGCTCTACCCGGTGGCAATGGAAGGGGCGCTGAAACTCAAGGAGATCTCATATATACACGCAGAAGGCTACCCGGCGGCGGAGATGAAGCACGGCCCTATAGCCCTGATAGATGAGCATATGCCGGTGGTGGTAGTGGCCACAAAGGAAAACTCCTATGACAAGATAGTCAGCAATATACAGGAGGTCAAGGCACGAAAGGGACAGGTGATAGCCGTTGTTACGGAGGGTGACCAGGTGATAAGCGCGATGGCAGATCATGTGTTGGAAGTGCCTGATACCATATCGGTCTTTGCTCCGGTGCTGGCAGTGATTCCGCTGCAGCTTCTCTCTTATCATATTGCCGTTCTTCGCGGATGCGATGTTGATCAGCCGCGAAACCTGGCAAAATCAGTCACTGTGGAATAATATAAAGCTGGGTAATATGGCTGACGGTTACAGAAGTCTGAGTATAGGAGAGATCCGCGGCCTTGAGGCAGCGGGCTGCAGGAGCAATTCCTGGGAGAGTGTATTTGTCAAAGACCCGTTCAATGCCGAGAGGATCCAGAATGTTACCTTCTCAGGTATAGTCAGGCTGGGGTTCTTCAACGGCGTGGCGCGTGAGAGATGCGGCCTGCCCCTGTTGCACGGGATCAGGAACGCTCATATACATAATTGCACCATAGCCGACAATGTCACAATCACTGACATCACCGGCTTTATCGCCAATTACGACATCGGTGAAGGTGTCGTGATAAGGAACTGCGGTCACATCTCCACTGAGGGCCGCACATCATTCGGCAACGGCACACGCGTGGCGGTACTTAACGAAACCGGCGGCAGGGAGGTGCCGATTTGGGACCGCCTGTCATCACACATGGCCTACATCATCACCCTCTACAGGCACAGGCCTGCTGTCATAGGGGTGATAGAGAAGCTGATAGACGATTACGCCGAAAGCGTAAAGTCGGATCGCGGCGAGATAGGCTCCGGATCATATATTGCCGGGTGCGGAACCATCAAAAACGTGAAGATAGGATACGGCGCGGTGATAGAAGACGTCTCGAGGCTGGCTGAAGGATCAGTGAACAGCTCTTACAAAGACCCGGTCTACATCGGTAATGATGTGATCATGGATCACTTCATCATCTGCTCCGGATCAAAGGTGAACGACGCCGCCGTGATTGACAAATGCTTCATCGGACAGGGGTGCACCCTTTCAAAACAGTATTCGGCAGAGAATTCACTTTTCTTCTCAAACTGCGGAGGATACCACGGCGAAGCCTGCTCCATCTTCGCAGGCCCCTACACCGTAACCCACCACAAATCAACTCTCCTCATCGCCGGCATCTTCTCATTCATGAACGCCGGCAGCGGATCAAACCAGAGCAATCACATGTACAAGCTGGGTCCGATCCACCAGGGAATAATGGAGCGAGGATCAAAAACCACCTCTGACTCCTACGTGCTGTGGCCTTCGCGCATCGGGCCATTCACCCTGGTAGTCGGGAGGCATTACCATAACGTTGATACCACACAGTTTCCATTCTCATATCTTACCGAGGTGAACTATGAGTCTCAGCTTATCCCTGGAATAAACCTCAGGAGCGTGGGAACAATCCGTGATGCCCAGAAGTGGCCGAAACGTGATATGCGCAAGGACCCGAAGAAGATTGACCAGATCAACTACAACCTTCTGAGCCCGTTCACCGTCGGTAAGATGATGAACGGAAGAGAGCTGCTGCATAAACTGCTCAGCGATAACCCCGGCGAGCCTTTCATCGCCTTTGACAGGATGAAGATGAAAAGCTCGGCAGCCGAGCGTGGCATCACTCTGTACCAGATGGGAATAGATAAATTCATCGGTAACTCCGTGATCAAAAGACTGGAAGGAATGGAGTTCAGCTCGGATGCCGATATCAGGAGGAGGATGAAACCGGAATCTGATAAGGGAGCCGGCGACTGGATTGACATGGCAGGACTGATTGCGCCGCTCAGATCGATAGAGGAGTTGCTTGTCTCAATAGAGAATAAGGAGATGAAGAACGCCGATGCCATCAACAGGAGCTTTGAACAGATCCACAAGCATTATTATGATATGGAGTGGAGCTGGATCTACGAGCGTCTGCCACGGGAGACCGGTAAGCCGAATGCAAAGCTGACGGCTGCAGATATCATCAACATCGTAGAAAAGTGGAAGAAGAGCGTTGTTGATCTCGACAGGATGCTCTATGAAGATGCCCGCAAGGAGTTCACGCTCTCATCTATGACCGGCTTTGGCATTGACGGTGATGATGAGGTCAAAAAGCGCGATTTCGAGCAGGTGAGGGGCGATTTTGAGAAGAACAGCGTGGTCCTGGCCATCCTTGATCATATAAAGACCAAGTCCGAGTTAGGGGATGAACTGATCAGACGGTTGAAACTATACAGGCAATAGGCAGTAGGCAGTAGGCAGTAGTGAAGGAAAGGAAGGTTAAAGTAGAAAGGTTAAAGGTTAAAGTATTGTTTAGGCATTATGCCAGGTGGGATTTTCGATTTAATCGACAATCGACATTCGGCAATCGCCAATTCTACCTCTGCCCGTACATCTCCTCGTAATACTTCGAGTAGGCGCCGGAGATGATCGTTTCAAGCCATCTCTCATTTGCCAGGTACCAGTCGACGGTCATGGCCAGTCCCTGTTCAAAAGTTACCGACGGTTTCCAGCCGAGTTCCTTCTGCAGTTTGCTGCTGTCAATTGCATACCTCAGGTCATGTCCGGCACGGTCAGTGACGTAGGTTATCAACTTCTCCGAGCTGCCGACTGCTTTTCCCAGTTTTTCATCCATGATGTGGCACATCAGCCGTACGAGATCAATATTTTTCCACTCGTTGTCGCCGCCCACATTATAAGTCTCTCCCGGCCTTCCCTCGTGGAAGATGAGGTCGATGGCCGAGGCATGATCCTCTACATATAGCCAGTCCCTTATATTCTCACCCTTACCGTAAACGGGGATTGGCTTTCCTGTCTTTATGTTATTGATTGTCAGAGGTATGAGTTTCTCGGGGAACTGGTTGGGGCCGTAGTTGTTTGAGCAATTGGAGATCACCCAGGGCAGGCCGTATGTGTTTCCGAAGGCTCTCACCATGTGGTCCGAGCTTGCCTTCGAGGCTGAGTAGGGACTACGCGGGTCGTATGACGTCTGCTCGGTGAAGAGACCGCCGTGCTCAAGTGAGCCGTATACCTCGTCGGTTGAGATGTGGTAAAAGAGTCTCCTCACATCGCGGCCGGGGTCAGTATTGCGAAATGCTGTCAGCAGGTTGACGGTGCCGATAATGTTTGTATAGATGAACTCATCGGGAGAGGTGATCGACCTGTCTACGTGTGATTCGGCGGCGAGGTGTATCACCCCGTCAAACCCGAACTCCCTGAAGAGGGTGTTGACCGCCTCTTTGTCAACTATGTCGACCCTGCGGAACTGGTAGTTGGGGGCCTTTTCGAGGCCGGCAAGGTTACCCAGGTTGCCTGCATAGGTCAGCTTGTCGGCGTTGACGATGGTGTAGTCAGGATACTTGCTGACGAGCCTTCTCACGACGTGAGACCCGATAAAACCTGCTCCTCCCGTTATGAGTATGATCCTCTTCATGATGTCTGTTTGTTTATCTTATTTTCCCATCTCCATGCTGTCTCCATGGCATCGTCGAGTGATATTTCCGTTTTCCATTTAAGCTCTCTGTTGGCCAGGGAGGGGTCGGCCCAAATCTTTTCAATGTCTCCTGCCCTCCGGTCTGTCAGTATATATTTCACCTTAACCCCTGTGGCCCTCTCGAAAGCAGCGATGGCCTCCAGTACAGAGACGCCTGTCCCGGTGCCGAGGTTAAAGACCTCGTAGTTGGTTTTATTCTCCCCGTCAAGGAGTCTCTTCAATGCCACCACGTGAGCTTTTGCAAGGTCTACCACATGGAGGTAATCGCGGATGCATGACCCGTCAGGCGTATCATAATCGGTTCCGAAGACCTTCAGCTCATCACGGAGTCCGATGGCAGTCTGGGTTATGTAGGGCACGAGGTTCTCCGGCACGCCTCGCGGCAGCTCGCCGATATGTGCGGTGGGGTGGGCTCCGATGGGATTGAAGTACCTGAGTGACACGGCCTTATGATCGGGTCTTGATGCCATTGTGTCACGGATGATAATCTCTCCTGCCTGTTTAGTATAACCGTAGGGCGAGGCGGCCTCCTTAACGGGTGATGCCTCCGTTACGGGCAGCACGTCAGGCTGGCCGTATACGGTGCATGATGAGGAGAAGACAAGCACCGGTGTATTATGACGCTCCATCACGTCAAGGAGGTTCATGAGTGAGGTCAGATTGTTGCGGTAATAGTCGAGGGGTTTTCTGACCGATTCGCCCACCGCCTTGTAGGCGGCAAAGTGAATGATGGCATCCACCCTTCCCTCAGCCCTGAATATCTCGCTGAGCCTGGAGCTGTCACAGGTATCGGCATTGTAAAATTTCGGGGTTGCGCCGGTGATGGCATGTATTCCGTCAAGCACGCTGATGTCTGAGTTGCTGAGGTTATCAATGATTACAACATCAAATCCTTCAGTTATCAGCTCTACTGCAGTATGCGATCCTATGTAACCGGTCCCGCCGGTGACTATTACCTTTTTATGCATTACAGACTCCAGTATGTCAGCCACTTCATCTTATTCCTGTAGAGACCTTTAAGGTCGACGAGTATGCCTCTCTCATTGAGGAGGTCAAGGAAGAATTTTTCATCAAGGCCCGTGTATTCCTTATGGGAAACTGCCACGATGATTGCGTCATATTTGCCTTCCGGGTTTTTCTTCAGGTCAATGCCGTACTCATGTTTCACCTCCTCGTACGAGGCGCCCGGATCTATCACATCAACCTCTACACCGAAGTCGCGAAGCTCAGTGACAACGTCAATCACCTTTGAGTTCCTGATGTCAGTGACATCCTCCTTGAAAGTCATCCCCATCACCAGCACCCTGGCCTTGTCGGGGCTTTTGTGGGCGGCTATCAGCTTCTTGACTGTTTCCTTGCCTGCATAGGCTCCCATGCTGTCATTGGTGAACCTGCCGGAGTCAATCATCTGTGGGTGATAGCCCATGGCCTTAGCCTTGTATGAGAGATAATAGGGGTCAACACCAATACAGTGGCCCCCCACCAGGCCGGGATAGAACTTGAGGAAGTTCCACTTTGTGCCGGCAGCCTCAAGCACCTCGTAGGTGTTGATGCCCATCCGGTTGAAGATGATGGAGAGCTCATTCATGAACGCGATGTTGATATCGCGCTGCGTGTTTTCAATGATCTTGGCAGCCTCGGCAACCTTTATTGATGACGCCCGGTGCACTCCTGCGCTGATGATTAGTTCGTAGGTCTTTGCTATGTTCTCTGCCGACTCGGCATCGCAGCCGCTGGTGACCTTGACGATCTTGGTCAGGGTGTGGTTCCTGTCTCCGGGGTTGATTCGCTCAGGGGAGAAACCCACCTTGAAATCTGCGGGGCATTTCAGGCCGGAATATCTCTCGAGCACAGGTACGCAGTCTTCTTCGGTGCAACCGGGATATACAGTCGATTCATAGACAACATAATCGCCTTTCTTCAGGATCCGGCCCACCGTCTCCGAGGCCTTCAGCACCGGGGTGAGGTCGGGCAGGTTATGTTTGGTAACGGGTGTCGGGACTGCAATTATATGGAATGATGCTTCCTTAAGATCTTCCGGATCAGAGGTATATTTAATATCAGTACCGTTAAATGCTTCGCGTTCAAGTTCATTGCTCGGGTCGATACCCTTCTTCATCAGGTCCACGCGGTCAGGCCTGATGTCAAAGCCCACGACCTTTATCTTTCGTGCGAATTCAAGTGCGATAGGAAGGCCGACATATCCGAGGCCTATAAGGGAGAGTTTTGTCTCCTTGTTTAGAAGTCGATTGTACATATTATTTTTTGATTTGTGGGTGATATTCTCCTGTTAATACTGAGAGTGACGAGTTGCGTATCTGGTAGACGGTTTCGATGCTCTGTCGCGCATCCTCGAGGCTATAGCCGTTACCTTTCATTATCTCCTGGTAGGTTACGGTATGAAGATCAGTGAATCCTTCTGAGAATTCAAGCTCCTCGCCGTCAACGGTTATGTTCCTGTAGGTTCTTTTGCCTTTTTCCTTTGCCTGTGCCGGGAGGTCGTTAGCGTCGATGCTCAGGAACCATCTTACCCGTGCCTTTTCCAGTTCAAGGAAGCCGGAGGCCTTGTGATTCTCGAGCAGGTATACCCTGTTTGACACCACGGGGCCGAAGATCCATCCAAGCATGTCAAAGAAGTGGACGCCGATGTTGGTGGCGATGCCTCCCGACTTATTGATGTCGCCCTTCCATGATATATCGTACCAGTGTCCGCGGCTTGTTACGTATGTTAGGTCTATGTCGTGCTTTTTGCCCGAATGACCGGCTGCGATACGGTTGCGCAGTTCCATGATCACCGGGTGGTATCTGAGCTGCAGGATATTATAGATTCTGTGGCCCGTCTCCTTCTCTATCTCCTGGAGTGCTTCGATGTTCCACGGGTTAAGTACCACGGGCTTCTCGCAGATTGCATCGGCCTGATGCCTTAGTGCAAACCTGATGTGAGAGTCGTGCAGGTAATTGGGTGAACAAATGCTGACATAATCAAGCTGTACGCCGCCTCTCTTCAGTTTGTCGATATGCCTGTCGAATCTCTCGAACTCAACAAAGAAGTCGCTCTCGGGAAAGTAGTTGTCAATTTTGCCCACGCAGTCGAATTTGTCGAGGCTTGCCAGCAGGCGGTTTCCCGTCTCCTTTATGGCTTTCAGGTGCCGCTCGGCAATATAGCCGGCAACACCTATGAGCCCGAATTTTTTAGGTGTATTATCCATCAGAAGGTGTTGTGAAGCCATAAAGATACTAAATAATTTTCGTCACCATCTCCCCCTCGAGCCGGTACCTCTGGCCGCTTTCCGGGCACAGAGCCGTGCCGTCGTTGTTGAATGAGAGCTTGTGGCCGTATTCGGATACCCATCCGGTCTGTCGGCCGGGGTTACCCACCACAAGTGCAAAGGGTTTGACATTTCTGGTAATTACCGTCCCGGCGCCGATGAGAGAGTATTCGCCTATCTCATTGCCACATACGATTGTAGCGTTGGCACCTATGGAGGCACCGCGCCTGACAACGGTTGCGGTGTACTGGTCGCGCCTGATGATGGCGCTGCGTGGGTTGGTTATGTTTGTGAATACCATTGAGGGGCCGAGGAAAACATCATCTTCACATATAACTCCTGTATATATGGAGACATTGTTCTGCACCTTGACATTATTTCCCAGGATGACACCAGGTGAGACAACGACGTTCTGGCCTATGTTGCAGCCTGAACCTATGACGGCATCTTTCATGATATGGCTGAAGTGCCATATTTTTGTTCCTTTGCCTATTGTGCACCCCTGGTCGATCACGGCCGTTTCGTGTGCAAAGTATTCTTTTTCCATTGTGGTTTTCAGTTGAATTTTGACCTGATGCACCCGGTGATATACGACAGTTGTTCGTCGTCGAGCTCCGTATGCATCGGGAGTGACAGCACCTCACCTGTAAGCCGGGTGGTGACAGGGAAGTCGTCAGCCCTGTACCCGAGGTGGGCATAGGCCTTCTGCATATGAAGGGGTACAGGATAGTATATCATTGAAGGTATCCCTTCGTTCTCAAGGCACTCGCGCAGGCTGTTTCTCTCACCGCCGTCGATACGGAGGGTGTACTGGTGAAATATATGTGTCGAGTTGGCTGCCCTGACCGGTACAGTAATGCCCCTCAGGCCGGACAGCTCCCTGTCATAATGGGCTGCCGCCTTCTGCCGTGCCTCATTGAAGTCGTCAAGATGGCGCAGCTTGACCCGCAGGATGGCAGCCTGGATTGTGTCAAGGCGTGAGTTGACCCCGACAGTGTCATGATAATACCTGACCTTCATGCCATGGTTGGTGATGCTTCGGATGAGTGCTGCCAGCTCATCATTGTCAGTGAAGAGAGCGCCACCGTCGCCGTAACACCCGAGGTTTTTCGAAGGGAAGAATGAGGTGCAGCCTATTGTGCCCATTGCGCCTGCTTTCTTCACAGTGCCGTCACTGAACCAGTATTCTGTTCCAGTGGCCTGGGCTACGTCTTCGATGACGTGTATGCCGTGCCGGCCGGCCAGCTCCATGAGCGGCTCCATGTCGGCACACTGCCCGAACAGATGTACCGGAACAATTGCCTTCGTGCGCGGAGTGATCGCCTTCTCAATAGCCTCTAAGTTGATGTTGAATGTACCCGGATCAGGATCAACGAGAATCACCTTCAGCCCAAGCAGCTCTATGACCTCAACGGTGGCTATGAATGTGAAGTTGGTTGTTATAACCTCATCTCCGGCCCTGAGTCCGAGTGCCATCATGGCTATCTGCAGTGCGTCAGTGCCGTTGGCGCAGGCAATGACATTGCGTATACCCAGGTACCGCTGAAGCTCCTCCTCAAAAAGGCGCACATCAGGGCCCTTGATGAAGGCAGTTGAGCTGATGACCCCCGCAACTGCACTGTCAATATCTGCCTTAAGCCTCTCATACTGTGACCGGAGGTCAACCATCTCTATCTTCTTCATGGGCATCTTTGTCTCTTTAAGGCGAAGATAAGTGATTTTATTTAACCCTTTTTTCTGTTCCGAAATCAGCTTTCTTTTTATCTTTGTTCATTATTGCTTACACATGCCGAAGGATATCAGCGGGTACATCAGAGAATTGCTTTTCAGTCACGATTGTGTCATTATTCCGGGGTTTGGTGCGTTTATCGGGAACTACTTCCCGGCACGTGCAGACCGCAGGGAAGGTCTTTTTATTCCGCCCGCGAGGAAGATAACCTTCAACCGTCATCTGACGGGAAATGACGGGCTGCTGATAGGCCATATCTCAGCATCCCTTGGTATGGGTTACGGTGAGGCACGCGATATTGTTCTCGGGTGGGCTGACGCGCTCAGAAGGAGGATTATGGCCGGCAACCCGGTACCAATAGATCATCTCGGAACATTCTCTCTCAATTATGAGGGATCGATAGTCTTTGAACCCGACACAACTGTTAATTACCTGCTCTCATCTTACGGACTCAGCGCTTATCACAGGCAGCCTGTAGAAGGGTTTGATGTCAGGAAGAAGGTGCTCGAGAGGCGGCATGTGTCAGCAGTGAGCCAGCCTTCAGTCAAAGGACTGCTTACAAGAGCCGCAGTCATTATTCCAGTGCTGGTGGCGCTGGCACTTGTGCCGTTCAATGACCATCTCTTCAAAGGAAACCTGGAGGAATCAACCCTTAATCCTCTTGCCAGGGCTGAGCTTGAGTTCAACCGTGAGCAGATTGATGCGGGCAAAACAGCTGTAATAACAGAGGAGGGTGTTAATGATGAGCCGCCAGTGGTTGTATCGGCCGTTGACGATGAGACATTACCACCGGCCAGGGCTACACGCGAAGAGCCACCGGTGACCAGTCCGGTTATCCGGGAGCAGCCGGCACAATCCACCCCGTCAGGTTTGGAGGCAGCAACAAAGCCTCTCCCGTCAGGTTCGGAGACAACCACAAAGCCTGTCCCGTCTGGCACAGACCCAGCAACCCAGCCTGCTCAGTCTGGCGCAGAGCCAGCAGCGCAATCTACTCCGTCTGCCACCGTGAAAGCAGTACAGCAGCCCATCCGTCCGTCCAGGGCAGTGGTTGTGGAGGATTACAGGTACATGATTATTATAGGTAGTTTCCAGGGTGAGGATAATGCCCTGGTGATGGTTGACAAGTTACGCAAGCTGGGCTATGACCCGGAGGTGGCAGGCGGTCCCGACGGCTTCCTGCGTGTCAGTGCTGAATCATTCGCCACCCTCGATGATGCTAAAATCGGCCTTGCGAGAATATTGTCCAGGTTCCCCGGTTCGTGGGTCTACAAGTCAGGCAGTAGGCAGTAGTGGAGTCTTCAGTCGGCATCCTCAGTCTTCAGTCTTCAGTCCTCAGTCGGCAGTCATTTCAGGCAGCAGGCAGTAGTGGGTGGAATTAAGAATTAAGAATTGATAGTCAAGATGTTAGACTGCAAGACCGCATGACTGCAAGACCGTAGGACTGCAAGACCGCATGACTGCAAGACCGCATGACTGCAAGACCGTAGGACTGCAAGACCGCATGACTGCAAGACCGCATGACCTTCAGACCTATTTTACCGGACTTCCGTTTTTTACCTTTTTCTCCGGGATCACAAACACAAGCTTACCGCTCTCATCCTCTGCCAGCAGGACCATCCCCCTGGACTCGATGCCTTTGATGGTTCGCGGCGCCAGGTTAACGATGACAGAGATGTTTTTCCCCGGAAGCTCCTCTGCAGTGAAGTGTTCGGCTATGCCTGAGACGATGGTTCGCACGTCAATTCCCGTGTCAACCTTAAGCCTGATGAGCTTGGTTGTTTTGGGTACCTTCTCTGCCTCAAGGATTGTGGCAGTGCGTATATCCATCGTGTTGAACTCCTCGAAACTGACATCCTCCTTCTGAGGTATCACAGTAGCGCCTGCCGCCTCATTGGCCCTTTTAGTGTCAAGAAGCTTCTGAACCTGTCTCTCGATCTCTGCATCCTCAACCTTGCTGAACATAAGTTCACCGGAAGAGACTATGTGCCCGGGAGAAAGAAGGTCTGACCTGCCGGCAGCATCCCAGCTGAGGTCTGCTATACCCAGCCAGCCTCTCAGCTTATCCATTGAGAAGGGGAGGAACGGTTCCAGCAGAATGGCGAGGTTGGCCGTTATCTGCAATGAGACGTACATAATTGTCTTTACCCTGTCGGGGTCGGTTTTGACGACCTTCCACGGTTCGGTATCAGCGAGGTATTTATTGCCAAGCCGGGCCAGGTTCATGGCTTCGGCCAGAGCCTGGCGGAATTTGAAGGTGTCGAGGTTACTCTCCACGTTCTCCCTGCAGGAGGTGATAGAGCTTATGGTTGCGTTGTCATAGTCAGTCATCGGCCCCGGGGAGGGCACCTCACCCCTGTAATAGTTGGATGTCAGTACCAGCGTGCGGTTCACGAAGTTACCGAGGATGGCAACAAGCTCGTTATTGTTTCGCGCCTGGAACTCCTTCCATGTGAAATCATTGTCTTTCGTCTCCGGTGCGCTGGCACAGAGCGCATAGCGAAGGGAGTCCTGCTTGCCCGGGAAATCCAGCAGGTACTCATGCAGCCAGACGGCCCAGTTGCGCGATGTGGATATCTTGTCCGACTCCAGGTTCAGGAACTCGTTGGCAGGCACGTTGTCAGGAAGGATATAGCTTCCTTCAGCCTTAAGCATGGCGGGGAAGATGATGCAATGGAACACGATGTTGTCCTTGCCTATGAAATGGATCATTCGCGTCTCAGGGTCTTTCCAGTATTTCTCCCAGTCGGGGGTCAGTTCCCGTGTTGCGGAGATGTAACCTATGGGAGCGTCAAACCATACATACAGCACCTTGCCTTCTGCGCCCTTCACGGGAACAGGCACTCCCCAGTCGAGGTCGCGGCTGACGGCCCTGGGCTGCAGTCCCTGGTCAAGCCACGATTTGCACTGGCCGTACACATTGCTTTTCCACTCAGTGTGGTCTTCGAGGATCCATTTTCTTAACCAGGGCTCATACTTGTCGAGTGGCAGGTACCAGTGGAGCGTGTCGCGCTTCACCGGCGCGCTGCCGCTGATTGTTGAGCGCGGGTTGATGAGATCGGTCGGGCTGAGTGAGGTGCCGCACTTCTCGCACTGGTCGCCGTAGGCATTCTCATTTGCACAGTACGGACAGGTGCCGGTGATGTACCTGTCGGCAAGGAAGCATTCCGCCTCCTCATCATAGTACTGGCTTGCGGTCTTCTCGATGAACTCACCCTGGTCATACAGCTTACGGAAGAACTGTGAGGCTGTCTCGTAATGTATCTTGTTGGATGTCCGGGAGTAGATGTCGAATGATATCCCGAAATCGCTGAAGGCTTTTTTATTCAGTTCATGATAACGGTCTACCACCTCCTGCGGCGTGATACCCTCTTTCCGTGCTTTCAGGGTGATGGGTACGCCGTGCTCGTCGGAGCCGCAAATGGAGATAACATCCTCGCCACGCATCCTCAGGTAACGGGTGTAGATGTCCGAGGGCACATATACTCCTGCCAGGTGTCCGATATGAATCGGACCATTGGCATACGGAAGGGCTGATGTGATCAGGTGGCGCTTGTACTTCTTCATCTGTGATAGGCTGTTGCTGAGATTAACCGGGCAAATATAATGAATTTAGAGAACTGCGGAACCGGCAATCAGCTCTCGTGGCCGAAGGCTGTTAGCACCTCGTGCATATATGTACGTGACACAGGGACGCTGGCCGGAGGGATGCTCTCGAGCTCGAGTGTCAGACCCTCTTTCTCCATGCGTATGAGTTTGACCTTTTCGATGTTCACAAGGTAGGAGCGGTGGCAGCGTATGACAGCCTCCTGCCTGAGCTCATCCTCCATAGTTCTGAGCGTATTCCGCAGCATGAACTTATTCACCCTGTTCTGTGCCTGGTACCAGACGGTGACGTAGTTGTCGCTGCTCTGCATATAGAGTATGTCAGAGCGTTTGAGCGACAGTCGCAGCACACCCTTCTCATCCCTGAGGGGTACCATCGGCTTCTGTCCCTGGCCATCAGGCTGTTCCCTTATCTCAGTGAGCCTGAGCTTGCTGTCATGCCATGAGAAATAAAGCCATAGCATGATATAGGGAAGCAGGAGGGTAAGTGATGTATTCAGTACAGACCTTCGCACAAGCTCAGGAAAAGTCCGCGTGTCATCAAGAATCACTATCTCAAAAAGTGTGAAGAAGAGAGCCATGGAAACAATCTCAGCCGCAACCCATACCAGATAGTGCCACAGCTTTGGTTCAAACCCACGGCGCACGGCCTGGTACATTATTACCCTGCTGATTGCAACAACCAGTATCCCGGCAAGGATCACCCCGCTGGCATAGAGGAACAGCGTGGGTTTGGAAACCTCAAACCATGTTGTCACTCCGAAGGGAGTGTAGATATTAAGAAACAGCAGAGCAAAGCCGGCCGTAAACAGGATGGTGGTTACGATATTCCCCTTTTCAGTAAGGTACCCTGGCAGCTTTTTATTAAGGTCGATATTCATACACGGCTTTCCTTTGCAAAAGTAACACTTTTAGCTGAGTCGGGTTTTGGGATGAAAATGTGAATGTGATTTTCACCCCTGCAGAGCCGTTTTGATCCCCCTGAGAAGGGTTATGGCCCCTGACAGGGCAGGGAGCACCTATTATTTTGAGACACCTGACTAATATGTTTTTTTTGCAGAAAATTCATCATGGGCTACACCGCAACAGAGAGAGATATGGCAGCATATTTCAGGGGAGGGATGACTGAAGGTATCATCCCGGGCACCGGGGTGTGGCTTACTAGTGAGGTGTTTCATTCCGCCGGGAGCTACAGTGTCTCTGACGGGAAGAGTGTCGGTGACATTTTCCGGTCTCTGTTCAGGTCAGGAGAGCTTGAGCTGGCAAACCGCGATTTCCTTTACTATATTCTTTCGCCCCGCGACAGTGCCGGTAAGGGTGCCATCATCCTGCTTCACGGACTCAATGAGCGCAGCTGGAACAAATATATGCAGTGGGGTGTGAGGCTGGCAACCGATACCGGAAGGCCTGTTGTGCTTTTTCCCTTCGCCTATCACATGAACCGTTCGCCCCGCAGCTGGATAGACAGGCATCTGATGGTGCCCCTGGTTGCTGCCCGCACCTCGGCCATTCCTGACACACGCATGGCAACATTCGTGAATGTGGCACTGAGCACCCGCATGTCAGCCTCACCGCAGCGCTTTATGCTGTCAGGTTTCCAGACGGTAAAGGATCTGTCCGCGCTGACAGGCTCGATAAGGGAGGGAACTCACCCTCAGCTGAAGGGAGGAGGGCCCGTGGATATCTTTGCCTATTCAATAGGGGCTCTGGCAACGCAGGTCATGATGATCACCAAACCCTCACTTCTGCCCGCAGACAGCCGTGTAATGCTTTTCTGCGGCGGCAGTGCCTTCTGCATGATGAACGGCACCTCGAAACTCATTATGGACAGCAAAGCTTTTGAGAGACTGGTATCGTATTACCTCGAATGGCCCGTAAACGGTAAGAACGGGGAAGATGAAAGGCTTATGAAGATAATGAATGACACCCCTGAGGGTGATGCGTTTTATTCAATGACATCACTGGAGCGGCTGAAGACCCGTCAGGGCAGACCCTTCAGTCATACGGAAGACAGGTTCAGGGCTGTCACGCTTACCGGCGACTGCGTCATCCCGCCCGAGGCTGTGTCAGCCACCCTTCAGGGCGCCGATCTGGAGATCTGGACTCCACGCTATTCATTCACCCATGAAAATCCGTTCCCCGTGCTTCCCGGGGAGCTGTCAGCGGAGGTTGACAGGACTTTTGACCGTCTCTTCACAGCGGCGGCAGCGTTTCTCTCATAAAATAGCTACTTTTGGTTCTGTCAACCTGAGAGACCAATGATGAAAGATCTTGTTATTCCGCCATACCTGAGGGAGGGCGACCTCATTTCAATTGTCACGCCGGCAAGCCATATAGAACAGGATGTAGTGCTGCAGTCTGTAAAAAAGCTTCAGGAGTCAGGCTTCAGGGTTACGCTGGGCGAACATGTCTTCACCAGGAGCGGTCCCTTTGCCGGGACCGACGATGAGCGGCTGCAGGATATCCAGAGGGCTACCGACAACACGGAGGTAAAAGCTATCCTCTGCTCGCGCGGCGGATACGGCATGTCAAGGATTGTTGACCGTATCGATTTTACCTCGCTTAAGAGCCAGCCGAAATGGTATGTGGGCTACAGTGACATCACCTCCCTGCACCTATGGCTCAACGCCGTATGCGGTATCGTCTCTCTTCATGCAGAGATGCCGCTGAACTATAACAGTCCCGACTACTCACCGCGATGCTATGAAACCATGGTCAGGGCGCTGAAAGGAGATGCAGAGCCGGTGACATGGAAAGCTGCACATGAGGCCTCATTCACGGCAACGGGTCCGGTCATGGGCGGCAACATCTCCCTCATATACAGCCTCAACGGCACGCCTGCACAGCCTGACACTGAAGGTGCAATACTGTTTATCGAGGAGATAGGTGAAAAGTTTTACCATCTTGACCGTATGCTAACCGCGATGCGGATGACGGGTATGATGAATAACCTCGCTGCCCTGATTGTGGGAGGGATGGAGAAGATCACCGAGGGGGAGCATGTCTTCGACCAGACAGTTGAGGAGGTGGTGATGAATGTTGCAGGCGGGTTCGGTTACCCGGTGCTCTTTAATTTTCCGGCCGGTCATATCAGTGATAACAGGGCCATCTACATGGGGCGCCGTGCTATGCTGAAACAGCGTGGCACCGAAGCATCACTGACCTGGCTATAACGGGTTTCAGAAGGAAACCGGACACTTTTTACAGTTGCTCGTCGGCTCCGGAAGGGTACAAGCGTCAAATTACCAGCACCTGACGGTTTCAGAAGGCTGCAAGCAGCAGGTTGATATCCTTTGAGAGTATGCCGAATTTCTGGCCCAGCACCTCGTTGGTGAGAATGCCGTTGTAGATATAGACACCGTCACGCAGCCCGGTGTTGAACTTGAGCATGGGTGTTATGCCACCGGCTTCGGCTATATCCTGCATGAGCGGCCTGAAGACATTACTCAGGGCAATTGAAGCCGTCTTGGGGACACGCGAGGGAAGGTTCCATGCCGAATAGTGTATGACACCGTGTTTCTCGTAGATGGGATCTTTTATCGCCCTCGGTTCAGCCGTCTCCACGCAACCCCCGGTGTCAACGCTCAGGTCGACGATGACCGATCCGCGCTTCATCCCCTGCACCATCGCCTCTGTGACATAAAACCACGGCATGAGTATATCATTTGACAGTGCGCCGATGAGCACATCAGCCGATTTCAGAGCTTTCTGCAGTACCTGTGGATGGAAGGTGGATGTATAGAGTCTCTGTCCGAGCAGGTTCTGAAAGTTACGCAGACGGTGGACAGAGGTGTCGAACACCCTTACTATCGCGCCCAGGCCCAGGGCTGCACGGGCGGCATACTCGCCGGCGGTGTTGGCCCCGATGATTATCACCTCCGATGGTGTCACTCCCGTGACTCCGCCGAGCATCACCCCCTTGCCTCCCGAGGTGGTGCTGAGGTATTCTGAGGCGAGGAGAACAGATGTGATACCGCTGATCTCACTCATCGATTCCACCACCGGAAACATGCCGTCACTGTCCTTGATCCTTTCACTGGCAATCGCTGTCACGCGCTTGCGCATCATCTGTGACACAGTTTCTTCGCCCATGGTGGCGGCATTCATGAAGGAGATGACTATCTGGTTGCCCCGGAGCATCGAGGCCTCCTTCTGGGTGAAGGGGGCGATCTTTATTACAATATCACACTCATAAATATGCCGGGAGGTGTCAACCACCACTGCCCCGTTGTCACTGTATTCCATGTCGGAAAAGCCGGCATCCTGACCGGCGCAGGTCTCCATATATATCTCGTGACCGGCCTCGGTAAGGATCTTCACTGCCTCGGGTGTGAGGGCAATGCGCTTTTCATCATCATGAACGTCATGCGGCATGCCTACAGACATCTGCCGCCTGTTGACAGCTTTCTCAATAAGCTCTTCCCGCGGCATGTATGCACTTCTTGACGGTTCACTCATCTGGCTTCGTTTTAAAGGTTCAACTGAAGATCAATATAAGCAGATCAAATTTAAGATTTTAATCGAAGAGAAGACAGAAGAGAGGAGTAAAATGAGAGGGATCACCTGACCCGTGGCTGTTCCAGGCTCGCGGTGACTATTTTACTGTAATCCGGGTACTGTGTTTACGTCATTTGGTGACTGTGTTACCGTCAGCCCCGGTCATTGTGTTACCGTCATCCGGTTACCGGTGGTTGTTCCACGGTTTCGATTACCCTGCTGCCGTCATCCATGACTGTAATTGATAACCGGAGTGTAGCGGGCGGCAACAGGGGCTCAATGAGCTCCGGCCACTCCATGAAACAGGGGGAGGAGGAGTCAAAGTACTCCTCAATGCCAAAATCGAGCACCTCGGTGATCTTTCTGATCCTGTAAAAATCAAAGTGAAACACCGGGAGGTTGCCCGGGCGTTTGTATTCATTGATGAGGGTGAATGTGGGGCTGGTGACGGTGTCTGTCACGCCCAGCTCACTGCAGATGGCCCTGATGAAGGTTGTCTTGCCCGATCCCATCTGCCCGTAGAAGGCAAAGATACGTCTGCCGGCCGTCTCCCTCAGGAAGTGCCTGGCAGCATCGCGCAACCGGCTTTTGTCAGTGACTACGATCTTCATGCGGCAAAAATAGCTATTTATACCGGCTCCAGCGTAATCAGCGGGAGCATCATCTCGTAAAGCGAAATGCCGCCGTGCTGGAACGAATCGCGGTAGTATGACACAATCTGGTTATAGTTGTTAGGGTAGACCAGAAAGTCATTGCCGCAGGCGAAGATGTACTTCGAGGTGATGTTTGTCATCGGCAGTCCCGCCTTCCCGGGCGAGGTGATCTCAAACAGGTCACGGGCATTATAGTCAAGGTTGCGGCCGGTCTTGTAACGAAGGTTCACCGACGTCTGCCTGTCGCCCACCACCCGCACCGGCTTCTGGACCTTTACCGAGCCGTGGTCTGTTGTAATTACAACCCGCGCGCCCCTGGCCGACACCAGTCTGAGAAGCTCCAGAAGAGGCGAGTGGACGAACCACGAGTGGGTCAGCGAAAGCCATGAGGCTTCATCACCTGTCATATCGCGGATCAGGCCTATCTCCGTTCTGGCATGACTGAGCATGTCAACAAAATTGTAGACCACCACGTTCAGGTCATTGGAAAGGAGCTGTGTGATTTTATCATTCAGAGTCCTTCCATCGGTGTCTGAGCTGATCTTGTTGTAACTCCATTTACATGTTATGCCGGCCCGCTGAAGGTTTTTCCCCAGCAGTTTTTCCTCATTGATGTTTTTCCCCTCATCATCATTTTCGTTGATCCAGTACTCCGGCATCAGTTCATCTATCGCCGCAGGCATGAGCCCGGCGAAGAGGGCATTTCGTGAGTACTGCGTGGTGGTGGGCAGGATGCTCAGGTACAGCTCCTCGGAGACGGTCCGCATTATCTGGCTCAGGTCACCGGCCATTGTCAGCCACTGGTCGAGGCGCATGTTGTCAACAACGATGAAGAACAGCGGTGCCTCTTTCCTTATTAGGGGGAAGATCTTTTTGGACATCACCGCCGGTGAGATCAGCGGTCTGTCAGAAGCGTCGGTGGAAATCCACCGTATGTAATTGTTTGATATGTACTTGCCAAAGGCCCTGTTGGCATCTGAATCCTGCATTCGCAGCACCTCCCTCATACCTGTGTCTGACGACCTGATCAGCTCTCCCTGCCAGAAGGAGAGCCTGCGGTAGAGCTCGCTCCACTGTTCGAAGGTGGATGCTGATGAGATCATTTCGGTTATTGACCCGAACTCTTCCCTGAAGACGGAGGTGGTCTGGCGTGTAACTATATCATCGATATCCAGTATTCGCTTGAGAGAAAGCAGAATCTGCTGCGGCTTGACGGGTTTGATAAGATAATCGGCTATCTGGGAGCCTATTGCCGCATCCATGATATCCTCCTCCTCGCTCTTGGTGATCATCACAACAGGGATGGAGGGCCTGATGGCCTTGATGCGGCGGAGGGTCTCTATCCCGCTGAGGCCGGGCATGTACTCATCCAGGAAGATGATGTCATAGGCCTTTTCCCTGACCATGTTGATGGCGTCATTGCCGGCCTGGCATGTGTCGGTCTCGAACCCCTTCTCCTTAAGGTAGAGGATATGCGACCTGAGCACTCCCACCTCGTCATCGACCCACAAAATTCTTATCTGTCTCATTGGCACCTCAGAATGTCACCTGGTGTTTTTATACTCTCTCCCGTGGAAGATGATGTACCTGTCTATATCCTTGTCTTCCCTGAACTTCGTCAGGTTATCGCGGCTGATGATGTAGGCGGACAGCGATGCGGTAGCAGCCTCGCGCACTGTCTCAGAGGGGTTGAATGCGCTCAGCCAGGCTGCTGCTTCACGGGCATTTTCAAAAGGTCCGGTTGTAATAAGGATATAACCCCTGTCGACTCCCGTGCCCTCGGTACGGTAGTTCTTATCGGCGTAGTTGTCGAGGTTATAGTTGATGACGTCAAAGACCATCTGGTTCATGTTTGCCTGGAAGTTTCCGGCAATTATAATGGCATAATGGGGTTGAAGGGTGTCGGCAGAATAGAGTTCTGCAGCAATGCGTGTATCCTCGGCAATTTTTATTGCGGGTATCTCTTTCCTCAGGAATTCGTTTATCTCGGCTGCTCTCCTGCCCTCAGCGGTATTGGGGAACCTGGCAACAAGTGAGTCAAGCCTCTCCTTGTAGGCCATCTCACCTGACAGGGCTCCGGCAGCCATGGCATCAAGGAGCATGAATTTGGGAACAAGCTCATCACCGGGGAAGAGGGTGATTGCCTCGGTGCAGATGGTACGGGTATCGGCATATCTCTCCTCGTCGAAGGCGGTGTATGCGTCATTATAGGTCCTTACGGCCCTGTCAGCCATCTCCTGGTGCTTTCTTACATAGTCAGGGTCAGAGAGAATGAGGGCGTATTCCGATCTGGGGAAGGCGGCCAGCAGCTCAGCCCGGCGTCTCTCGGCCCGTGGCGGGTCGCTGATGCGGAGCAGACGGAAGAGCTCATAGAGCGCCTCTGCCTTGATATTGTCATCATTGCCTGTCCGGGCGGCCTCCTCAAAAGAGGTGGCAGCAGCCAGGGTGTCGGCAAGGCGTGATGCAAGAATTTTTCCTTCACCCAGCAGTGCCCCTGCGCTCCTGGAAACGGAGCGGCTCATAAGTGAGTCTGTCAGCGGGAGGTTGCGGAGGTAGTACTCTTTGGTCCTGTCGGGAGCCACTCCGGCGCTGTCGGCCTTCTCCTTCTCCTCCCCGTTCTCCGAAGGTGAGTTGTTGCTGAAGGCTGCGCGGGCCTTGTTCGCCCTGCGCCAGTTATCTTCCAGTCTCCTGTCGCCCCAGCGCCGTCTGAATTCTGTACGGCCGAAGGTGAGGGCCGACTGGTTGTAGAAGTACCAGCCTCCTTCGGCGGAGATGGCTCCGCGGGAGCGCTGTTCGTTCTCATAGTATTGCCCCATGTTGTACCTGTCGCTTCCCTCGGTGCTCCGCGCCTGTGTCTGCTCCTGCTCAACCGAGCGGATGATGCCGGCGATGAGGGCATCACGATCAGCGGCGCTCATACCTGCTACCCTGCGGAGGCTGTCTTCGGTGACAACCACACTGTGGAATCCGGCATACTCACCCAGGTCCGAGGTACGGCGGCTGATGAGGTCATAACCGGGGAACTTGTCATCAATCAGGTAGGTTGCGCTGTCATAATAGAGCGACGCTTTCATATACTCGGGCTGCTCAAGGTAGTGTCTGCCAAGGGCCAGGTATGAACGCGCCTTCTGCCGGCTGTTCACCGTGCTGCTGGCAGCCGACTGTGACCAGAGCTTCAGGGCCTCGTCAGTGTTGCCCATACGTTTTTCCAGCTCACCGAGGGCAAAGTAAATCTGATCAAGGTAATCCTTGTTCTTGGAGTCGCGAAGCATCCTGCGCAGCGATTTCATGAGATCATCAGCATCGCCATGCGATATGTCCGTCACTCCGGCGAGATTGATGCCCGCATTGAATTCCAGGTCATAGGAGGGGTTCATCTTTATCACCTGGCTGAAATAACGGGTGGAGAGATTATTGTCTCCTGCCTCTTTGCATACCTGTGCCAGGAGATAGGTGAGGCGCACCTTCGTGTGCTTGTCACCTGTGAAGTCGACGGCTTTGGTGAGGGGGAGGATGGCATCGCCGAACCGTTTCTGCCGGAGGGCTATGTCAGCCTGGGTGGAGTAGTACATTGACATCAGGGCTTTGGACAGGTTTTCCGGTTCTTCGATCTCCTGGAGCAACCGTGATGCCTCTGCATTGTTTCCCTCTTCGGCCTGTATCCGCGCCATCCATATGCCTGCCTCGGTGACGAGGTCAGGGTCAGTGGCAATACTGACGGCAAAGGCGAAGGATGACCTGGCAGCCATGAAATTCTTCTGGTAGAACTGAGCCTTGGCCATGAGTATGTAAGCGTCATCGACCCACTCGTTATACTCCCGCCTGTTGTAGAACTCATCGCTGCGGGAGTTGTCTCCCCTGCGGCCCTTCTCGTCGGGTCTGGCAGTGATGGAGTACAGGGCTATCACCTTGGATGCCTTCTGTACGGCCCGTTCCATATCCGAGGAGGCTGCCCTGACTGATTCGGCGGATGAATATTCAAACACTGGGATGAGGGTGCTGTAATCATCACGGTGAGATGAGTTTACCTTCTCTACCCCCGACTTGTAGGCTTCGTTGCCGTTGAACCAGATATTGTATTTTGAGATCAGTGAGTTATAGAAACGGCTGGCGCCGGTGTTCTTTTCAACGGAACAACCGGCAAGAATCAGGGTGAACATTATGATCACCGCTGCAAAGTATTCTTTATGCCGTAATCTCAAATAATGAGGCTTTATACTCTATAACTGAACAGGCGCACCAATAGTATTCAAAGTTAAGAAAAAGGAGGACTAAAAATGGGTGAAGAAGGCCGGGGCGGCAGCAGACTCACTTCATCTCCACTTTGCGGGTTGGTTCCATCTCAGCGTTGCGCTTCTCTACCTGCCTGACAACTGTCTCTGCCAGAGTCATGAAGGCGAGCCCCGGCTCAGTGTCATTCAGTGCCGCCGGCGTCCCGGCGTCGCCGCCGTCGCAGATGCTCTCAACGATAGGTATCTGCCCCAGCAGTTCCGTGCCTGTCTCGGCGGCGAGCCTGCTGCCGCCCTCCTTGCCGAAGATATAATACCTTCTGCCAGGGAGTTCGGGAGCCACGAAGAACGACATGTTCTCAACGAGGCCAAGCACCGGCACATTGATGGATTCACTGCGGAACATTGCTATCCCTTTGCGGGCATCGGCCAGGGCCACATCCTGCGGTGTGGTCACGACAATTGCTCCCGTGACGGGCACCTCCTGAACAAGAGTGAGGTGTATGTCGCTTGTACCCGGAGGCAGGTCGAAGATGAGGTAATCAAGCTCACCCCAGTCGCCCTGCGTGATCAGTTGCTTGAGAAAACTGCTTGCCATGGGGCCGCGCCAGATGACCGCGTCAGTGCCTTTGACAAAGAAACCGATTGAGAGTAGCCTGACGCCGTATTTAGTCATGGGGATGATGAGGTCATTGCCGCTCTCCTTGCGTACGTCTGGACGGTAGGATTCGGCATTGAACATTTTCGGTACCGAGGGTCCGAAGATGTCAGCATCAAGCAGGCCCACGGCATAGCCCTTGCGCGCCATGGCCACCGCCAGGTTGACGGCAACGGTTGATTTGCCAACGCCGCCCTTGCCCGAAGAGACGGCGATGATGTTTTTCACTCCAGGGAGCACATCCCTTTTGGGTGCGGCTGTCTTTTCAACCACTATCCTTGGTTTTACCTCTATCGATGTGATGACTGCATCAGGTCCCAGCACCTCCTTCACGGCCCTGACACAGTTGCTCTTGATTGACGTGAGGAAGGGGTCATTTGACTTCTCCGGGACAAGCACTATGGTTATCCCTTCCGGAGTTACGGAAATGTCACCCACCATCCCGAGGCTGACGATGTCATTGCCCTTTTCAGGATGGGAAACCATTCTCAATGCTTTGAGAACATCTTCTTTTATATGCATGATTGTTGCTGTTTAGTTTGTCTGTTGATTTACGAACAAGGAATGATGATTTAGGATTTTTGAAGTGTTGCTTGCGGCTCCCCGGTACTTCTTAAATCAAAAATCGGTGTTCCTTGTTCGATATTCTTATGCTTACTTATTACTTTTTCCAAGGACTTAACGTATTCGGTTACCCTAAAGTTCGACTGCCGGATCCCAGAACCTCTCCCTGAACTCCATTACTATATCATCTTTTACTGTGAATCCCTCGTTTTCAAGTAGTTGCTGCATGGTAGACGAATTACCGAAATGATGCTTGCCGGTCAGCATCCCGTTACGGTTGACAACGCGGTGGGCAGGAACGAACCCCGGAACCGTATGTGAAGAGTTCATCGCCCAGCCTACCATCCTTGCCGAGCGGCCGGTGCCGAGATATCTGGCTATGGCGCCGTATGACGTAATGCGTCCCCGAGGTATAAGGCGGGCGACATCGTATACACGGCTGAAAAAGCCATCGTTGTCAGCCGATGGGGCTGATGATCTCTCTGGCATCGGGAAGTCTGAATGAAAGGTATGTGATAGGTATTCCCTGTTTAAGGAAGATCTCCTCATAATGGGTTCTTATTGACAGCATCGGGTCACCTGGCATCTCTGCATAGAGGTCAGTTACAGATGTTATTATCTCAAGTTTGTTAGCATGCACCACTGAGAGTGTATAGTCATGAAGCTCCCTGTTGTCGGTCTTAAGATGGATGATGCCGTTATTCTTCAGGTAGCTCCTGTAAAGGTTCAGGAAAAAGGGTGCCGGGAGACGTTTTTTCTCTCTCCTTCTCTTTGGCTGGGGATCAGGGAAGGTAAGCCATATCTCATCGACCTCACCGGGAGCAAAGAATGATCCGGTGAACTCAATGCGGGTACGGAGGAAGCCGGCATTAGGCAGTTCTCTCTGGTGTGAATCCTTGGCTCCCCTCCACATCCTTGCGCCCTTGATGTCTATTCCGATGAAGTTCTTTCCGGGATACCTGGCGGCGAGGCCGACTGTATATTCGCCTTTGCCGCAGCCCAGTTCAAGTACTATGGGATGATTATTTCCGAACCAGTCACTGTGCCATTTGCCCTTCAGCGGGTGATCTTGCCTGAAGGACTCTTCAAATGAGGGCTCAATCACATGATCGAAGCTTTTCAGTTCCTTCCACCGCGCCAGCTTGTTCTTTGCCAAAGCTTCTCTTATTTACCCTGACTATCTTTCAGGGATACTTTAATGCCCATGTCATATACACCCTTCAGTACGGTATCTCTCATACCGTGCACCACGCGGATATGGTATTCGCCCTTTTCAGGGAAATATACGTTTGATTTATAGGGTAATGTCAGCTCCCGCAGGTCGCCGGCGCCTCTTCCCATCCATTTTCCCTTTTCATCGGCTACCATGGCATGGATGGTGTCTGTGACAGTTGTGCCTGAAGGGAATGCCGTAACCACAAAGAGGTAAATGTTCCGGTACGGGTAATCGGTTGAGGTACGCACTGAGAGTGCGATGTTATATGAGCTGAGAGTATCCCCGACAGTGAAGGCGTACCTGGCAGGATCGTACATGCTCCACTGCTTGTCTTCGAGCTGGTAGTTGCCGGAGAAGAGGGTGCCTCTGTCACATGAGAGGGTGATGACTGCCAGCAGCGTGCCGGCAATGAGTAAGCTAAATTTTCTTTTTCTCATTTCGTCTTGGGAATGGTTTGTTCCTGCCCCTGCCTTCACGCGGGTTGCTTTTTGTTTCGAACCGGGTAAGTCCGCTGTTTTGCAGCAGCAGGTCGTTGCCCTTGCCGATGGTATTGTTTGCAGGGATTGCCAGCAGGTTGTCCGGTTTAATTCCTTTCCTGTTGAGCTGTATTATCTCGCGTACACGTGCCACCGGTACTGCTGTCATGTTCACAGCCATGCGCTGGTCTGTGGAATACCAGTAGATGCCTGTGTGAACCTCCATCTTCATGAAGTATGCGGTGCCGCTTGCCAGTTCCAGCGGCACCTCCCGTGACGGGTACTCTTTCTGGGCATCTATATAGCAGTCAAGCTCATAGTTAAGGCAGCACTTCAGTTTGCCGCACTGTCCGGCCAGCTTCTGCGGATTGAGCGAGAGGTCCTGGTAGCGTGCGTGCGAGGTGGTCACTGACATGAAATTAGTCACATGGGTGGAGCAGCAAAGCTCGCGGCCGCAGGTGCCTATACCGCCGATACGGCCTGCCTCCTGGCGGGCTCCTATCTGCCTCATCTCTATCCTTATATGAAACTCCTCGGCAAGAACCTTGATCAGCTGGCGGAAGTCGACCCGCTCCTCAGCCAGGTAGTAAAATATGGCCTTGGTCTTGTCTCCCTGGTACTCAACATCGCCAATTTTCATTGCCAGCCCCAGGCTCTCAGCAATTTTGCGTGACCTGAGCATTGTGTGAACTTCAAGCTTCTTCGACTCCTCCCACTTTTGAAGATCGACCGGCCTGGCCTTTCTGTAGACCTTCTTCATCTCGTCGATGACAGGCCTTATCTTTATCTTCTTGAGTTGTTCCATGACAAGGAATCCGGTCATGGATACATAACCGATGTCATGCCCCGGGGAGGCCTCCACGGCGACTATATCGTCTACCTCA